>JAJZQZ010000087.1 GCA_021802965.1 Actinomycetes bacterium
CTGGACGGGATCACCGCCCAACAGCGGTTTTGAAGACCGGGCCGGCCACCAGACCGGATGCCACTCCGCGAGAGACTCCGATTCTAGCGCATCGGCCGCCCGGCGGATATCATCGGGCCGACAGGCGTTGGCGGCGGCCATCAGTGAGGCCGCGGCCGCGAGCGCAGCCTGCGACCGCCACCCGCGGGCACCCTCGGCTGGGGGGCAACGGGCGCCACCCGCCGCCGGCGCCACGACACCGGCACTACGACAAGGAGCCCCGTTCCATGAAAGCCATCGCCTTCAACGGAAGCCCCCGCAGAGGCGGAAACACCGAGTACCTGCTGCGGAAGGTGCTGGAGCCCATCGCCGAGGCCGGCATCGACACCGAGCTGGTCCAGGTAGGAGGCAGGCCCCTGCGCGGCTGCACGGCATGCATGAGGTGCCGGGAGAACCTCGACAAGCGCTGCTCCGTCACCTCCGACAAGTTCAACGATCACATGGCCAAGATGCTCGAGGCCGACGCCATCATCCTAGGCTCGCCCACCTACTTCGCCGGCATGACCGCCGAGATGACCGCCCTCATTCACCGCGCCGGCTACGTCGCCTTCCAGAATGGCGGTCTCTTCGCCCGCAAGATCGGCGCCGGGGTGGTGGTCAACCGCCGGGGTGGAGCCACCAGCGTGTTCGACCAGATCAACCACATGTTCCTCATGAGCCGCATGATCGTCCCCGGCTCGACCTACTGGAACTTCGGCGTGGGCCGAGAGAAGGGCGAGGTCGCGGGCGACGAGGAGGGACTGCGAAACATGCGCGACCTGGGGGAGACCATCGCCTGGCTGATCCAGCGCCTACACGCCGCGTAGCGTCCCATGCAGCCTGTCCTCAGACGTCACCGCAAGGGCGCACTATCGCGATAGGCACGTGCTCCGCGCCTGGGCGCAACGACTGCCGCAGAACTGCCCGCAGGAGGCCGCCGAGCTGTAGCCGCGGTCCCGAGCTGTTCTTGGACGCCCGTTCCGCTCGCCCCCTCTTCCCCCCGGGCGAGCTCGGCATTAGAATCGAGCCGTCGGGCCGGCAAGGGAGGCCGCCCCACCCGCAGTGCGCGACCGGGGGAGGAGATCATGCGCATGAACATCTCGACCGACCCTGACAAAGCCGATTTCCGCAGGCATCATGGTCGCGATCGCCGGCGCCGCCGCAACCTCGGACTCCGGGTCCCTGGCCGCCGGTTCGCCGACGCCCAAGCACCACGCTCGCTACCCGCACTTTTCCTCGCGCTGGCGGCGATCTTGGCGCTCCTAGCCGCCCCCGCCGCCGCCAAGGTCGCGCCCCCGATGGAATCGCCCTTCGTCGACGTCCCCACCGACCACCCTTACTTCTTGGCCATTTACAGCCTCTGGCAGCTGGACGTCATCGACGGCTACCCGGTGGGCGAGGGCACCGCGGAGTTCCGGCCCCAGAACCCGGTCGCCCGCCAGCACTTCACCAAGATGATCGTGCGGGGGATGAGCGTCGCGGTGTCCGAGGCCGACGTCTGCACCTTCCCCGACGTCGACGTCTCCGGCCCCTCCGACCTCTATCCCGACAACTACATCGCCGCCGCCTACCGGGACGGCGTGGTCAGGGGCATGTCGCCGAGCACGTTCAACCCCTTCGGCTCCATCAAGCGCGCCCAGCTCATCAGCATGGTGGTGCGGGCGATCCGCACCTACTCCACGGCGCCCCTCAAGGAACCCGATGCCGGCTACCACGGCTACATGCGCGGCTTCGACGACCCCACCCACGGGCACAACGTCCAGGTGGCCGAGCACAACGGGCTGCTGGAGGGCATCCCCCTGGAGGGATGGGACCCGTGGCGGAACGCATCGCGGGGCGAGGTCGCCCAGATCCTCTATAACTCGATCCACTTTCAGCCGCCGACGAAGTAAGGCAAGCTGCCCCGGGACAGGGCGCGCTCGAATACCCTGTAGCTCCCAACCATCAGCCGCCTATCGCAGAGCCACCCGCATGAGGTACGACAGCCCGTCGTCCACCTGCACCCGTATCTGCCACGTTCCCGCGGAAAGCCGCTTGGTATCCAGGTTGAAGACGTAGACATCCCCCGCGGGGTCGTAGCGGAAGACGTTGCCTGGCTTGCCCCCCGCCGCCGAGCCGAGCCGCTCGGCCCCCACGACGCCGTTCACCACCGGCGCCAGATAGATCCGCGCAACCGCTTTCGTGACCGGGAGTCCGTTTGCATCCGCCAGTCTGAACTTCACCGGCATTGTTTGGCCACGATTGAACGTCCGCAGCTCGGCCGAGGAAAGCGGCTCCAGGAACCCTCCGAACACCTGCCCCGGTTCCCCAGTGCCGAACCACGAGAACGACGTGACCACGCCGGTCACCGTGTGCGCCACCGTGTCGACGCCGGTGGTGACATCGATCCAGGTGCTCAGGCCCGTGTCGTAGTGGTACAGACGCAAAGCCAGCGTGTTGGCGACCGTAGCCGGGTCGTACGGCAGCGTGATGGTGATGGCCCCGCTGTAGCCGGCCGTCGTGGAGACATCGTAGTAGACGCCGTTCAGCTGGAAGCCGCTCTGCGAACCGGGCGGGGTCGTGCTGGTGGTGACGTCGAGCCACCCGGCGCTCGTCACCGTCGAAAAGGTCACCGTGACGGAATTCTGACTGGCCGAGACGTTGCCGCCCGTGGGTACGGTCGAGGTCTGCACCGTCGCGCTCGCGACCGATTCACGGCCGGCGTTGTCGATGGCGGTCACGTAGAAGCGCCGCTCGGCGCCCGGCGCCAGACCCGTCACCTGGTAGCTGAGGCTGGTGGTGCTGCCGAGTCTCGTGTTGGTGTCCGCATCGTAGATGCCGTAGCCCGACACACCGCTCGTCGCGTCTGTGGAGGCCGTCCACGTGAGGGAGACCGCGGTCGCGCTGTCGACGTTCACGGCCAACGATGTGGGAATCGACGGGGCGGCTTGGTCGGTCTTCACCAGGACACTCTTCACGGCCTCGACGTTGTCGGAGTCATCCACAGAGTAGAAGTACAGGGTGTTGGCGCCCTCGTAGGCTCCCACGGGGTTCGTGTAGGGCGACCACCCGCCGCCGGACGTACCTTCCCACTGCACGTACGTGGCCCCCGCCTCGCTGGAGGTCAGCGTCGCGGTGGGCGGGGAGAGGTACCAGCCGTTGGTGCCGTCAGCGGGCGCGGAGAGGGTGGCGGTCGTCGTCGGAGGAGTCACGTCGGCGACGCCAACCCGGTAGGTGATTGTGTAGCTGCCGTCCCACGACCCCGGCATGTACTCCGCGCGCAGGTAGTAGGTGCCGGCTTGGCCGGCGGGCACGACGTACTTGAGCTTCCTGGGATACGCGCCGCCGGATGCGGAGGCCACCGGGGTCGCCGTGATGTCGGTGGCCGCCGGTCCGTACAGGGAGAGCGAGAAGTCGGTGTGATCGACGCCGGTCAAGGAGGCCATGATCTGCTGGCCCTCGCCCAAGGCCACGCTGTAGACGTCGTTCTCGTCGAGATAGAATCCTAGAGCGCCGGCGATCGGGGAGGCGGGGACGGAGACCCCGGGGATGTTCTCGTCGGCATCCATGACGCTGTACGTCACCGAGTAGGCTCCGCGGCCCGCCTTGGCCGCCAATCGGAGGTAGTAGGTGCCCCCCGCTCCCGCGGGCGCCACGAAGCTCGTCACCTCGGGATAGACAGCCCCGGCCGCGAAGACCACTGGGGTGGCCGAGCCCGCCTGCAGCGCGGCGTCGGTGGTCCCGGGCGGATACAGGTAGAGGTCGAAATCGGTGCCGGCTGCACCGGTCATGCTCAGCTTGATGCGTTCCCCAGCGCCGATAGAGACGCTGAAGATGTCGTTGCGGTCGCCCTGGCTGTCGAGGGTCTCGCCGAAGGGTGAGGGCGAGACATATACGCCTCCGTCGATGCGGTTGTTGCCCACCGATACCGCGTTCGCGAGGCCGAGACCGGTGATGCGGCCGTAGCCGAAGCTGCTATCCCAACCGGCCACACCCTTGTCGTCGACCAGCCGGGTCTCCATGACCGTCTCCACCTGGCTGTTGGTAATGTCGGGGTTGCGCGAGAAGACCAGCGCTGCGAGACCCGCCGCCATCGGAGTGGCCATGGAGGTACCGCTGAGGTACGCGTAATTCTGAGAGATCCCGTCGCTGTTCAGTCCAACGGGGTAGGTGGGCATGGTGCTGTAGATATCCTTGCCCGGGGCTGAGAGATCGACGCTGGCGTTCCAGTTCGAGAAACTGGCGCGGGTGTCGAGGTTGGTGGTGGCGGCCACGCTCTCCACGCCCCAGTAGCTCGCCGGGAAGCTGTGAACGTTGGCTCCATCGTTGCCCGCGGCTGCGAACAGGACCGCCCCCTTGCCCCGGGCGTAGATGACGGCGTCCTGCTCCAGCTGGGAGAAGGCAAAACCGCCGATACTCATGTTGATGACCTTGGCCCCGTTGTCGGCGGCGTAGTGGAGCGCCTGGATGACGTCCGCGCTCGTGAAGCTGCCCGCGCTGGTGCCCGCCTTGACGGCCATGATGCGGGCCCCGTGGGAGACGCCGGCGATCCCCACGGCGTTGTCGATGCGGGCCCCGATGATGCCGCTCACGTGGGTGCCGTGCCCGTTGTCGTCCATCGGGTTGGCGTTGGCGTTCGTGATGAAGTACCAATCGTCGGTGGAGGTCGCCGTCCAGTTGGTGCCGTCGAACCACTGCTGGGAGCCGCCCCGGTATGGGTCCTTCACGTAGTTGGCGAGCGACGTGGCGTTGCCGTTGACCGTGTAGTAGTTGCTCGCGTCGACCGCGCTCGCGCGGAAGAGGATGTAGTAGGTCTTGACGGCCAGGGTCACCGGTTTGGTGAGCGTGGCGGTGACGAGACCCCCGGCGGCCGTGACGGCGGCCGGCGCTATCATGGCGGTGGCCAGCGGGACCCCGGTCAGGCTCTCCCGCACCTCAATATCGATGTTCGCCGAGGGCGACCCGACACTCCCCAGCCACAGGCCCACGGCCGAGAGGCTCTGCCCGGTGCCCGTGATGGATTGTCCCCGCCAGTTGGTGCTGACGTCGCCCATGTTCCAGAGCGCGTTGAACCAGCCCTGGGAGATCCCCGCCAAGTTGAACCCGTTGACGTCGTCGACATAGCCGTTGGCGTCATCGTCGACCCCGTTGCCGGCGATCTCCCGGGGGTTGGTCCACAGGCTGCCGGAGAGATCCGGATGGGTGGCGTCGATGCCGGTATCGATCACCGCGACGGTGACCGGGTTCGAGGCGGCGCCCTCGGAGCTCGCCCAGGCGGCTTCGACGTCGATGTCCGCGTCGACCACCCCGGCTACGCCTTCAATGGTCTGCCCGCCGTTGATGAGCCCCCACTGGTTTCCCACGAAGGGATCGTTGGAGATCAGCGACGCCTGCCGCAGATAGTTGGGCTCGGCGGAGGTGACGTGGGGACTCCTTCTCAGCCGCTGGAGCGCGGCCTCGACCGGCACACCCGGCTGCAGCTCAAACAGTTGCACCGCGCTCTTGCCCTTCGAGCCCACATCCTCGAGCTTCTTGCGCAATCCTGCGGCGTTTTGCAGCTGCCTAAGATCCTCGGCGCCGGCCCCAGAGCGGAACCTGACCAGCACCTGGCCCGGCACATAGCCCGACGCGCTCGGGGGCTCGACCGCGTGGGGGCGGTCCATGCCTTGCCCATCCGCTCCCGGCGCCTCGGCGGCGACTGCCCCCGCCGTCAACACCAAGAACGCGACCATCAGCGCGAAGGCAGCCGCCATCGCCCTTGTCACAGCCCGCATGATTCCCCCCATCCCCCGGAAGTGCACGCTTTGTGCATCTTGTTACGCAATAGTAGCGGTCGGCGACGCAAAACGCGAGAAAGCTACACACAGTCACAGGTCCGCAAAGGTCTAGCCGCCGCAGACTACACATATGCTACTGTATGCACATGCTTGATCACCGCTTACAGATCCTGCTAGACGACGACCGCTACAGGAAGTTGACCCGTGCAGCCAGACAACGGGGGGTGTCCGTAGCGGCCGTTGTCCGAGAAGCGATCGATCGGATCCCCGCCGACGCCGAGGAAAGACGCTCTGCCGTCGACGCCATCCTAGCCGCCGAACCGATGACCGTCCCTGCCGATCCAGCGGACCTTCGCCGCGAGCTCGATTCCGCGCACGACCGGGGCGCGGAGTGATCCTCCTGGATACGACCGTGCTGAGCTACGCCGTCGGCGAGGAGCACCCTTTGCGCTCGCCCTGTCGCCGCCTGCTGGCCGCACACGCGGAGGGACTCGTCGAGGCTACGACGACGGTCGAGGTGGTACAGGAATTCGCTCACGTTCGCGCGCGCCGACGGACGCGCTCTGACGCCATCGCCGTCGCCCGGAACTACGCGCGGGCCTTCTCACTGCTCGTGACGGATCCCGAGGACCTCGAGTTGGGCCTGAGCCTCTGGGGAGAGTATCCCGCGCTGGGGGCGTTCGACGCCGTGTTGGCGGCAGTGGCCTTGAACCGCAACGCTGAGGCTCTGGTGTCGGCCGACAAGGCCTTCGGCGAGCTTCCGCAGCTCCCCTGGGTCGAGGTTGGCGACAGACAGCTTGAGGTGCTGCTCGGTTCGTAGGCTGCTCGTTCCGTCCCTCCCCCTGATAGGGGCGACGGCGGTGAGCCCCCGAACTACTCTCCCGGCGACGCCCCGCCGAGCGCCGCGAACACCGCCTCGGCCGTCATGGGCAAGCTTCGCAGGCGCACGCCGACCGCGTCCTCGACCGCATTGGCCACGGCTGCGGCGGGGAGGGAGGCCGGCGGTTCACCCACACCTTTGGCTCCGTGGGGACCGCTGCCGGACGGCTCCTCCACGATGATGGGCACCACCTCGGGCATGTCGGCCGCCGTAGGGATCTTGTAGTCGATGAAGTCCGGGTTGACGACCCGCCCCTCGACCATCTTGACCTCCTCCATGAGGCCGTAGCCCAGCCCCATCGCCACCCCGCCCTCGAGCTGGCCCTCGACCGCCATCGGGTTGATGGCCCGGCCGACATCCATGGCCGCGGCGACGCGATTCACCGTCACCTGGCCCGTGAGTCGGTCCACCCGTACCGCCGCCGCCTGGGCACTGAAGGTGGGAGCGAGGAAAGCGGGGTAGGTCAGGCCGCCACAGACACCCTCCTCGCAGGCCGGCTGCTGGGCCAGGAACGAGGCCCTGCCGGCCAGGGGGCCCTGATCGGAGACGCGGCTGCGCTCGGCGATCTCGGCCAGGGTGAGCACCAGGCGACCGCCGTCCACCGCCGTGACCCCTTCCTCGGTGAGCTCCAGATCGGCGGGGTCGTCACCGGCCAGAAGCGCTGCGCGCTCCAAGATCTCGGAGCGCAGGTCCAACGCCGCCATCCGGCACACGTGGCCCACGTTGTAGGTCATCCGGCTCCCGCCGTCGCCGTGGTCGTACGGGCTGGAGTCGGTGTCGCACGACGAGATGATCACGTCGCCCACCTTCAGACGCAGCTCCTCGGCCACCATCTGCGGCATCGAGGTGAACTTGGCCCCGGTCCCGATGTCGACCGCCCCGGTCACCAGGGTGACCGTGCCGTCCTCGTTGAGGTTGACCTGCGCGGCGGTCGACCATCCGCCGCTGGTCCACCAACTGCACGCCAGTCCCTTGCCCTGGTCGGCGGCTTTGGGATCGTCCCAGCCGATCTCCTCGGCCACCCGCTCCAGGCACTCGCGCAGGCCGACGTCGTGGAGCCTCTGGCCGGCGCCGATGATGTCACCCTCGCCCACCACATTGGCGAGGCGGAACTGGAGCGGGTCCCAGCCCATCTCCCGGGCGATGATGTCGATCTGCGACTCGCCCGCGAACACGGCCTGCGGGCCGCCCGGGCCCCGGCAGGAGCCCGAGCTCGGCTTGTTGGAGTAGAGGCAGCGGCCCCGGAGGTGCAGGTTGTCGATCTTGTACGGTCCGGGGAGCAGGAACATGGCCAGCCCCACGGCCGTTGGGCCGTTGCCCGAGAAGGCGCCGGTGTCGAGCAGCACGTCGCCGCGCCGGAACACGATCTTCATGTCCGCGGTCACGCCGGTGGTGACGGTGATCCTACTTGCGTGGCGGGGGTTGGCTCCGACGAACTCCTCCCGCCGGCTCATCACCATCTTGACCGGATGCCCGGTCTTGAGGGCCAGCAGTGCGCAGAAGGGTTCCAGGCCCATCTCGAGCTTGCCGCCGAACCCGCCGCCGATGTGCATGCCGATGACGCGGATGCGGGTCATGGGCCACCCCAGGGAATGCGCCATGTAGCGGCGCACGGCGAAGGGCTTCTGATTCGTGGTCCAGATGGTCACCTTGCCGCGGGCGTCGGCCTCGGCGAGGCTGGCGTGCGGCTCGAGGTAGCTCTGGTGGACGATCTGGGTCTCGAACGTGTGGGTGAAGACCCGGTCGCAGGCGGACTCCGCGGCGTCGGCGTCACCGCGGCTGATGAAGCTCTCGGAGCACACGTTGCCGTATCGGACGGCCGGCCAGCCCGCGTGGTAGTCGTCGAGGCGCTCGTGGACGAGCGGGGCCCCGTCGGCCAGGGCCTGATCGAGGGTGTGCACCTCGGGTAGGTCCTCCAGGTCCAGGGCGACCGCGGCGGCCGCCAGCGCGGCCGACTCTGGGGTGTCGGCCGCCACCAAGGCCACCGGCTCACCGATATAGCGCACCTTGTCGCGGGCCAGCACCTGCTGATCGTGCAGGTCGACGCCGTAGAAGAGGTCCGCGGGCAGCTCCGCGCCGGTCACGACGGCGTGCACGCCGGGGAGAGCGAGAGCGGGGGCGGCGTCTATGCCGCGGATGCGCGCGTGGGCCCGGGGACTGCGCACCACCGCTCCCCAGAGCTGGAACGGCCGGGAGACGTCCGCGCCGAACAGGGCCGCGCCGGTCACCTTCTCCAGGGCGTCCGCGCGGGCGACGTTGGCGCCGATGCCCGCCTCGGGCAGCTGAGGGATGACGCCCCGGGACGCGGCGGTGATGGCCTCCACCACCTTGACGTAGCCGGTGCACCGGCACAGGTTGCCGGCCACCGCTTCGCGGATCTCGGGCTCGGTGGGCTCGGGGACCCGGTCCAGCAGAGCCTTGGCCGACATCAGCAGCCCCGGGGTGCAGAAGCCGCACTGCACGGCCCCGGTGGCGATGAAGGCTTCTTGCAGCGGGTGCAGAGCGCCATCCGCCGCGAGCCCTTCGATCGTGACGATCTCGCGGCCCTCCGCCTCGCCCACGAGGGTCTGGCAGGCGTTGCGCAGCACGCCGTCCACCAGGACGTTGCAGGCCCCGCACTCCCCGTCGCCGCAGCCCTCCTTGGTGCCGGTGAGCCCCAGGCGCTCGCGCAGGCAGTAGAGCAGCGTCTCGGCCGGATCGACGTACACGGGGTAGACGCGGCCGTTGACCGTCAGACCGACCTCGCGCCTCACGAGACCCTCCCTTCAGCCCGCCCCCAGGCCTCCTCGACCGCGGCCCGGGTCAGAGCCGCCACCATGGAGCGCCGGTAGGCGGCCGACGCGCGCACGTCGGAGATGGGACGGGCCGCCGCCACGGCGGCGGCCGCGAGCTCGTCCAGCAGAGAAGCGCTGCACCGGCGATCGCGCGCGACTTCGGCCACCCCGGGGACCAGCAAAGGTGTAGGCGCCACGGAGCCCAGGGCCAGCGAAAGGTCTTCACACTCGCCACCCGGCCCGATCCACACGACCGCCGCCACGCACACCTGCGCGATATCCAGGGCGCGGCGGCGGCTGACCCTGTGGAAGGCCGCCCCGTAGCGACCGGGGTCGGGCAACCGGACGCCCGTGACCACGTCGCCGTGGGCCAGCACGGTCCGGCGCGGCCCCGTGAAAAATCCACGCAGGGGGATGCGGCGCTCGACAGGCTGTCCGGCCGCCACGATCACCTCCGCGCCATACGCGAGCAGAGGCACGGCCGCATCGGCCGAGGGAGCCGCCGTGCAGATGTTCCCCACCACGGTGGCGACGCTGCGCACCGCCGGCGAACCCACGGCGCGGCAGGCGGCGGCAAGAGCGGGGAACACGCGGACCATCGCCGGGTCCCGCGAGACCTCGTCGTGGGTCACAGCGGCTCCGAGCACCCACGAGCCGTCACCATCGCGGCGGATACCGCGGAGCTCGGCCAGGTCTCGCAACGACACCAGGGTGAGTACAGGGTCCGACCCGTCCCTCGGCGGCAGCAGGATATCGGTGCCCCCGGCCAGCAACCTGGCGCCGGGCTTCGCGGCCGCCGACAATGCCTCCGCCAGGGAGGAGGGACGGACGTATTCCACGGTCACAGCTCACGCTCCGATGCCACGAATCACGCTCCCAGGTATGCGGCGCGGATACGGCCGTCCTTCAGGAGGTCGGCCCCCGTGCCGCTCATGACCACCGCTCCCACCTCGAGGACATACGCCTGGTCGGCGATGGCCAGGGCCAGGTTGGCGTTCTGCTCCACCAGAAGTACGGTCACGCCGCCCTCGACGATCTCCTTTATCACCGCGAAGATGCGCTCGACGATCACGGGCGCCAGTCCCAGCGACGGCTCGTCCAGCAACAAGAACCGGGGCCGAGCCATGAGGGCCCGGCCCACGGCCAGCATCTGCTGCTCTCCGCCCGAGAGCGTGCCGCTGCGCTGCCCGCGGCGCTCGTCGAGGACCGGGAACAGCTCGAAGACCTGCTCCATGGGCGCCAGCCAGTCGGACTGCTTGCGCCAGGAGAAGGCCCCCAGCTTGAGGTTCTCCTCCACGGTCATGCGGGCGAAGACCTGGCGCCCCTCGGGGCATTGCACCACTCCCAGCGAGACGATCTTGGCCGCGTCGAGCGCGGCAAGGTCCCGCCCTTCGAAACGGAGCTCACCCTTGGACGGCCGCAGCAGCCCCGAGATGACCCGGAGCGTCGTGCTCTTGCCCGCCCCGTTGGCTCCCACGAGGGCCACGATCTGGCCTTCTTCCACCACCATGCTGACTTCGCGCAGGGCCTGCACCGCGCCGTAGCGCGCGGATACCCCGCTGAGCTCCAAGAGGGCCACGCTACACCGCCTTGCCCAGGTACGCGTCGATGACCCGCTGGTCGCAGCGCACCTCCGCCGGCGTGCCCTGGCAGATCATCATGCCGTGATCCAACACCACGATGCGTTCGGCGAGACCCATGACCACCTTCATGTCGTGCTCGATCAGCACAACGGTGACGCCGTCAGACCGGATCTTGCGCACCAGCTCCACCAGCTCCGCGCTCTCCCCGCTGTTGAGGCCGGCCGCGGGCTCGTCTAGGAGGATCATGCGCGGCCCCGTGGAGAGCGCCCGTGCGATCTCCAGCAACTTCTGATCGCCGTAGGGCAGGGACTTGGCCAGCTCGTCCGCCCGGTGGGCGATGCCCACGAACGCAAGGGTCTCCATGGCCTGCTCCTCGATCTCGCGCTCCTCGCGCCTGGTGCCCCGCAAGCGGGTCAACGCTCCGAACAAGCCGGCATCGGTGCGGCAGTAGCGCCCCACCTTGACGTTGTCCAGGGCGGTCATGTTGGGGAACAGACGGATGTTCTGGAAGGTCCGCACCAGACCGAGCTCGGTCACCTCGTGCGGCGAGAGGCGCCCCAAGTCGTGCCCGTCGAAGACCATGGTGCCGCCGGTGGGCCGATAGGTGGCCGTGAGCAGGTTGTACAAGGTGGTCTTGCCCGCGCCGTTGGGACCGATGACGGCCACGATCTCGCCCCGGAACACCTGGTACGACAGCTCGCAGATGGCCTGGAGGCCGCCGAAGCGCTTGGTCAGCCCGCGGACGTCCAGGAGCAGATGGTCCGGCTGCGCACCGGCCGCCGCGGCCGTCGTCGCCAAAGCGGGCCCGCTCATCGTTCGGCCCTCTCGGTCAGCTCACGCCGGCGCTGTTTGTTGGGCCACAGACCCTGCGGGCGCATCGTCATGACCAGGATCAGCAGCAGACCGTAGAGGAGGTACCTATAATCGGCCACCGGCCGGAGCACTTCGGGCAGGATGACCAGCACCAGGGAGCCCAGGATGGCGCCCGGGATGCTCCCCATGCCGCCCAGCGTGATCATGCAGAAGATGATGACCGACTCGCCGAACGTGAAGCTCTCCGGGCTGACAAAGGACTGGAAGCCGGCGAACATGAGCCCGGCGATCCCGGCGAAGGCGGCCCCCGTGGCAAAGGCCCGCAGCTTGAGCGAGTGGGTGTTGAGGCCCATGGCCTTGGCCGCGAGCTCGTCCTCCCGGATGGCGCCCCAAGCCCTCCCTATCCGCGAGTCGCCCAGCCGGCGGATCGCGACGACCATGAGCGCAACGAACACCAGCGCGAGGTAGTAGTAGCGGGTGGGCGAGCCGAACTTGAAGCCCGCGATGGAGACCGTATCCAGGTTGGCGATGCCCTTGGGCCCGTTGGTGAGACGATCCAGGTTGTTGATGAACAGCCGCACGATCTCGCCGAAGCCCAGGGTGACGATGGCCAGATAGTCGCCCCTCAGCCGCAGGGTGGGCGTTCCCAATAGGATGCCGAAGATGGCCGGCACCAGGGCGCATAGAGGGAGGATCACCAGCCAGGGCAGGTGCAGGCCGAAGTGGGGCGATGCCAGGAACGCATAGGTGTAGGCGCCGATGGCGTAGAAGGCCACGTAGCCCAGGTCCAGAAGGCCGCAGAAACCCACCACGATGTTGAGCCCCAGCGAGAGCATGATGTAGATACAGGCCACGACCGCCACCCGGATCAGGTAGTTGCTGCCCACCCAGAGGGGCACGGTAGCCGCGGCGGCGGCAAAGACCACGAGCGAGGTCATGCGCATCGGCCGCAGCGCAGCGATACCTTTGGCCTCGGACCACGCCCGCCTCACGGGGCCGGCCGGGTCGCTCACGACGCTCTCACCCGGCACGTTCACACCTTCACCTCCCCCGCGACGCGGCCGCCGAGAAGCCCTTCGGGCTTGAAGACGAGCACCGTGATG
>JAJZQZ010000088.1 GCA_021802965.1 Actinomycetes bacterium
CACCGACAGTATGCGGGTCTCGAGCTCCTCATCGACCGCCAGCTTGGTCGTGGTGAGGATCAAGCCTGTGGGCCCTGCGGTCTCGAACGTGACTGGCTCCAGCCGGTTGTGCTCGTTCTTCACCATTGTGGGGTAGGTGATGTGGCCCTCGGATATCGGCGACCGCAGAAGATACGGCAGAAACTCGCCCTGCTCCATGCCGGCCGCCTCGTAGATGATGATGAACCGATGCACGAAGGACTCGTCGCTGTACAGGAGCACCTTGTCGCTCGCCGCCGTGATCTCGTAGGTGGCGTTCTCGGGGAAGAAGCTCACCACCTTCTTCACGAGGTAGCTCTTACCCGAGGAAGAGACACCCTTCATGATCACCGGTACCGGATGGGCCAGCACCCGACTCGTGAGTGCCAGATAGAGCAGCTTGACTGCGCGGCCTTCACCGGCGACACCGATCTCGTCGATGGCGTCATTGAAGGCGGAGAGCACGTCCGGAAGTTCGAGCAGGTGCCGGCAGGCCTCCTCGGCAGCGGCCGTCTCTTCCACCGAGAGCCGACCTTCGAGGGCGAGCGCCTGTGGGGCGGCGGCGAGCAGGGCTTGGAGCACAGTCGAGAATCCAGCAGGGTCGGCCCGGTAGAGGTCGTTCACGCTGCACGTCGCCTCCGGCAGAGATACGACGCGGACTCGGCTGCGCAAGGATGACCGCATGAGCGAGGCGACCAGCGTGTCGCCGTCGTGGCCCGGTGCCTTGAGGACGTACACGGTAGCGATGCCGGACAGTGGCGCAGCCCACTCATCGCGCCAGCTGCCCGCCCCGGGTAGGCCGATCGCGGGGATGTCCGCAAACCACATCGTGGCGGCTTCCGCTTCGCCGACTACCACCACGACCTCGTTGCGCTTGCCGGCTTCGGCCAGGCGCCACATCCCGTACAGCATCGGCTTGGAATCCTTGCGCCACTTGAAGGGGCACTTGCCGCTCATGGAGGTGCGGAAGCGAACGGCCGCATCCTCGCCCTTCTCGTCCATGCACACCATGCGCACGGCCGGAGCACCGGCATACTCGGAGATCTCCGACCATCCGAGGTCATGCAGGAACCCGCGGGGCAGGCGGAGGGCGGCCGACAGCGGTCCCAGCGTGCAGCCCCGGGTAGGCTCGGCACCGTCTGCGGGCGGAGCCAGCGGCGACGGCGGCGCCCCCGCGCCTGGGAGTATCACGTCCATGTGCCCCGGGATCTGTGGGACGCGGGCCCGCTCCTCCGGAGCGTAGAAGTCACAAGATGGCTCTGGCGTTGACTCCTGATCGGCGTACTCGGCCGCGGGCTCGACCGGAGCATGGGTGGTGTCTGTGGTGGGGGCAGGCATCACCCGAGGGGTCTCCTCGGGCTGAAGGTCTTTCATGACGGTCACTTCCTTGTATCTCTCTTGATGGACAAAGGCCGGGGCCGGTGGAACGAGTACCGCGTCATCCTGGAAAGGTTCTCGTCCCACGCGACCCCAGCATTGGCGTGGTACTTGCGACGGGCCTAGCCGACCTTAGGGACCGTGCATCCGGCCTCTGGCTGGTCCGGGCATGGTGCGTCGCCTGTGGCGATCGGCTGGGGATCAACCAGCGTCACCGCTTTTGGTTCGTTCATCGCGACTCCTTCTTGTGTTCGATCAGTCCCTGCTCGATCCAGGCCTCCAGCGCCTTGCGGGGTACCCTCAACGCGCCCACAGCTCAAGGCGGCCAAGTCTCCGCGCCGAATCAGGGCGTACACGGTGCCGCGGCTCAAGTGGGTGGCCGCCATGACCTCCAAGGGGGTCATGAGCTCCGATAGGCGCTCCCCGCGGTGCGCCGGGTTTGGGGGGCGGGTGGCGTCATCCATGCGCCCCTCCTCGTATCCAATTTGCGTTTGAGTTCATCGGCCTCCTCTGCTGTTGGTCTTTCGTCTCTTGATTGTCGGACAGGGTGGCGCTATAGTGCAGTACCATGAACAATCAATTTCGTGTCACGCACCCGGGATTCGGAAGCCCCCTGACAGTGCCGTTGGGGGAGGGGTTCTTCTGGATCGACGACGTGCTCTTCTTCGACCTCTCTGCCGCGCGGCGGGAGGTGGCGCACGAGCTATACCTCCGGGACCTGCAGAAGCTGGACTTGGCCGATCGGGACGCGTTGCTCGCGTTCCTCATGGACCATGGCGTCGTCTGGACGGTGCTGCTGGACCTCAGCAACGTTGACGACTGGGCCGTCGGAGGACTCCCGAAACCAGTAGAGCTGGAGTTCGACGACGAGGATCGCTTTGGAGACGACGTCTATTCAGAGCACTACTCGGTGACGTTGGACGAGGTCCGGCTGGGGTTCGGGCTGATACGCGACCTCACCCGGATCTGGCACGCGCACACCACGAGGGACGCGACGGGCGGGAAGATCGCCGTGCGGCCGGAGGCCTTCTGGAGCGGATATGCGGTCGGTCCACCCAACGCGGCGATCCCGGGACTGTCTCAAGGGGAGGCAGATTCGGGGACGTCCGCCGCTGACCCCCTCGCCTATGCGACGGCGACCCGCTCAGTAGCTCATCCGGGGGTCCCCGAGCGGGTCAGCGTCGAGAGGGCCTATCTGGATGTAATGCGAAAGTGGGAGTCCTCCTGGACACGGCCTCCCCGCACGGACGAGGAGGCTCTTGCCTTCCTGGCGACCATGCTGAACGTCGGCCTAAAGGCCTACCATCCCCAGATACTGACCACGTACGCGTGGAACGAGGAGCACCTTGTTTGGAGTCCGAGTGGCACGAGACCAAGGATCGTGCCCTTTGAGCGGGCCGTCGGCTCGGACCGCAGTTCGCTCTTCCACGCGCTATGTGTCCAGCTCGCCATGCACGTCGACGAGGGTGCTGTCTATCGGACATGCGAGCGGTGTGGAACCTGGTTCGTGCGGCAACAGGGCCGGGCTCGACACGGCCAGCACCGGGTGGCGGGCGTCGTCAAGTACTGCTCCGACAAGCACGCCAGCGGGATCACGTCGAGCACATCTCGCGCCAGAAAGAGGGAGGTGAAGCGTCTCCGCCGGCAGGGGTTTACCATCGACGAGATCGTCCGATATGTGCCGAAGATTAAGCGGGAGTCGGTAGAGAAGTGGTGCGCCGAGGTGAGGTAGCTCGGCGTCATCTGCCCGCGGTATGCGCGACGATGCCGCAAGAAGGGCGCAGGACCCACGAGAACGCCAGTGACCCAATGCCCCGGGGATACTGGGGCCATTGCGGTACTAGGCTTTGACGCGGTCCCCCGACTCACGTCGTTCGTTTGCGCATGACCGTCACCGTCGTTGCCTCGTTCGTGTGCGCAGCGCCACCGGGATGAGACCCCCCCCTCCCCCCCTCGGCAGTCCGCTCACCCCTGACCGGGCCTGGGACGTACGCCCGCCCAGTTCAAAGGGTCCCCCTTTTCTTCTTCTCTGTTCCTCCTTCCTCGACAGTACAAAGAGCGAGTTGGGGGGGGGAGGGGGGGGCTCCGTTCCCGGACGAATGCACGACCTGCGCGGGACCTGCACCCCGCCGACTGCCAGTGGTTCCCCGTGGTGCTCGTCGTGTGACGGCGGAGTTTCTTGCTCGACCTACGGCTCCGGGCGCATCCCGATGCCACTCCTGAGCCAATTGTCCGCTTTTGGATACGTGAGCCGGTGAGACGAGAAGACGCGGGCACCGGCAGGACGGCGCACGTGACGAGTGCCAACTGGTCGCCTTGGAAAAGAGGGCACTTGCTTTTCGACGATCACGGTGGATAGCGGGCAGTTCCCAAAACCATCCGGTCCTTCTGAGGACCGTTTGGAGCGCCCAAGTGGACCTCCTACAAGCCGCCAGGAGGCGATGGGCGCGTGCGAGCGGGGGATGCCAGCCCCCGAACGGCACAGAGCCTGTTAGTGATTCATCCCGAGATCGTCCTCAACCTACCCACGCCACATCCGCTGCCCACCGAGAGAGGAGGTCGTCCACGTCGTAGCCGAGACGTTCGAGCCCTAACCTCTGGGCCTCGACCTGGGCGACGAGGCGCTCGGTCTTCTGCTGCCGGCTGCGGACGCTCGGGTGGTACAGGCTGAGCACGACCTGGTCCTCGGGCACGGTGGCTTCGGTGCGGGAGGCGAGCACGTGCCGATCCTGGACCAGGCTGGTGAAGCTGACCACGAGATCAGGCCCGAAGGCGGCCAGCTCCCGACTGAGATGCGTGCGGGCACAGCGCCGGAAGACCTCGCCCTTGCCCATAGCACAGCACTTCGCCACGTTGGTGATGTACGCATCGGCGGGACGCAGCCACCAGAGGAACCACGCGAGCATGCCGTCGTACGACCATGAGTGATTCGCCCCGAGATAGCGCGCCAGATACCGCGGGGCAGTCTCGGTCGTCGGCCAGCATGGCGTCTCGCTACCGAGCTTGGCGTCGAGCCCGAGGGCCCTCCACGCACACTCAGTCAGACAGAAGTAGCGCTGCCGTCCCGGCCCTAGGGTGCGCACGTCCTCCTCAGGGGCGGCAAGCTCGAACTTGTCTGAGCGGCGAGCATCCTGGAACAGAATGATCACGCGGCTCTTCATCCGTGGTCCCGGTAGGGGCTCCCCGAGAGCGGCCTCGAAGTAGCTGAGCGCGCCCGGATAGGAGCCTGCGCTGAATGCCCACCCCGGGACGTCGTCGCACGTCCAGCATGGCTGCACCTTCGCGCTCCAGTTGACCTCCGCCCCTATGCGTTCTGCGAGCGGTCTCTCCATCGGCCCCTCCTCCTGTTGACGACGTTGCTGGCGCCGGGCCTACCTTACCTCCATATCCGCTTTTGGGATAGTACCTTGCTGGAGCCTATGGTGCAGGCGTGCCAGCGAAGACCCTCGACCATCGCAAGCTCCAGCGCCTCCTGCGTGAGACTCGTGAGGCCGCGGGTCTGCGGCAGACGGACGTCGCTCAGCTGCTGGGGAAGCCACAGTCGTATGTGGCCAAGTTCGAGCTTGGTGAACGGCGCCTCGACGTGATCGAGCTGCGGGCGGTCTGCCACGCACTCGGAACCACCCTGCCCGACTTCATCCGACAGCTAGAGGAGATCCTCTCTAACCCGAGCGAGAAGAAGCAGCCCGTTTAGCGTGGCTAGAAGGCCCCAGAACGCGATGGGACCGTCGGGAGCTGGGGTGGGGCGGCTGTAACGGTAGACGGCGTGGTAGCGTCGCCGGGCGATGTGCTCCCTCGGTAGCAGCCCGCAACGAAGGTGTTCTCAACCACTCGTTGGACATTCGGCTTGCCCCGTTCTGTCCGCTTCGGTTGGTAATGTGTTCTGGTCGGGGTTTTGGGCTTGACCGACGGCGAATAGAAACGTCGCGTCCTTGTGGCAGTGAGATCGGCGAATGGCGCCGGCCCGAGGACTGGAGGTCCACCATGTCGTACGCAGCGAAGCCGGGTTTCTACTGGTCGATGTTCTCCTGGGGCAGAAGCGACGGCTATCTGCCCCCCGCTGCGCGCGCCGAGGCCCTCGAGTCCGTGCGCAGGCTCAGGGCTGATGCGGCCGTCCAGAGCATGATCCAGCAGTATGAGGAGCTCTACCAACTCCGCAAGGCGGACGTCGTAGTGCCCCTGATCGAAGAGTGGCGATACCTCGAGGCTATGGGCGCGACCGAGAAGAAGCAGCTACTTCTTGAGTCGCTGTTGCCCAGAGTGCAGCGGGAACCGGCGGCGCACGAGGGGGAGCTGATTTTCGTCCTGCTCACCTTAGAACCCATCCGTCGGAGCATTTGCCGGAGGCTTCTGCAGGGATGTCCTCTCGGGCGCAACGAGCCGGAGCCGGCACGGCACCGCCGCCAAGAGGCGCGCTGGCTGCGTGACCTTCAGAGGCAGGAGTTCTTCGATGCCACGCGCGCTATCACGCTTGAGCTGGTGCACGGGTACCGCTTCAACGTAGCGCTGGGGCGCATATTCGGATGGTTCCGTGAGACCCTCTCCTGGCGCGTGCTGAAGCTCTACGAGCGAGAGTATCTGACCGAGAATCGGTCTCTCACCGCCCTCGAACGGCGGCGCCTCGCTCGTTTTCTCCATGGACTCGATGCCCTCGAACCCCCAGAGACAGAACCATCAGCCGGATACAGACGGTGGCGAAGGATGCTCGGCGACATGCGGCCGATCTTCGTGTCGGTGGAGGAGTACCGGGCAAGACCGGAAGTTCAGCGAGCGTGCCGGGAAGCAGTGGACCGGCTCTCACCACGGCGTCGAGACACCATCCTGGCCTACTACTATCGAGGCATGGGCCTAGAGCAGATTGCGCGGCGTGACGGAGTTGCAGTGTCGACAGTCGGGAACACGAAGATAGCCGCCGAAGCCTGCCTTCGTGGGGATGACCTCTTCTACTGTGCCCTGGATTCCCTGCACCTTATCCGCAATGACGCCCGGCGCGAGGAGATAGCACTGAAGCATCCCGACGGCAGGCTGCCCGACGGGAAGCGTCTCGTATGGGTCGCGGAGGACCCCGTTACACACTCCACGGTCCACCGGCGCCGTCGGCTTGCACGGTGAGTGTCGTTCATAACCCATTCTTGTGTCGCGTCACTCCCCCTTGCTAGTGTGCCCGCATGAGCTCTGCCCTCACCCCGGCCTGGTTCGCCCGTAAGTGGCTTGGCAGCACGCGCACTGAGCGAGCTGCGGCCCAGGAGCACTTCATCGACCTCTGCCGCATGCTCGGCGTCCCTACGCCCAACGAGGCCGACCCCACCGGCGACGAGTACGCTTTCGAGAAGGGGGCAGGGAAGGTAGAAGGCGGTGAGGGCTTCGCCGACGTCTGGAAGCGCGGTCACTTCGCCTGGGAGTACAAGGGCAAGCGCAAGGACCTGAACGCCGCTTACCGGCAGCTCCTCCAGTACCGGGAAGCTCTCGACAATCCGCCGCTGCTGGTGGTCTGCGACCTCTACCGCTTCGAGGTCCACACCAACTTCACGAACACTCCGGCGGTGGTACACCGATTCACTCTGGACGACCTCCTGGAGAACTCGGGCGAGCCGCTGCGCGTGCTGCGGGCGGTCATGGAGCATCCCGAGGACCTCCGGCCGGATAAGACCCGGGATGAGCTCACGGCCCAGGCCGCTGAGCAGTTCGCCTCCTTGGCCGAGCGTCTGCGTGAGCGCGGTCATGAAGCCCATGCCGTGGCCCACTTCCTGAACAAGCTCCTCTTCTGCCTTTTCGCTGAAGATGCCGGGCTCTTGCCCCGGGGTCTCATCCGCCGCCTCGCCGGGGCAGCTCAGTACGACGAGTCGATCTTCACCGACGGCCTCGGCAGTCTCTTCTCGACCATGGCGAACAAGGGCGGCCTGTTCGGCGCGGAGCGGATTGACTGGTTCAACGGGGGGCTCTTCGATGGCGGGGATACGCTGCCCCTGACTCTGGCCGACATCGCCTTGGTCGACAAGGTCTCCCGTCTGGATTGGTCGCAGGTGGAACCCGCCATCTTCGGCACTCTCTTCGAACGGGGTCTCGACCCGAGCAAACGCTCTCAGCTAGGCGCCCACTACACTGATCGCGGCTCCATCATGCGCCTGATCGAGCCGGTACTGCTCGACCCACTACGCCGGGACCTAGAGGAGACCAAGGGGCGGGTCTCGGCTCTAGTGGCCGACGGGAAGAAGGTGACGGCCCGGACTCCGGCCGAGAAAGACCCGGAAGCGGTCGTGAACGCCTTCCTCGATCGGCTCCGAGCTGTACAAGTCCTCGACCCAGCCTGTGGCTCGGGCAACTTCCTCTATCTCGCTCTCCAGGCCCTCAAGGATCTGGAGCGCGAAGCCATCCTCTGGGCCTCCTACACCCTGCAGATTCCGATGCAGTTCCCCCAGGTCGGACCCCAAGCGGTCATGGGTATCGAACTCAACCCCTATGCAGCGGAGCTTGCCCGGGTGGTCATCTGGATCGGCGAGATCCAGTGGATGCTCGCGAACGGCTTCGCTTATCTCCGCGACCCCATCCTCCGGCCACTGGAGAGCATCGAGTGCCGGGATGCGGTTCTTGACTTCTCCGACCCCGAGAACCCCAAGGAGCCGCAGTGGCCCGCGGCCACGGTCATCATTGGGAACCCACCGTTCCTCGGGGGAAAGCTCATGCGCTCGAACCTCGGCGACGGGTATGTGGATGCGCTCTTCCGTGTGTATGACGGCCGGGTTCCCCGGGAGGCCGACTTTGTGGCCTACTGGCACGAGAAGGCCCGGGCCTTGCTCCAAGCGAAGAAGGCCGAGCGGGTGGGCCTCCTTGCGACCCAGGGTATTCGCGGTGGCGCCAACCGCCGCGTACTGGAGCGGATCAAGGAGAGCGGCGACCTCTTCGTGGCCTGGTCAGACGAGCCCTGGGTGGTCGAAGGTGCTGCCGTGCACGTCTCTTTCCTGGGATATGACGACGGCTCCGAGGAGACCCGACACCTGGATGGCCACTCGGTGACGGCCATCAATGCCAACCTAACCGCAGGCATCGACCTGACGAAAGTGCGACGGGTCCCAGAGAACCTGGGAATGGCCTTCATGGGCGACACTAAGGGTGGCCCTTTCGACATCGACTCAGGCACCGCCCGGATGTTGCTGGCCGCCCCGAACCCGCACGGCCGGAGTAACGCTGAGGTCGTACGGCCGTGGGTCACGGGCCTTGACATCACTCGCCGACCACGAGGGATGTGGATTATCGACTTCGGCACAGCCATGACCGAGGCGGATGCAGCCCTCTACGAGGCTCCCTTCGAGTACGTGAAGCTGCACGTGAAGCCGCAGCGGTTGGCTTCGCGAACCACGATCGGCCGGTGGTGGCTGCACGAGCGGCCACGTGTCGAAATGCGCGCTGCGCTGGCCGGCCTCGACCGCTTCATAGGCACGGCCCGGGTCGCCAAACACAGGCTGTTCCTTTGGCTTTCAAGAGAGACTCTGCCGGACTGCCAGGTCATTGTCTTTGCCCGCGACGACGACTACTTCTTCGGTCTGCTCCACTCATCTGTGCATGAAGTGTGGGCGCGTGGGCTCGGCACACAGCTGCGCGAGGTTGAGAGCGGTTTCCGATACACCCCCACGACTACGTTGGAGACCTTCCCCTTGCCCGAACCGTCGCCAGTTGTAGGGGTCGAGATCGCCGAGGCGGCAAGAAGGCTGGACGAGCTTCGCAGCCGTTGGCTGAACCCACCCGACGCCACAGGGGCGGAGCTGCGCCAGCGCACGCTCACAAACCTCTACAACGCCCGGCCGACGTGGTTGGCAATGGCCCACGAAAGGCTAGATCGCGCCGTGTATTCCGCCTACGGATGGCCCTACCCGCTGGAGAATGATGCGGTGTTGACGCAGTTGCTGGCGCTCAACCACGACCGCTCCCCGAGCCAGCGGACTCGTTGAAGTTTGCCAAGGCGCAGTGCGTTCGTTGGCGTGATCACTGGCGTTCTCTGCGATGTGAGGACACGCATGCCGAAGGATTCCTGCGAAGGCACGCGAACTCCATGGCGTCGGTGAGAGCCGGCCGGAGCGCATTGTCCCTTTGCGAGTTCAGCCTCACGTTGGCCTGGAGTCATGGAGAAGGAGGTGGGTGCAATGGGACATGAGCGGGTAGGGGTCTTGCCGCGGTCCCGACGATGGCGTGCCGTTGTCAAAGAGATTACTGAAGCGGCCACATCCGAGGCGGGAACCCAGCGGGTCGCCTCTGCGACGCTCTGGAATGTCAGACGCCGTTTTGCCGGTATGGAGCACGATGCAGGGGTCCAAGCGGCCTTTGGCTACATTGTCGGTTTGGCGACCGCTCATCTGACCGGGGATGCCACCAAACTCATCCCTCGTGTCGACCTCGATGCAAATCCTTCCGCCCTCGCCCTCGGTGGAGACTTGGCCCGGTGGGTCAGTGCTCACGCTGAATCCCAGGAATACGCGGCCTTGGCAACGAGGGCTGCGGCTGACGCCATATCTGAATGGACGCGACAAAACTCGCCCAAGATGGAGCTCTTTCCCACCCACAGCCTGACCGCCGATCTTTGGCGCCGCACTGCCGAGGGGGGCGCGTTCTCGGAAGTTAGCAGGCTCTTCTTCGCCAAGCTCACCGAGAGGTACTTGAAGTATTTCCTTGAGCGGGAGGCATCGGCGGAGCTAACTCTTCGAGAACGGGAGCTGTTCACGGCCCGTCTGGAGCGCCATGTCGATGCGCTGTCCCGTCACTCGTTTGAGACCACGAGGATCGCTCAGAGCTTTGCTGCCGGGTGGTTCAACAAACACGCAAGGAGCAGCAGACCATCGGACGAGTCCCTGATCAGCTTCCTTGCACACGCCTTTGGCAAGCTCAGGGCGGAGCTTGAACGGGAGCGTTTGGGGTGAACTCCCTCCAGCCGGATCTCGTTGTTTGCTGCAATGGCGCCGAGGCTCCTGAGAATGCGTCTGCTGTCGAACGACTAGAGTATGCACCGGGCGCAGCCGACAGGAATATGCGCATAGGCCTGCCCGACTTCGTGGCGGGAGTCTTCCATATTCCGGATCGCATGTTGGATTTGTTGGAGATCGCGGCATATGTCTTTGCGGCCGATCGACTGAGCCCAAGAGGACGCAAGGATCAGGTGGAATATCAATCCTGGTCGCGGCATTGGCTGTTCCGGATCCTTGTCAGAGACCACGCATTCTGGTCGCAGTCGTCGGTACGGGAGGCACTCCAGGAGTCTCTTAGGTTCATGACAGGTGACGCGGATTACCTGTTCGAATTCCTCCCGGGGCATCGCACTGCTCCGACGAACCTGTTTGATGATGAACAGTTCTCGGTCAACCCCGAGGCGCGGCCAGTGCGCGTGACGCTGTTCTCCGGTGGACTCGACTCCCTGGCGGGTGCTTTGAAGATACTGGAGGAGACCTCAAGCGGCTTGGTGCTCGTTAGCCACGAGTCCCAGCCTGGCACCGTGAGAACTCAGCGGCGGTTGGTCGAGGCCCTACAGGCGCGGTTCCCGGGGCGGGTGTCTCACTACCGGTTTGTATGCCAGCTTAGCGGTGTAAGGGCCCAAGAGGAGACGCAACGAACAAGGTCCCTTCTGTACTGCAGCGTGGGTTTCGCAATTGCCCAGGCATACGGCCACGATGAACTCGACGTCTTCGAAAACGGTGTGACGAGTATCAACCTTCATCGTCGAGAGGACCTGGTAAATGGCCGGGCGAGTCGAACAACACATCCCAAAACCCTTCGGCTTCTCGGTCAGGTCTTCAGCCTAATAGCCGAGAAAGACTTCCGACTTAGCCTCCCGTTCCTGTGGCAGACGAAGCGGGCAGTCATCGACGTCCTGCGGGACACAGGTTCGGAGGAGCTGATTGCCAGCAGCGTGTCGTGCAGCCGGACGTTCCAGCGGGAAGGAGCCGCGACTCACTGTGGACGCTGCTTCCAGTGTGTTGACAGACGGATAGCGGTCCATAGCGCCCATGCTGAGACTTCCGACGACCCCGGACTCTATTCGACCGACATTTTCCGAACCGCCATCGTGGACCGTGAGGCTCGCACGACGGCAATCGACTATGTTAGGCAGGCAGCAGAACTAGCCAACTCGAACGTGGACAGTTTCGCCGCACAGTATCTGGTCGAGTTGAGCGATGTGGTCGAGTCGGTCAATTATGCCGGCGGCGAGTTCGAGCGGGTGGAGGCAGTCTGGGAGTTGATGGCTCGGCACGCCAGCGACGTTAAGGGTGGGCTTGCCCACGCACGCGACCTGTACGATGACATGTTCGGCGAGAGGGAACCGAACTCGTTACTAGGGCTAGTCGCCAGCCGAGAGCATTTGAAAGAGGAGGTCGAGCGATGCGTGGCTTCGCTGCTTGATGTCCTGGTCCCGGCCTTGGGCGAGCATCTTGCTCGCAACCGGCCGAAAGACGAGGGCGAACTCAACAGTCTGGTGGGCGCGATGCTGCGCAGCCACCACCAGGCCCTAGTGAGCGAGCATCCGACGGTTTGCTTTGCGGGGGCGAGAGTCATCCCGGACCATGAGCTTGCTGACAACGATGTCCTTGTCGAAGCCAAGTACATCAGGGGCGCCACGAGCCCTGCGCGCGCATCCGAGGGTATGGCTGCCGACCTGACCAAGTACCCCCAGACGTCACACATACTCTTCCTTGTCCATGATCCTGATCGAGCCATAGCGCACGACGGGGTCTTCATCCGTGACTTCGAGAGTCGGGGCCGGTGTACTGTTCAACTGATTCGATGAGTTAGCGAACCCGCAGTCCTGGCATGCAAGTGTCGCCAGCGGTGCGGGAGATACGACCAGCAGTCGAGTCGAAACGGTGCGACCTGCTTCGCCGGTCAACCCGATAGCAGGGCTGGCTGATCTTCCGTGCTTTAGCGAGCCTGGCACATCGCGGCGACGCTATCGTTTGTCGCGCGGCGGACAAGGATCGTTGCCGGGAGGAATGGTTTCCTTGTCCCTGATGGCGCCGTCCCTGCCGTGGATTGCGACTTCTCCCTCGCCGACGTTCCCAACGATCTCCTTCGCGCGATCGATCGCGGCGGCCTGAGTGTCGTGATGCGAGCTAGCTCTTTTCGCATCCGGTGCCTTGACGTCCCATCCCCCGTCGGGGTTGGGAACTACGTGCCGGTCGTTCTTGCCCATGCTGGGCCTCCTGCGGTGTCCGTCGGTCGCGCCTCTGAGCTGGAAACAACCATAGCACTGTGCTCGGACAGAACTGCTAGGCAGTGAGGTACCTCTGCGGACGCTCTTGCTCCGCACCCCTGGTTGAATGATCGAAAACGGCGGGCTGGCACGAGCTGCGAGGCGCTCTGCGGGTATTGCGCCTAGTGTCACGTTCCTGAAGTGACATATAGACGTCACACCGTCAGGGGCTTGCCGGTGTAGTTCCATGAGAACGGAGTCGCGTCCTCGTTATAGTTCTTGATGTACTGCATGATCCGGTCGACGAGT
>JAJZQZ010000089.1 GCA_021802965.1 Actinomycetes bacterium
ATGGGCTTCGCGACGACCGCCACCCTGGAACCCGAGCCCATACCCTTGAACGCCAAGGGCGTGCTGATCGGCGAGCCTGAGGTCTACTACCTGCTCCACTCCCTCGATCCTGACTTCCAGGAGCTCTTCAAGGTCAAGGCCGACTTCGACGTGATCACCGAGCGCGACCCCCAGAGCGAGAAGCTATGGGCCATGTTCGTGGCTCAGATCTGCCAGCAGGAGTCGCTGCCCCCCTTCACCGCGGCGGCCATCGCCCGTATCGTCGAGCACTCGTCGCGCCTCGCCGAGGACCAGCGGAAGCTCTCCACCAAGTTCCGTGCGGTCGCCGACGTGGTGCGCGAATCCGCGTACTGGGCCGC
This sequence comes from Actinomycetes bacterium, assembly GCA_021802965.1. GTDB lineage: Bacteria > Actinomycetota > Thermoleophilia > RBG-16-64-13 > RBG-16-64-13 > JAJZQZ01. The sequence goes on from JAJZQZ010000089.1 coordinate 360, forward strand.
GCACCGCAACGGTGACGTCGAGGAGGGTGCCGTCGTCGAAGCCGCCGACGTCGAGAAGGCGCTCGACCAGCGGATCTACCGCTCGGCCCGGATAGAAGAGCGAATCCGGGAGATGATCGCCCTGGGGACCATCATGGTCGACATCGAGGGCGCGGTCGTCGGCCAGGTGAACGGTCTCTCGGTATCGATGCTCGGAGATCACGCTTTCGGGCGGCCCTCGCGCATCACCGCTACCACGCGCTTGGGAGGCGGGGACGTGGTCGACATCGAACGAGAGGTCGAGATGGGAGGCCCGATCCACTCCAAGGGAGTGATGATCATGGCCGGCTACCTCGGATCACGCTACGCGGCGGACCGGCCCCTGTCGCTGTCCGCGCGACTGGTCTTCGAGCAGTCGTACTCGGGAGTCGACGGCGACAGCGCCTCGTCCACCGAGCTGTACGCCATCCTCTCGAGCCTTTCCGGCCTGCCCATACAGCAGCGCTTCGCGGTCACCGGGTCCGTCAACCAGCGCGGCCAAGTGCAGGCGATCGGCGGCGTGAACGAGAAGATAGAGGGCTTCTTCGCCGTGTGCGAGGCGAAGGGCTTCACCGGGGAGCAGGGGGTGCTCATCCCCTCGGCCAATGTCCGGCACCTGATGCTGTCCAAGAAGGTGAGGGACGCTATCGCCGAAAGGAAGTTCCACATCTTCCCCGTGACCACAATCGACGAAGGCATCTCCATCCTCACGGGCGTCGACGCGGGCGAGCCGGGGAATCGAGGCGTGTACCCGGCGGGCACGGTGAACCGTCTGGTGTTCGACCGTCTGGCGGCGCTGGCGAAAGCGGCCAAGGAGCAGGGCCCCGGGGCGGGCGGTTCGGGACGGGCCGGCGCGAAGGCCAAGCAGTGCAATGAAGAAGGCTGCGGGGAGTAAGGTCTCACCCGCTCCGGGGCGGCGTACGGACGACGCGGCCGGCCCCGCCACCGGGGCGGCCGCGAGGCACCGAAGGCTCAGCCTTCGGTGCGGCCCGTGAGATCGTCGAGCAGAGCCCGGGCCTGCGCCCGGCTGTAGCGCACGGTGTCCGGGATCCCCGTGCCCCTGTAAGCCCCTCCGGCCAGCCGGAGGCCGCGGAACGCCGACAGCTCCTCGTCGATCCGATCGACCCGTGCCAGATGGCCGACCACGTACTGCGCCATGGCCCGATCCCACCGGTACGCTCGAGCCCATAGCGGCGACGCGGCCACTCCGAGGATGTCGCGAAGCTCATCCTGGGCGGCGGCAGCCATTTCGGCCTCGGTCATCCCCTCGGTCTCCCCCGCCGTCGCGCGGATGAAGCAGCGCATGAGCACCACGTCCTCGGGCGCCCGACCGAAGAACTTGGAAGTGACCCACGTGAACGCCTTCACCCGCCGATGCTCTCCCTTGGGTACCACAAGACCGAACCCCGTGAGGCGCGAGGGGAACGTGGCCGCGGAATAGGCCAGGGTGACGGTGGCCGACGAGACGTACGGAATATCCTCGAGCTCGGCGGCAAGGGTGCCGGAGAGCCGGCGGACCATGGCCGCCGTCTCGTAGGCCGGCGAAGCGAAGAGAACACCGTCGGCGTGGAAGGTCTCGCCGGCCTCGGTCTCGACGTCCCATCCCGAGACCGGGCCGGCCGCCACGCGCGTCACCCGGGTCCCGGTGCGCACCGACTCGTCTCCCACCTGTCGCCGCAACTCGCTCATCACCAGGCCGAGGCCTTCATCCAGGGTGACGAACATGCTCCGGGGACGGCGACGTGGGGCCGGCTGCCCCTCCCCCCCCGGGGAAGGAGCCGCAGCCTGAGTCTGCTCAGCCGCCGCACGAGCCGCGCGCGCCGCTTTCATCCTCTTCAGCATGGCCACGATCAAGCTGCGATCCTCGCGCTCCATGTCGACGAACCGGGGGAAGGTCGCTCGGATGCTCATGGTCTCCGGATCCCCGCTGTGTATGCCGGCCACCAGCGGCTCACCCAACTTGTCCAGGGCCTCCCCGCCCAGGCGTCGGCGGATGAAGTCTCCCAAGGTCTCGTCCTCGCCGTCGGACTTGCGCGGCAGGACCAAGTCGAGGGCCATACGGAACTTGCCCCTCCACGTGAAGAGCCGCGCGGTGACGAACGGCATGATGCGCGTGGGCACGAGGAGGATCAGCCCGTCCGGCAGCGGATGAGGCCGGCCCCGCCAGAGGACGTAGGTGCCTCGTCTCGCATCGTTGGTGCCCACCAGTTGGTCCCCGAGCCCCAGCTCCTCGACCAGCTCCATCGCCCAGGGCTTCTCGCTTACGAAGCAGTCCGGCCCGCCCTCGACGAGGCAGCCGTCCACGCGCTCGGTGACGACGCTCCCGCCTATCCGGTCCCGGGATTCGAGCACCGTGAGGTCGAGCTCGAGCCCTCGGCGAGAAGCTTCGCTCTTGAGCTCGTATGCCGCGGCCATGCCGCCCACTCCCCCGCCGACGACCGCGATCTTGACGGATTTCACCCCGGGCGCCGCGTTCATCGCGCCATCACCACCCGTGTACCCCACAAGGCGATCACGGAGTCGGCCAGAGCGGTCACGAACCCTGGGTGATCCTGAACCGTGCCGGCCCGGCTGAAACCCAGGCCAAGAGCCGCCGCCTCGCCCGCCAGCGCGATGTCCAGATCGTACAGGGTCTCGAGGTGCTCAGAGACGAAGCCCAGAGGCACCACCGCCACCCGCCGCCGACCAACGGATGCCTCCTCATGCAGCACCTCCCCCGCGTCGGGGCCCAGCCACTCCACCCCTTTTCGGCCGCTGCGACTCTGATAGGCGAGGCGCCAAGGCAAGGCCCCCAAACGACGCATCACGCCCTCGGCTGTCTGAGTCAGCGCGGCCTCGTACTCGCCGTGCCCCGCGCGGCCGTCGATCGGCAGGCTATGAGCCGTGAAGAGGACGAAGGTGTCCCCGTCGCCGTTTGCGTGGACGCCTTCGAGGGCCGCGGCGGCATTCTCGGCTATCGCGTCCAGGAAGCGAGGGTGCGTGTGCCACTGGGGCACGAAGGCCAGGCGTTCGCCGCTCGACGGCGGCCTGTGCCCTCCTACCGTGGCGGCAAGCGCGCTGCGCGCCGCGGTCACGTAGCCCCCGGTGGCGCCATCCGACTGATGAGATGCGAGGATGACCGTGGCCACGACGGAATCAGGGTCGGAGAAGGCCAGGGCGCTCTCGACCGCGGTCGGTATCGAAGGCTCGGAGAACCGCATCCCCAGGAAGGCGCGCACGAGCGTGGGACGACCGAGAGCCACAGAGACCGACTCTCGCGACGGACCGTTCAAGCGTTCCTCCAGGGCCGCGGCCTGAGCCACGCTGTTCTCAGTGAGCGGCGAGCTCCCGCCTATGGCCCGGTACCTCTCGCGGGCGCGCTCGAGCATGTCCGGCGATGGCGATTGTGGCGCGAGGACCCGCTCGAGGAAGGGCTCGACGCCCTCGAGGCTCTGAGGCCCACCGTACGCCAGGACCAGCACCGCCGCCCGGGCCGCAGGCCCGGCGGCCACCTCAGGCGTCGCCGTCATCGCTCTCTACCGGGCGCTCAGCCGGTGGACAGCCTCTACCATGACACCCACGTGGTCCGGAGGAGTCGAGGGCAGTACGCCATGGCCCAGGTTGAAGATGTGGCCCGCGCGCGCGCCCGCGCTGTCCAGGACGGCCTGCACGCGGGACTCGATCACCTCGGGAGGCGCGAAGAGCACGATGGGGTCGAGGTTGCCCTGGACCCCCGCGTCCGGACCGATCATCTCCCAGGCGTCGGCGAGCGAGAGTCGCCAATCGACACCGTACACGTCGCCCCCGGCTTCGCGCAGCAAGGGCAGAAGGGTGGCCGTATCGGTGCCGAAGTGGATCACCGGCACCGAATCTCCCAGAGAGGCGATGACCCGCTGAGAGTACGGGAGCACGTATTCCCGGTAGTCACCGGGGCTGAGAATGCCCACCCAACTGTCGAAGAGCTGGACCGCCTGCACTCCAGCCGCGATCTGATAGCGCAGATACGAGACGATGACGTCGGCTACCTTGTCCATGAACAAGTGCCACACGTGGGGCTGGGCGTACATGAGCGTCTTGGTGGCCACGAAGTTCTTCGATCCTCCGCCCTCCAACACGTAGCTCGCGAGCGTGAACGGTGCGCCCGAGAAGCCGATGAGCGGAGCGCGCCCCTCGATCTCGCGCCGGACGAGGCGTATGGCCTCGGCTAGAAAGGGCACGTCTTCCTCGGGCGTCAGAGGCGTCAGCGCGCGGACGTCGGCCTCAGTGCGCACCGGGTTGCCGATGACAGGTCCCTCGCCCGCCGCGAAGGTCAGGTCGATCCCCATCCCCGGTAGGGGCAGCAGGATGTCGGCGAAGATGATGGCCGCGTCGAAATCGAACCGGCGCAGGGGTTGGACGGTGACCTCAGCGGCCAACTCCGGCGTGCGGCACATCTCCAGGAAGGAGTGCTGCGCTCTGATCTCGCGGTACTCGGCGAGGTACCGCCCGGCTTGGCGCATCATCCACACCGGGGTGCGATCGACCGGTTCGCGGCGGCAGGCTCTGAGAAAACGGTAATCGGGGGCCATGCAGGTCCTTTCGGGAACGCGGCCTGGGCGAGGACACGCTCGGTGATCGTGGGCGGTAAGAATACCAGCTTCGGCGGGCCGCCTGACGGCACAGCCGGTTATCCTATCTCGGAAGATGCTACACGCGAATCACCTATTTGTCGCGCAAAACAGCATGTGTGCTGGTAGAATCTAGCCGCCCTCGCTTCCTGCCCGTCGAAACGATGGAGGAGGATCGAACGCATGCGGACTCGCTGCCACCTTTTCGCTTTCTTCGCGCTGCTGACGTTGACTGTGACCCTCGCCGCGTGTTCTTCCGACGCGGCGCCCACCGTGCCCGAGGTCTCGACCCAGCAAGCCGTCACCATACGGCTCGCCGGGTCGGGTACCGCGCAGCCGCTGATCAAGATCCTGGCCGAATCCTACCGGAAGGGTCACCCGGACGTGCTCTTCGACTTCCTCCCCGAGATGCACTCGGGAGGAGGCATCAAAGGCGTCAACGACAAGCTGTTCGAGGTCGGGCTCGTGTCGCGCGAGCCAACCGCCGAAGAAAAGGCTCTCGGCCTCACGTTCGCCGCCGTGAGCAGCGACGGACTCGCCCTTGCGGCCAACCCGGCGGGCGTGACCGCGAGCTCGGTCACCACACAGCAGGTAAAGGACGTGTACTCGGGCAAGATCACCAACTGGGCGCAACTCGGGGGCGCGGACGCCGAGATCGTCGTGCTCGACCGCAACGAGGATGAATCGGCCAAGCTGATCCTGCGCAAGTATCTGCTCGGCCCCGTCGAGCAGCTGCCCATCACAGACCGCGCCGTCGCGCTCAACCAGGAATCGGACATGGTCGAGGGGCTGCTGAAGACCCCTCACACCTTCGGGTACCTCTCTCTCGGTTACCTCATCTCACAGGAGTTGCCCATCACCATTCTGAGTCTCGACGGGGTGAAACCCTCGGTCGAGTCGATCGCGTCCGGCGCCTATCACATGGTCCGGCCCTTGGGCGTTGTAGTCCGTCCGGATGCCGAACCAGCGGTGAAGGATTTCGTGACCTATCTGACCAGCGCCGACGCGAAGCGGGTCATGCAGGAGAAGGGGTTCGCTCCCGCGTCACCCGCCTCCTGACGATACGAGGCGCGCTTGGCCGATCCAGCATGACACATCAGATAGAACCGCACTTGGACCCGAGCGCGACCGCGTCAGGCGAAGCCGTGCTCGCCCGCCGATCGAGGATGATCTTCCGGAACCTCTCCATCCGAAAGAAGATCACCCTCCCGTTTCTGGCCCTTCTGATCACCATCACCCTCATCGGCACCCCGCTCGCGATGGATTTCGTATCGGAGCAGATCGCCCGGCAGGCGAAGAAGCAGGTGCTCACCCGAGCGGACACCGTGCAGTCATACTTCGACAGCCGCATCAACGACCTCAAGTCTGACGTTGAAAGCCTCGGTCTGCGCGGCGACCTGACGGGCGCGTTGGAGTCCAAGAACGTCTCCTCGGCGGATGGTCTGCTGATCCGCGAAGCAGGACGTCACGGCCTCGACTTCATCCTGGTCTACGACACCACGTCCGGTGAACCCCGGCTCGTGGCTTCGGACACTCCGGTGACCGACCCTCTCTTTCTCACCAAAGCCTCGGGCGCCGAACCGACCGCCGCCCGGTTCGCCCAGCTCGAGGCCACCTACGCGCAGGTCCTAGAGGTGTCCGACGCGTTCCCCAAGGAGAGTACCGACGCGCGCGCCCACTACGCTCTGGTGGCCGGGGCCCCGATGAAGTACGACGGGCGCCAGGTCGGGTTCGTCCTCGGCGGCCTGAAGCTCGACCAGAAGTTCTTGTACGACGCAGTCGATTTCACCGGCGGCATACACGAGAACGAAGGGTCGGGCACTGAATACGCCGACTACTTCATTTCGCTCTACGCCCTCGACCCCGGCAACGAGGGACGTGTGGTGGCCACGAGCGGCGAGTTCCAGCCCACCGATGAATCGGGACTGGATGCGGCGCCCAGCTCCGCCACTCAGCACCCGGCCGCCCCTGCTGATTGCGGCAGCTGTCACGGTGCATCCTCGGCCACCGGAGGCTCAGAGGGCATCACGGTCTCCGGCAGCCGGCTTGGACTCAAGGATCAGGTGGAGACGGTGTCGATGCCCGACAACAAGGAGTATCTCGTCGCACACAAAGACCTGGTGGTGAGCGGCGTCGCTCAGGGCGTCTTCTCGGTCCTCTCCAGCACCGACGAGCTCAGTCGCACCCAGGCCACAGCTCGTAACAGCCTCCTGGCGGGAACGGTCATCCTTGTCCTGCTCATCACCCTGATCGGTTACGCCATCGGCCGCGCCATCTCGTCGCCCATCGTCGAGCTGTCGCGGTCGGCGAAGGACATCGCGCTCGGACGCTTCGACATCGATCTTCCGCAAGCCGGGCAGAACGAGATCGGCGAGCTGAGCAACAGTCTCGCGACCATGGCCTCCACCCTTCAGGAGAACACCCGCACGATCCAGAGCCGGCTCGAGGAGATCTCCCTCCTCTACGCCTTCAGCTCGGCAGCCGGTTCGACGCTGGACCTGCAGGAGATCCTCCAGACCCTTCTCAACAGCACCGCGCGGGTCCTCGGCGCGTCGACGGGAAGCGTCATGCTGGTCACGCACTCCGGCACAGAGCTTCAGTTGATGGCGCACCTCGACCAGCATAGAGCCATGCAGGTGGGGCAACGCACGGCGATCTCGGAAGGCATCGCGGGCTGGGTGGCATCCAATCGGCGCACCCTCATCCTTCCTCGCGATTTCACGCGGCACCCCGAACTCAAGAACGAGGCCCGCGGAGGGACGATCTCCGCGTTGAGCCTCCCCATCGAGACGAAGGACTCCGTGCTGGGGGTCCTCAATCTGAGCTCGACCCTCGAGGGGTACGAGTTCTCTGAGGAGACGGCACAACTGGCCCGGGCCCTTGCCAACCAAGCCGCCGTGGCCATCGAGAACGCGCAGCTCTTCGAGACCCTGAGAGACCTGCACTCCCGGGTCGTGCGCGCACTGGGTTCCGCGATCGACGCCAAGGACCGCTACACCCAGGGCCACTCGGCTCTGGTCGCCCGCTATGGCGCGGCTCTGGCCGCCAGCGTCGGTCTATCCGAGAAGGAGGTGCAGGACCTCGAGATCGCGGGCTATCTGCACGACATCGGCAAGATCGGCATCTACGACGCCATCCTGCAAAAGGAAGGCAAGCTGACGACCGAAGAGCGCAACATAATCCGCACCCATCCGGTCATCGGAGCCACCATCATCGAGCCTATCGGCTTCCCGTGGGACATCGTGGCGGCGGTGCGTCACCACCACGAGTGGTGGAACGGCAACGGATACCCCGACGGCCTCAAAGGCAGGCAGATCCCCTTGGGCGCCCGCGTGCTGGCCATCGTGGACTCCTTCGAGGCCATGACGGCCCACCGGCCATACAAGCCGGCGATGACGTTGGAAGAAGCCTGGATGGAGGTTTCCCGCATGGCGGGCATCCAGTTCGATCCCGAGATGGTGGAGCACTTCCTGAGCATACTCGACACCGTCGCCGCGACCAACGAATCCCTCGCCGGAGTCCGCGTGACCTAGCCTCCCGGCCCGCGTCGCCCGGGCCGGCCCTGCATATGAACGGGGGCTCGGCGCCAAAGCGCCGGGCCCCCGAGGACTCCGTCTCCGAAGCGTCGTTCCGCTCTGCTCGAGTCTAGGCCACCCGCTCCAGCCGGGCGGCTGCCACCTTGAGTTCCGGGATGCCCGCGATGGGATCCAGGATCGTGTTGGTCAACCGGTTGGCCGGCGCTTCTACGTAATGGAAGGGCATGAACAGCAGACCGGCGGAAACCCGGTCGGTGACCCAGGCCACCGGCTCGATGCTGCCACGCCGGCTGGTGACCCGCACCCTTTCGCCGTTGGTGATACCCAGTCGGCGGGCGTCGTCTGGATGGATCTCGACGCGACCCTCGGGTACGAGCGCGTCCAACCCGGGGGCCTGTCGCGACATGGTGCCGGTGTGATAGTGCACCAGCTCGCGACCCGTGGTGAGGACGAAGGGGTAGTCCTCGCTGACCAACTCATCGGCGGGGATGAACTCGATGCCCGAGAACAGGCCTTTGCCGCGCGCGAACTGCTGGGTGTGCAGTATGGGCGTACCTGGGTGCTCCTCGGTCGGGCACGGCCACTGCAGGCCGCATACGTCGGTCTGGGCGAACTCAGCGTCGGGGACGACGCTAGGCTCCTCGAGCCGCTGGTGGCTCACCCCTCCGTACTGCGGTGTGACGGACGCTATCTCCTCCATGATCTGAGCGGGCGACCGGTAATCCCAGCCTGCACCCATCCGGTTGGCGATGAGCTGCACGATCTTCCAGTCGGGCAGGGTCCCGTCTTTGACAGGCAGGGCCTGATACGCGAGCTGGATTCGACGTTCGGTGTTGGTGAAGGTACCGACTTTCTCCACACTCGCGGCCGCCGGCAACACGACGTCGGCGAACTCCGCCGTCTCCGTCCGGAAGATGTCCTGCACCACCAGGAACTCGGCCTTCTTGAGGCACTCCTCCACATGGTGCTGGTCGGGGTCGGAGAGGATGGGGTTCTCGCCCATGACGTACAGCGCCCTAATCTCGCCCGTCTCGACCGCCCCCATGATCTGCATGAGGGTCTTGCCCTTGGAGCGATCGGCCAGGGTCACGCCCCAGGCGGCTTCCATCTTGGCGATCATCTCGGGGTTGTCCACTTTCTGGTAGCCCGAGAAGACGTCGGGAAGCCCGCCCATGTCGCAGGCGCCCTGCACGTTCGACTGACCCCGTAACGGGTTCACGCCCGTGCCCGGCCGGCCGATCTGGCCGGTCAACATCGCCAAGTTAGCGATGGAGAGCACGTTGTCGGTGCCCGTGTGGTGCTGCGTGATGCCCATGGCGTAGAGGATGTTGGCGGCACCGGCGGTCGCATAGAGTTCCGCGGCCTTGCGGATGTCCTCAGCCGGCACGCCCGTGATCTCCGCGGCCTTCTCGACCGTCATGGTGTCGAGGGAAGCCCGGAACTGATCGTAATTCTCGGTGCGCTCAGCCATGAACTCCTTGTTCTCCCAGCCCATGTCCACGATGTGCCGCATCATGCCTTTGAGCAGTGCGACGTTCGTGCCCGCCTTGAGCTGGAGATGGAGATGGGCGCGACGCGCTAGGTCGATCAGCCGCGGGTCGGCCACGATCAGGGTCTTGCCAAGGCGCAGGGCCTTGATGACCTCGAGAGACAGCACCGGGTGAGCTTCGGTCGTGTTGGACCCGATGACGAAGATCACGTCGGCGTCGCTCAGGTCGTTCATCGAGTTGGTCATCGCGCCGCTGCCAAAAGCTGTCGCCAGACCGGCGACGGTGGCGCTGTGTCATAAGCGAGCGCAATGGTCGATGTTGTTGGTGCCCAGCACCGCCCGCGTGAACTTCTGCAGCAGGTAGTTCTCTTCGTTGGTGCATTTGGCCGAGGCCAGCGTGGCGAAGGCTTTGCCGCCGCTCTCCGCCTTGATGCGCTTGAAGTTCTGCTCGATGCGGTCGAGCGCCACCTCCCACGTGGTCGGCACGAGGTTGCCCTCTTCGTCGCGGACCAGGGGCGTACGGAGACGCTCCTCCGAGTTGACGAAGTCCATGCCGAAGCGACCCTTGACGCAGAGGTTGCCGTTGTTGACGCCGCTCCCCACCTGGGCGGTGACCCGCACCAGCTTCTCGCGGGCGGTGTGCACGGTCAGCTCGCAGCCCACACCACAGTAAGGACAGATGGTCTTGGTCTTCTCGGTCTGCCAGTGCCGGGCGGCGTAGCGGCTGCGCTTGTGGTTGAGCGCCCCCACAGGGCAGGTGCTGATGCACTGCCCGCACGACACGCAGCCCACATCCTGCAAAGGGAGGTTGTACGGAGTATCGATGATGGTGTCGTAGCCGCGATCGGTGAAGCCCCAGCAGCCGATACCCATGACGTCGCGACAGATGCGGACGCAGCGGCCGCAGAGGATGCACCGATTCGGATTACGAGCCACATTCGGGTGGTCGTCCCGGGTGGGGAAGTCCAGGGGCTTCCAACCCCACGGGCTCATGTTGACCTCGTACTCGTACGCGTAGTCCTGCAGGCGGCAGTCGCCGGCCGCTTCGCACACCGGACAGTCGAGCGGGTGGTTGGAGAGCAGCAATTCCAGCACGAACTTTCGCAGCTTGCGGATCTTGTCCGAGTGGGTCTGCACGACCATGCCCGCGCCCACTTTGGTGGCGCAGGCGGGGACGGCTCCACGGGCCCCTTCGATCTCCACGAGACACAGGCGGCAGGCGCCGTAGGGCTCGAGGCGATCGTCGTGACACAAGGTCGGGATCTCGACCCCGTTCCTCCGGGCCACCTGCAACACCGTCTCGCCGGGGGCAGCTTGAACCTCGTGACCGTTGAGGGTCAGGCTGAGGGTCTTCTCATCGGCTTCGCGTGCGATGGCCATCTACTGTCTCCTCACAGCGTCAAACCTACACTTGTCATAGCAGGCACCGCACCGGATGCAGACCTCGGCGTCGATGACATGGGGCTCCTTCTTCTCGCCGGTGATCGCGTTGACCGGGCAGGCCCGCGCGCAGGCGCGGCAGCCGGTGCAGTTGACGGCGTCGATCCAGTAGGTGGTAAGGGCCGCACATGCTCCCGCGCGACACTTCTTCTCGTGGATGTGCTCCTGGAACTCGTCCATGAAGTACCGGAGAGACGTCAGCACCGGGTTGGGCGCCGTCCCTCCGAGCGCGCAGAGCGAGCCCGCCTTGATGTTCTGAGCGAGGTCTTCGAGCAACGGGATGTCCTCCGGCTCGCCCTTGCCTTCACAGATGCGCTCGAGGATCTCGAGCATCCTCATGGTGCCGACTCGGCACGGGACGCACTTGCCGCAACTCTCGGCCTGTGTGAACTTGAGGAAGAACTTGGCCGTGTCGACGATGCAGTTGTCGGCGTCGAGCACCACCATGCCGCCGGAGCCCACGATGGCCCCGGTCTGGTTCAGCTCCTCGTAGTCGACCTTGGTGTCCAGCAGTGCTTCAGGCAAGCAGCCTCCGGAGGGGCCGCCCATCTGCACGGCCTTGAACTCCTTGTCGTTCTTGATGCCTCCGCCTATCTTGAAGATCACGTCCCTGAGCGTCAGCCCCATTGGGACCTCGGCCAGACCGGAACGTTTGACCTTACCCGTCAAGGCGAAGACCTTGGTGCCCTTGGACTTCTCGAAGCCGCGCGCCGAGAAGGCCGCCGCGCCGTTCGTGATGATCCAGGGTACGCAGGCCAGGGTCTCGACGTTGTTGATGTTCGTGGGGCGCGCCCAGAGCCCGGAGACAGCGGGGAACGGCGGACGCAGTCGCGGCATGCCCCGCTTGCCCTCGATGGACTGCATGAGGGCCGTCTCCTCGCCGCACACGAAGGCTCCGGCCCCTTCCTTGATCTTCAAGTGGAAGGAGAAGTCGCTGCCCATGATGTTGTCGCCCAGAAGACCGCGAGACTCTGCTTGGGCCAGGGCGATCTTGAGTCGCTTGATGGCCAAGGGGTATTCGGCGCGGACGTACACGTAGCCTTCGGAGGCTCCTATGGAATAGCCGCCGATGGCCATACCCTCGAACACCGCGTGGGGATCGCCTTCGAGCACAGACCGGTCCATGAAGGCTCCGGGATCGCCTTCGTCGCCGTTGCAGATGAAGTACTTCTGCCCGTCGGCGGAGGGAGCTTCAGCGGCGAACTTCCACTTCATGCCCGTGGGGAAACCGGCGCCGCCCCTGCCGCGCAGGCCCGAGGCGAGGATCTCCTCCTGCACC
>JAJZQZ010000090.1:0-11020 GCA_021802965.1 Actinomycetes bacterium
ATGGAAGGCCGTTGAGGAATCGAGCGAAGGAGTCCCATGGACCTTGACGAAGCACGCCGGCGGTTGAACGAAGAGCGGGAGAGCCTCGAGCACGAGATCGAGACCTTCCGTGCGGAGCTGTCCGAGTCCCTGGGGGACACCTCCGAGGAGAGTCTGTACGACCAGCACATGGCGGAGACGGCGGCCGTCACCTTCGACCGGGAGCTCGAGCAGACCCTCGAGGAGAACTCGCAGGCGGGGCTCGCGCAGGTGAACCGCGCGCTGCGGAAGCTCGAGGAAGGCACCTACGGCTTCTGCGATTCGTGCAAGAAGCCGATCTCCGACGAGAGGCTGCAGGCGGTCCCTCACGCGACCCTGTGCATCGACTGCAAGCGCCGGGAGGAGCGGGGAAGCTGAGCTCCCGGCACGACCGCAGAACCAAATGGCTTCTGGCGGCTGCCACCGCGGCCGCCGTCGTGGCCCTGGATCTTCTGACGAAGCGCCTGATCCAGGGCACCCTGGCCGAGGGGCACACCTACCGGTTGCTCCCGTTCCTTAGCCTGCAGAGGGCTTCGAACGAAGGCGTGGCGTTCGGCCTGCTGTCCGGCCGCGGGACGCTCATCCTCGTCGCGCGCCTGATCGCGCTCACCCTGGTCTTCGTGTACGTGAGCCTCGAGTCCCGCCCCGTGATCGCGGGCGTGGCCGGGGGGCTTCTGATCGGGGGCAGCCTGGGCAATCTGGTGGAGCGTATCGCGGCGGGGCACGTCACCGACTTTGTGCGGCTGCCCTTCTGGCCCAACTTCAACCTGGCCGACATGTGCATCGTGGCCGGAGTCGTGCTCGTGGCCGTCAGCTTGATATGGAGCAGCGGTCACAGGCGGGCAGAGGGAGCCTCCGACGCCTGACGACCGCCCAGATCCCTCGCCGGCCGCCCCTGCGCGCCGCGGGGCGCTCACCTATCAGACCGGGCCCGAGGACGAAGGGACGCGTCTCGACCGCTTCCTGGGTGAGCGGCCGGAGGTCGGAAGCCGCTCGCAGGCCTCGCAGCTGATCGATCGGGGTGACGTGCTGGTAGACGGCATGCCCCGGGCCAAGAGCTTCCGATTGTCGGCGGGTCAGCGGATCACGGTGGATCTGCCCGAGGAGCCGGGTTCACAGCCGATGGCCGAAGATCTGCCGATCACGGTCGCGTACGAGGACGAGTGGCTGCTCGTGGTGGACAAGCCGGCCGGCATGGTGGTGCACCCAAGCCGGGGGCACGCATCCGGTACGCTGGTGAACGCGCTGTATGGTCGCGGCATCGCCGGGGGCGACGTCAGCAGGCCGGGGATAGTCCACCGGCTGGACCGCGATACGAGCGGGCTTCTGGTCGTGGCCAAGGACACCGAGGTCCATCGCCGGCTGCAGCAGATGATCCGTGAGCGGCACGTGGAGCGGAAGTATCTGGCCTTGGTCCACGGCCGCCTGGCGACCCAGACCGGTACGATCGAGGCGCCCGTCGGCCGCGATCCCCAGCGGCGCATGAGCATGGCGGTGGGAGGCACGGCGGCTCGTCACGCTGTCACGCACTTCAGGGTGGTCGAAGATCTCGGCGACTTCAGCCTGCTGGAAGTGCGGTTGGAGACCGGCCGCACGCACCAGATCCGCGTCCACTTCCTGGCCATCGGCCATCCGGTGGTCGGCGATCCCGTGTATGCCCGCCGGGATGCCCTCGGGGTGGGCAGGCAGTTCCTGCACAGCGCCGGCCTGCGGTTCGTGCACCCGGTGACCGGGGCGGAGATGAGCTTCGAGTCACCGCTGCCGCCGGACCTCGTGCGCGCTCTCGCGGAAGCGCGGGGTCCCGTGCGGACGCGTTAGGGGGCAGGGCCGCCCTCAGAGCGATCTCATCACCTCCTCCGACGGCGCGAAGCCCCGGCGCAGGGTGTTCTCGGTCACCACGCGCGGCTCCAGGAACTGCAGCAGGTAGTCCGGACCTCCCGCCTTCGAACCCACGCCGCTCATGCGCGATCCGCCAAAAGGCTGGCGTCCGACCATCGCCCCGGTGATACCGCGGTTGATATAGAGGTTGCCGACCCGGAACTCGCGGTAGGCCTGCCTGATGTTGTCGGGGCTGCGCGAGTAGACGCCGCCGGTCAGACCGTAGGGGGTCCCATTGGCGATGGCGAGCGCTTCGTCGAAGTCACGGGCGCGGAGGACCACGAGCACCGGGCCGAAGATCTCCTCTTGTGCGATGCGGGCGGTGGGGGCGACGTCGGTGAAGACGTGCGGCCCGATGAAGTAGCCGGCGGTCTCCATGTCGAGGCCGGGCGCGAGACCGGGGACGGCCAGAGCGAGCCGGCCCTCGCCGCGCCCTATCTCGATGTAGCCCAGTATCTTCTCGGCCGCGTCCCGGGTGATGACCGGCCCCACCCGGGTGCCGGGCAGAGACGGGTCGCCGATGCGCAGGCTCTCGGCCGCGCCCACCAGGCGCCGCACGAAGTCGTCGTAGCGATCGCCGACGACGATGGCCCGGCTACAGGCCGAGCATTTCTGGCCCGAGTAGCTGAAGGCCGAGGTCGCGGCGCCCTCGACGGCCGCGTCGAGGTCGGCATCGGCGTCGACGATGATGGCGTTCTTGCCTCCCATCTCGCAGACGACCCGCTTCACGTTGCGCTGACCCGGATGCACCACGGACGCGTCCCGCAGGATGGAGAGGCCCACCTCGCGGCTGCCCGTGAAGGCGATGAGGTCGACGCCCGGGTGCCCGGCGAGGAACGCGCCGATCTCGCCGCCCGGACCGGGCAGGAAGCTGAGTGCGCCGTCCGGCGCTCCGGCTTCGCGCAGCAATCGGAAGACCTCCCAGGCGAGCAGGGGGGTCGGGCCCGCCGGTTTCATGATGACGCTGTTGCCCGCGACCAGGGCCGCCGACGTCATGCCGGCCAGGATGGCCACGGGGAAGTTCCAGGGACTGATGACGGCGGCGACCCCGCGAGGTTCGTAGAAGAGGAGGTCGCGCTCGCCGGGGACGTCGTCGAGGCGCTGCGCCTCGCCCAGGCGCAGCGCCTCCCGCCCGTAGTACTCCAGGAAGTCGATGGCCTCCGTCGTGTCGGCGTCGGCCTCCCGCCAGGGCTTGCCCGCTTCGAGCACCATGAGTGCGCTGATGCGCCAGCGGGCGCGCCTCATGAGGTCGGCGGCCCGGAAGAGTACGGCAGCCCGGCGGGCGACCGGGGTGTCTCGCCACGCGGGAAAGGCCTGGGCGCCCGCGGCAACGGCCTGTTCGGCCTCGACGGTCGAGGCGCCGGCTACGGTGCCGATGACCTGGGTGGGTCGAGCCGGGTTCATCGAGGTGATGGTCCGCCCCGTGTCCACCTCCTGTCCGCCGATGACCAGAGGTCGGTGGGCGCCGAGGCCCGCTGCGATGTGGTCAAGCGCTTCGGTCATCTGGCGGCGGCACGATCCCCGCGAGAAGTCGGCGTGCGGCTCGTTCACGAAGAGGCCCGGTTTCGCCGGATCGGTCGCGTGCACGTCGGTGACGGTCGCCGGAGGCTTCCCCAGGTCAGGACTGGGCAGCGGCTCGGCGAGGAGGGCCTGCTGCGCGGCGCCCTCGACGAAGGTCTGACGCAGGAAGGATTCGTTGGCGGTGTTCTCCAGGAGGCGCCGCACCAGGTACGCCATGCCGGGTACCACCTCGCCCACCGGCACGTACTCGCGCAGGCGCAGCCCCATCTTCACGACGGCATGCTTGACCGGCTCGGCCATGCCGTGGAGCATCTGGATCTCGAGGGTGCCGTCGGGCAGGCCGGCCGCCCGGACGGCGGCGATACCGTGGGCCATGCTGCGGATGTTGTGGGTCCCGAGAGCCGGCCGGACAGAGCGCGATTCGGCCACCATCATCTCGGTCAGGCGCTCGAACTGGGCGTCTGAGTCGACCTTGTGGGCGAAGACCGGGGAGGGCCAATGCTCCTGCTCGGCGATGACGGTCTCGTAATCCCAGTAGGCGCCTTTCACCAGGCGGACGGTTATGGGCACGCCCCGCTCTCGGGCGAGGTCGATGAGGCCGCGGAGGTCGGCCTCGGCGTCGCGCAGGTAGGCCTGGACCACGATGCCCGCGTGCGGATAGTCCCGGAACTCGTCGTCGAGCAGGAGGGCCTTGAACACCGAGTAGGTCAGGTCGTGGTAGCGATACTGCTCGAGGTCGAGGTTGACGAAGGCGCCCTGGTCTCGGGCCAGACGAAAGATCGGCCGGAGTCGCTCCAAGAGGGCGGCCTTGGAGCCCTCGAAGTCGGCCGGATCGATCTGCGAATACAGGGACGTCAGCTTGATGGACACGTTAACCCGGGGCAGGGGACCCCATGGCGACTCGTCGAGTTGGGGGTCGTCGGGCCAGGTCGCGGCTGCCCGAGGCAGTTCCCGCAAGAGCTCGAGGTAACGCGCCTGGTAGGCGTCGGCCTCGGCATCGCCCAGGCTCGCCTCGCCGAGGACGTCCAGGGTGAAGGCCATGCGCTCGTCCCGGAGATGGCGCAGGGTGGGCAGGGCCGCGGTGGCGTCTCGCCCGGCGATGAACCTCTCGGCCATGGCGTGCAGGTTGTGGCCGATCGCCAGGGCCGCCAGTCTGCTGGTCACGTGTCCCGGCTCGGCCGCCTTCAGCCCCCAGCGGAGAGGCCGGGGGAGGTCGCCGCCGGGGTGCTCGAAATACTCCTGCACGTGCTTCGCCACCTGCTCGCTGTCGGCCAGGGCGGGGAACACGTCGACGAACCGGAACAGTTGCACCTTGAAGGCCTCGTCACGCATGGCCCACTCGAGAGCGGTCCCCTGCCACCACTCGCTCTGGTACACGTGCGGGCGCTGGTCGGCGAGAGCGGTGAAGATCTCGCGCCCGATCTCCTTCACCAGAGGTTCGAGGCCTGCGCTGTCGCGTCCCATGGTCGCCATGCCGCCTCCTTCTCCGCCGGGCCCTTCGCGCCCGCTCTACCCATGCTCCGTCCCCGATGAACCCATGCGGGTGTCCGCGGAGCCCATGGTAGACTCGGCCGATGGACCGCGACGCCATCGCCTTCTTCGACCTCGATGGCACCCTCGTCGCGGGGCAGACCCAGCAACTCCTCGTGCGGTATCTTCGTGCCAAGAGGTTGGTGGGAGTGGCGGACCTGATCGGAGTGGGGCTGTGGTTCGGAGCCTACAAGCTGGGCTTGGTCAAACCGACGGACCGGGCGCGGGCTCGCGGCGCTCAGTTCATGGCCGGTCACACCTGGGTAGAGATAGATGAGCTGATGCGCGAGTTCGCGTCGGAGGTGCTCAAGCCCAGGTTGCACGCCGGTGCGGTCGAGGCCTTGCGAGGACACCAGAGCGAGGGCGAGTACGTCGTCGTGCTGTCGGCGGCGATCCAGCCACTGGTGGAGGCGGTATGCCGGCCCCTCGGAGTCGAGGCCTGCGAAGGGACGCGACTGGAGTTGGTCGAGGGCCTGTATAGCGGGCGTATCGAGGGGCGGCAGTTGTATGGTGCGGAGAAGGCGGTGGTTGCGCGGCGCTACCTGGAGGAGCGGGGGGTCGATCCGCGGCGATGCTTCGCGTATGCCGACCATGAGACCGATTTGGAGCTGCTCCGGCTGGTGGGGCGGCCGGTAGCGGTGAGTCCCCGGCCTGGTCTTCTGCGGGTGGCGACCGAGTCGGGGTGGCGGGTCATCGAGTGACGTCCGGAGAGCAAGAAGGAGACGAGGGTTTGAGCGGAACGGATCAGCTGGCGGTCGACACCATCAGGGTGCTGGCCATAGAAGCCGTGGAGAAGGCGAAGTCCGGACATCCCGGTCTGCCCCTGGGCGCCGCTCCCATGGCCCACGTCCTGTGGTCGCGTCATCTGCGGTTCGATCCGGCCGACCCTGGGTGGCCCGACCGCGATCGCTTCATCTTGAGCGCGGGACACGGCTCGATGCTGCTGTACGCTCTTCTGCACCTGGCCGGCTACGACCTGCCCCTCGACGAGCTCAAAGCCTTCCGTCAATGGGGCAGCCGCACGCCCGGACACCCCGAGAACGTCCTCACGCCCGGGGTGGAGGTGACCACCGGGCCACTGGGCCAAGGTCTGACCAACGCGGTGGGCATGGCGGTCGCCGAGGCGTTCCTCGCGGCCACATTCGATCGACCGGGTCACGGGGTGATCGACCATCGGATCTACGCGCTCGTCAGTGACGGCGACCTCATGGAAGGAGTCGCCTCCGAGGCCGCGTCCCTGGCCGGACATCTCGCGCTGGGCAAGCTCATCGCCCTCTACGACGACAACCATATCTCCATCGAGGGCTCGACCGAGCTGGCCTTCAGCGAGGATGTCGCCCAGCGGTTCGCTGCGTACGGCTGGCACGTGCTGCGGGTGGACGACGGCAACGACCTCGACCTCATCGATCGGGCCATCGACCGGGCCAAGGAGATCACCGACCGTCCTTCGCTGATCATGGTGCGCACCCACATCGGCTACGGCAGCCCGAACAAGCAGGACACCGCCGAGGCCCACGGTTCGCCGCTGGGGGCGGACGAGGTGCGCCTGACCGAGCAGGCACTCGGGTGGCCGTACGACGAGCCCTTCTTCGTGCCGCCCGCGGTGCGGGAGTTCTGGGCCGGCGTCGCCGAGAAGGGCGCCGCGGCTCGCGCTGAGTGGCAGGCGCGGATGGCGGCGTACGCCGACGCGCACCCGGACGCCGCCGCCGATCTGGACCGAGCGCTGGCGGGGCGCCTCCCCACCGGTTGGGCCGCGGCCCTCCCGACCTTCGAACCGTCGGACGGGCCGGTCGCGACGCGCGTGGCTTCCGGCCGGGCCCTGAACGCCGCCGCCACCCTCATCCCGACGCTCATCGGCGGCTCGGCCGACCTCGCCCCGTCCAACAACACGTTGCTCATGGGCGGCCCGGAGGGCGGCTGGGGCGACTTCGAGCCCGGCTCGCCCGGGGGCCGCAACCTGCATTTCGGGGTGCGCGAGCACGCCATGGGCGGCGTGCTGAACGGGATGGCGCTGCATGGGGGCGTGTTCCCGTACGGGGGGACCTTCCTGGTCTTCTCCGACTACATGCGTCCCTCGATCCGGCTGGCCGCGCTGTCTCACGCGCCGGTGGTCTACGTATTCACCCACGACAGCGTGGGGCTGGGCGAAGACGGTCCCACACACCAGCCCATCGAGCATCTGGCCGCGCTCCGCGCGATCCCGCGGCTGTGGGTCATCCGACCCAGCGACGCCAACGAGACCTCGGTAGCGTGGCTCGCCGCCCTCGAGCGTCGGGATGGCCCCACGGCCCTCGTGCTGACCCGGCAGAACCTGCCCGTGCTCGACCGGACCAAGCTGGCCCGGGAGCTCGGGCTGCTGCGCGGGGGCTATGTCCTGGCTGAGGCCGAGGCCGGCCCCGACGCGGTGCGCGTGGTGCTCATCGCGACCGGCTCCGAGGTCCAGGTGGCCCTCGCCGCCCGAGACACCCTGGAAGCCGACGGCGTCGCGACCCGGGTCGTGGCTCTGCCGTGCTGGGAGCTTTTCGAGGCCCAGTCCGAGACCTACCGAGAGGAGGTCCTGCCGACGGGCACGGTGCGGGTGGCCGTCGAGGCGGCTGCCAGCTTCGGCTGGTGCCGCTGGGTGGGAGACAAGGGCGCGGTGGTGGGCATCGACCGCTTCGGCGCTTCGGCGCCGGGCGGCAAGGCCCTGGCGGGGCTTGGCATAACCAGCGAGCACGTGGTGGAGGAAGCGCGCCGTCTGTTGGCCGATACGGAGGCTGTTTGATGCGAGTAGCCGTGGGCGCCGATCACGGAGGCTACGATTTGAAGGTGGCGGTGGTCGCGGCCCTCGTCGAGAACGGTCACGACGTGCTTGACCTCGGCGCGTTCGACGCCTCTCCGA
Organism: Actinomycetes bacterium; assembly: GCA_021802965.1. Taxonomy (GTDB): domain Bacteria; phylum Actinomycetota; class Thermoleophilia; order RBG-16-64-13; family RBG-16-64-13; genus JAJZQZ01. The sequence goes on from JAJZQZ010000090.1 coordinate 7,829, forward strand.
GCGACTACCCCGACTTCTCGCTGGCCGTGGCCGAAGCTGTCCGGTCGGGGCGAGCTGAACGCGGGGTGCTCGTGTGTGGCAGCGGCGTCGGGGCGTGTGTGGCGGCGAACAAGGTCCCCGGCATCCGGGCCTCGACCATCCACGACACGTTCTCGGCCCACCAGGGGGTCGAGGACGACGACCTGAACGTACTGTGCCTCGGTGCTCGCGTGATCGGCGCGCAGCTCGCGCTCGAGGTCGTGCGCACCTTTCTCGGGGCGCGGTTCTCCGGGGCCGAGCGGCACCGGCGGCGGCTGGACAAAGTGGAGGCGATAGAGGGGCGATTCGCCCGGGATGAGGAGTGATGCGAGCATGAGCGACAATCCCCTGACCCATCTGCAGGATCTCGGCCAGAGCGTCTGGTACGACAACATCGGCAGGGGGCTCTTGCTGTCGGGGCGCTTGTACCGCATGATCCAGGAGGACGGGGTGGTCGGGTTGACTTCCAACCCCACGATCTTCCAGAAGGCCATCGCCGACTCCTCCGAGTACGACGGCGCCATCTCGGCTCTCGTCGACAAAGGCGCGGACGCATCCGCCCTGCTCGATTCCCTCACCTCCCAGGACGTGGCCATGGCCGCCGATCTTCTGCTCCCGGTGTGGGAGGGGAGCGACACGGTCGACGGCTGGGTGAGCATCGAGGTGGAGCCCTCGATGGCCGAGGAGGCCGATGCCACCGTGTCCGAGGCGCATCGCCTGCGGGCTCTCGTCGGTCGGCCCAACGTTTTCGTCAAGGTGCCGGCCACTGTTCCGGGAGTCTCGGCCATACGGCGCCTGATCGGTCAGGGCGTGAGCATCAACGTCACCCTGATCTTCGCTCTGGAACGCTACGAGCAGGTCATGCAGGCCTATCTCTGCGGGCTCGAAGACCTTATGGCCGCCCGTGCGCGGGGAGAGGACCTTCCGGAGCCCGCGACCGTGAGGAGCGTCGCGAGCTTCTTCGTCAGCCGGGTGGACACGAAGGTCGACGCCCTGCTGGAGCAGGCCATGAAGGCCGACCCGGTCCGAGCCGACGAGCTTTCGGCCCTCCGGGGGAAGGCCGCGGTCGCCAACGCCAAGACGGCCTACCAGACCTTCCTCTCCACGTTCCAGGGCCCCCGCTGGGAGGCGCTGAAGGCGGCCGGCGCCAAGGTGCAGCGACCGCTGTGGGCGAGCACCAGCACAAAGAACCCGGCCTACCGCGACGTCATGTACGTGGAGGAATTGATCGGCGCCGATACCGTCAACACCATGCCTCAGGCGACCATCGACGCGTTCCGGGACCATGGAGTGGTGGCCTCGACCTTGACCCAGGGGATGGACGAGGCCGAGCGGCATCTGGCCGCCCTCGCCGCCCGGGGGATCGACATGGACTCGGTCACCGCCCAGCTGGAGGTGGAGGGGGTCAAGGCCTTCTCCGACTCCTTCGATGCGCTCCACGCGTCTCTCGAGGCGAAGCGCGCCGCGATCGCCGAGAGCTGACGGAGTCGGCCGTGGCCGTCGAAGCACTCGAGGAGAACCCCCTTCGCGCCGGCCTGCGCTCGAGGAGAAAGCCGGACCCGTCGGCCATCGTGGTCTTCGGCGTCACGGGCGACCTGACGCACCGCAAGCTCGTCCCCTCGCTGTACCGCCTGTATGCGGAAGGGCTGCTTCCGGCCGGCTTCGCCATCGTGGGCGTCGCGCGGCGCGACTGGGACGACGGGCAGTTCCGGGACACGATCCGGGGCGCCCTTGACGAGTTCCTGGGTGACCCGGTGCGGGAGGAAGTGTGGCAGGGATTCGCCGCGGGGTTGCGATTCTGCCCCGGGGAGTTCGACGATCCCGAGACGTACCGCAGGCTTGGCGAGGTGTTGGCGAAGACCTCGGAGGAGCGCGTCCACAGCGGCAACCGCCTCTACTATCTCGCCGTCCCACCCAGCGTCTACGCTCCCATCATCGACGGTCTCGGCGGGGCCGATCTCGGTCGCGACGGCGCGTCGCACGGGTGGTCGCGCATCGTCGTCGAAAAGCCTTTCGGCCACGACGGCGCCAGCGCCCGTCTTCTCAACGCCCGCCTGCGCCGGTGGTTCCGCGAGGATCAGATCTACCGCATAGACCACTACCTCGGTAAGGAGACGGTGCAGAACATCCTGGTCTTCAGGCTGGCCAACGGCATCTTCGAGCCGGTGTGGAACAGGCAGTACATCGACAATGTGCAGATCACGGTCGCCGAAGACATCGGGGTCGAGTCTCGAGGACCATATTACGAAGAGGCGGGCGCGATACGGGACATGATCCAGAACCACGTCCTGCAGCTGCTCGCGCTGATCGCCATGGAGCCGCCCGTGGCGTTCGATGCCGTCGCCGTCCGCGATGAGAAGGTCAAGGTCTTCCGAAGCCTTCATCCGCTGATAGGGTCCGATGTCGATCGATCGGTGGTGCGGGGCCAGTACAGCACCGGTCTCTCCCACGGCGAGCCGGTGGCCGGATATCAGCAGGAGGAAGGGGTGGCGGAGGGGTCTCTGACCGAGACCTTCGTGGCCATGCGCGTCTTCCTCGACACCTGGCGGTGGGCCGGCGTGCCGTTCTATCTGCGTACCGGCAAGCGGATGCCCAAGCGGGTGACCGAGATATCGCTGCAGTTCAAGCAGCCGCCGCTCCTGCTGTTCGGCCGAGGCATGCGCGGAGCTCCGGAGCCGAATGTGCTGGCCGTGCAGGTGCAACCGGACGAGGGCATCACGCTGAAGTTCGGGTCGAAGGTGCCGGGCCCCACCGAGCGCGTTCACCCGGTCCACATGGATTTCCGGTACGGCACCTCGTTCGGCGAGAAGACATCCGAAGCGTACGAAAGGCTCATCCTTGACTGCCTGATCGGCGACTCGACCCTCTTCACCCGTGATGACGGTGTTGAGGCAGCCTGGGGGTTCGTCGACCCCATCGTCGCCCGTTGGTACGCGGTGGGGACGGCCCCGGCGCCCTATGAAGCCGGAAGCTGGGGGCCGGACGCCGCGGAGGACCTTGTCGACCGCGACAAGCGGGAGTGGAGGCGGCTGTGAGCGACGACCTGACCTTCTCCTCGGGCAGCTCGAGAAAAGTCCGTCTGCGCGAGGCCGAGAGACAGCTCAACGAGCTCTGGGAGATCACCGGTGACGAAGCCCGGTCGCAGGGAAAGGATGGGGTAATCCGGGTCCGTGA
>JAJZQZ010000090.1:11030-12482 GCA_021802965.1 Actinomycetes bacterium
GCATCGCCGAGCACGTGAGCGAGGTGATCCCGCGTCTTTCGCAGCGTCATCCGGCTCGCGCCATCGTGCTGCTCGAGCTGGAGGACGGCGACGACGGCACCCAGGGTGAGTCGGGTACGGACGAGCCTCCGGGGCTCGACGCGTGGGTGACGGCCGCCTGCTATATCAGCCGCGAGGGTGGGCGCCAGATCTGCTGGGAGCAGGTGACCGTGCCCGCCCGTGGCGACGAGACCCTGCTCTTGCGTTCGGCCTCGGCCGGCCTGATGGTGCCGGACCTGCCCACCGTCCTCTGGTGGCCGGGGCAACCCGACTTCGAGGGGCAGATGCTGAGGAGGTTGGGAGAGTCGTCCGATCTGCTCATCGTGGATTCCGCCGGGTTCCCCGAGCCGGTCGCGGGGCTGACGGCCCTGGCCCGGCTCGCCTACGACGGCTCGCGCAACTACGGCCTGTCCGACCTGAATTGGGCTCGCCTGGCTGCGTGGAGGGATATGACGGCGGAGTTCTTCGATGACCCCGGTCGACTCGACTGGCTCCCGCGCATCGGCCGCGTGGACATCGCCTACGGGTCTGAGGATCCTTACAGCCGGTCAGACTGCGTAGCCGGGCCGGCGGCGGCGCGCGCCCTGCTGTTCGCCGGCTGGCTGGCCGGCCGGCTCGGCTGGTCGCCGGAGCCCTCCGGCTGGGAGGAGCGAGACGGAGACGCCTGCATGAGGTTGCGCCGCCGCACCAGCGGGGTCCAGACCGAGAAGACCGGGGCGGAGCCGGGTATCGAGCTTCACCTGCACTGCTCCCTGGAATCGTGCGGGCCGATGGCCGGCTTGTCCTCGGTGACCCTCGAGGTGGCGCCCGATCCCGCGGTCGAAGGCTCACCCGCCGCCGTGCTCAGCCTGGCGATCTCGCCGGGAGGGTGTGTCGGCTCCGGACGCGTGCGGCAAGGAGATGCCGAGACGTTGCTGCGCACGTACGACCTGACCACGCTTCCCGAGGACCGGCTCCTCGCCGACGAGATCGACTTTCTCAGCCCCGACGCGGTGTACGAAGAAGCCCTGCTCACGGCCGCCAACCTCGCCACACTGCCCGGCGCCGGGCTGCTGCGTCGTGGGTCTTGACTCCGGCCCGAAGATCGAGAAAGCGGCAGGCGCGGGGACGCGGCGTGTCGCCGAGGTAGCGCGCTACCGCATGATCGACGACCTGCTGGCAGGCTGCGTGGCGACGCTGAGCTTCGCGGCCGCGGCGGCTCTGGACGCCCGGGGAAGATTCACGCTTGCTCTGAGCGGCGGTTCCACACCCGCCCCTCTCTACCGCCGGCTGGCTTCGCCCGAGTCCGACAGCGCGCTTCCGTGGTCGAAGACCCACGTCATATGGGGAGACGAGCGTTGCGTCCCTCCGGACGACGAGCGCAGCAACTACCATCTGGCGGCGTCCTCTGGTCTGCTCGACCGGCCGTTGGCG
>JAJZQZ010000091.1 GCA_021802965.1 Actinomycetes bacterium
GTCTCGGTCAAATGGATCTGGTACTTGCTGGCCATCGCCGGAAAGGTTCATCATGGACGGCACAATTCCTTCACACAACCCGGAAAGTATTTGCGGGGGCGACCACTAGTCTGGCGCGCTCCCAGCGCACCCCCGCCGCGAGAAGTCATATTTCAACAGCCTCTAGCCGGCCGCCCCCTCCACGTCGGCGGGGGGGCGGCCTGAGGCGACGGGGGCGGCCGAGGCGGAATGCCTCGCCGCCCCGACCGAGGTGACGATCAGCATCTGGCCGATGCCGTAGGTGAACCAGATGACGTCGCCGCTCAGGTGGAACTCCATGTCGTTGAAGAGGCCGGCCGCCAGGATGAGGTCGCTCACCAAGAAGAGCGCCGCACCCAGCGCAAGAGGCAGGAACATGCGCTCCTGCAAGGCAATGCCGGTGGCCACCCCCGCGGTCCCGGCCAGCAAGAGAGCGTAGGGCAGGGCCGCCCAATGGAGGACCGTGGCCTCCTGGCCGCGGAAGACCACCACGTACCATCCCATCGCCCCGATGACGAGCCACACCGCCAAGCCCCAGGCCCGAGCGCGGGCGTCGCGCAGGCCTGCCCGCCGGCCCCAGTGGACCGGCGCCGAGATGTAGAAGACGTGCCCGAGGCCGAACGCGGCGATGCCGGCGAGGACGTTCTCGCCTCCCGGCAACGCTCCTGAGAGGAGGACATCTCCCACGAAGCCGCACGTCATACCGAGGGCCAGGAAGAGAGAGAAGCGGGCAATCGGACCCGCGCGGCAGACAAGGTGGGCGACCCAGGCGAAGGCCACCAAGGCCAACGACGAGCCCAGACGAGTCCAGACCGGCATCCTCCCGGCGCTGTCATCCGCCGGTCCGAAGACGAAGCCGCCGAAAAGCAGCACTGCCCACGCCGCGAGAAGCAGGTTCGGCCCATGGCGGCGGACGCTCATGCGTCGGCGTGCACGGCAGCCTGCTCCACCTCGGCCGACGCTCGCCCGGACACCCGATAGAGCAGGGGCGCTGATAGTAAGAAGCAGGCCCCGACGACCCAACCCACCGGGATCGAGACCTTCTGCGAGACATAACCCAGCGCGGGCTGGCCCACGGCTCCGCCGGCATCGGCGAAGAAAGCATCGAGGGAGAGCACCGTGGCGCGCTGAGCGGAGGGGATGTACGTGTTGATGTACGACATACGGATGGGCACCGAGAGCCCGAAAACGAGGCCGAAGAGCAACCACAAGACGATGGCCACGAGCGCAGGCAGCGGTCCCGGCTGCTTGTTGACCAAGCCCACCAGGGCGATGCCGAACGCAAGGCCGGCGCTGAGCCACGCGAGCAGAGCCAGGACGCTCCAGGGCTGCCGGCGCTGCTCGCCCTTGCGCATGATCCGCGCGACAAGCAAGTTGCCTCCGATGCCCGCCAGCGAGAACCCGGCGGTGACCACGCCGAGCAGCCATACGTAGTCGCGTCCCAGCAGGTCGAGGATGTACGGCTGCCAGGAGTAGAAGGCGAAGATGAAGAAGACGCCGGTGAGACCGGAGCTCCACAGCAGCGGCCGGATGACCGCGCTCCGCCAACCGAACTTGGTCCCCGCTTCAAGTATCAGCCGGGTCTCGTGCCGGAACGTCGAGATGCGGAGCGGACGCGGCGTGAAGCCGGCGTCCCGGATCAGCACGAAGGTGAGCACGAAGGCGAACACGAGCAGCCCGGCCCGCACGTAGTACGGCCAGGAGAGCCCGATCTGGCCCAGGATGCCGCCCAAGAGGGAGCAAAGGAGAATACCCATTCCTGACGCCATCTGACCCCAGGCAAAGGCGCGCTCCTTGGGTCGGTCCCACTTGACCGCGTCGAGGGCGTCGACAAGCCAGGCGTCGAGAGCCCCCGTCTGAAACGTGAACCCCAGACCGATGATCAAGCTGGCCGCCACGAAGCCCCAGATGCCGAGACCCCATACGGGAGTCAATACGTAGAGGAGGGTGGAGATGAACAGGGTGGCCATGCCCAGGAGCAGCGAGGCTTTGCGCCCGATGGTATCCGCCACGACCCCCGTGGGCACCTCGAACACCATCTGTCCGACGGTGAAAACGGCGTTCACGATCATGACCTCGAAGAGGCCCAGCCCGCCCTCGCGGATGAGAAAGATGGTGTTGATCGCCCAGATGAGCGACGAAGCCAGCGTGTAGAGCGATGAGACGCTCAGGTACCCGACCAAGACTCGGCGGGAGGAGTAGTCGGCTACCTCGTTCACGAGCGCCTCCATCTCGAGCAGGCTGTTGAACAAGTGACGCTTCGCCGCCAGAGCGCGATAGACAAGCGCGAGACAAGGACGCAGGAAGCGCGCGTAGCAGCGCTACGCGCGTGACCGAGGACGCCGTATCGCTCCGGCCGGTGCGGTCTGGTGGCCAAGGCTTCGATTCTTCAACAGCCTCCCAGGGCCGAGCACGGACCTCGACGGGTTGGACACAGCGCTGCTCTCTGAAGATTACATGAGCAACCCGATCCGGAACAAAGATTGACTTTCGACGTGATGGGGCTGGGGTGGAAGCAGCAGGAGACTCCGGTCCGACCGGAGCCCGGGCGGAACGCCCCTGCAGAAAGGAGAGCACCATGGTGCGTCTGACGGAAGTCCTGCAATGCCACCTCCTCGACGCTCGGCACGCGTACCGCGCTTGTTACCCCTCAACGTCTTGTGCTCTCTCCTGCTTGAGGCAAACACGGGCGCCGCGAACGCGGATAGATTTACCAGCAGTCAAAGGCGATTGCTGGTATCTTTATCCGCATCATGAACGAGCAGCCCAGCATCGAGCGTGCCCTCAAGGTATTCCGAAACGCAGGCGGCATCCTACGGACCCGTCAGGTCCTAGCCGCCGGCATTCATCCGCGCACCCTTTACGCCATGCGCGATACTGGACTCCTTGATCGACTGGGGCGCGGCCTCTATCGGCTCGCGGACATGCCGCCCCTGGGGAACCCCGATCTGGCGGCCGTCGCCGCCAGTGTGCCCCACGGGGTCCTCTGCCTCATCTCCGCCCTCAGCTTTCACGAACTGTCGACCCAGATCCCTCACGAGGTTTACCTGGCCCTGAAGCGAGGAGTCGAGCCTCCGCGTCTCGAACACCCGCCCCTTAGGCTCTTCTGGTTCACGGGTGCCATGTTCAGCGAGGGCATCGAGCGACACACGGTGGACGGGCTCGTCCTCCAGGTCTACAGCCCGACTAAGACGGCGGCCGACTGCTTCCGCTACCGCAACAAGCTCGGGCTCGACGTCGCTCTTGAGGCTCTCCGTCTCTACCGGGAGCGTGACTCCCTCTCCATTGACGACCTCCTCCGCTACGCGAGAATCTGCCGGGTGGAGCGGGTCATGCGGCCCTACCTCGAGGCTCTTTCTTGACCGAGGGCCGGCCGCGAAACCTCCCGGCCTCTGTGCATGACCGGCTGCTCGCGCTCGCCCGTGAGAGCCAGCGGCCCTTCAACGAGCTCTTGCAGTACTTCGCCATGGAGCGCTTTCTCTTCCGCGTTAGCCGCTCGGAGCACAGGTCGCGCTTCGTGCTGAAAGGCGGGCTCATGCTCCTTGCCTGGCACGCGCCGCTCTCGCGCCCCACCAAGGACATCGACATGCTTGCCGCTCTCGAGAGCGATGTTCAGGTGATCGAGGGCGTAGTCAGGGACGTGTGCGTCCAAATGGTCGAACCGGACGGGATGATCTTCGACCCGGGGAGCGTCAAGGGCGCGGCCATAGCCGAGCATGCAGACTACCCAGGGGGTGCGAGTCCGCTGGCTCGGCTTCCTGGGAACCGCCCGCGTGACCCTCAAACTCGACCTCGACTTCGGCGATCAGGTCGTCCCCGACTCCGTCGGCCTCGCCTATCCTGTCGTTCTCTCTGACTTCCCGGCCCCCGAAATCCTCGGCTACAGCCGCGAGAGTGTGATCGCCGAGAAGTTCCACGCGATGGTGAGGCTCGGTCCTCTCACCAGCCGCATGAACGACTTTTTCGATCTCTGGCTCCTTGCGCGTGAGTATGACTTCGAAGGGCGCATTCTCGCCGAAGCCATCTCAATGACCTTCGCCACGCGACACACTGCCGTACCGGCCCACCCGGCGATCTTCGACACGGAGTTTTCGACCTACCCCGGGAAGGCCGAGCAGTGGCGAACCTTTCTCCGCCGGAATCGCATCGAAGGTGCACCGAGCAACTTCGCCGACGTAACCGCGTACGTCAGCGGATTCCTTTTGCCGGTCGCTATCGCGCTTTCGCAGAGGCATTCGTTTGAGCGGCGGTGGAACGCAGCGGGCCCCTGGCGTTAGCCATCCTGGCGGCCTCAATGAGTGCGATCGACGCCACAAACGGCGTCGCTTACTTCCCTCGCGGAAATGCACGCCATGACATCATTGTGATGCCGGCGGAGAGCCTCACGTCCAGAGCGAGCGTCCGCGACGATCCACGTAGTTCCAGTTTGTACCCTTTCGTACTCGGGCCAGACCTTCGTAGAACTCATAGGCTTCGTCGACATCCATCTCCAGGAGTCTGTGGCCCATGGGATCGACGAACATCCACCGTCCATCGAGGGAAACCGAAGCCAAACCCTCGTTGAAGGATCCAACTGCGTCGAATTCTTCGCCGATGACAACACATCCTCGCGAGTCCATGAATCCATATGGTCCTCCGTTAGCAAAGGCGGCCAGACCCTCGCTGAAAGGGCGAAACTCAGTGGCGCTACTCTCCAGAAACATCAGCCCACTTGAGTCTATGTAGCCTCGAGATTCAGCTGTTTCTGCGCGAGCGATTCCCATTTCGAAAGGGGCAGCATAGTCGTACTTGGGCACGATAGCTATAGATCCTTGCCTATCTATGTACCCCATCTTTGCGTCTATCGTAACGCGCGCCAAACCCTCCGAAAACCAGTCGACGCCCTCATACCGAAATGGCACCGCTTCTCGACCTTTGGTGTCCACGAAGCCCCACCTACCCGACTTACAAGCGGGAGCAAGACCTTCCGAAAACGAGGTTAGCTCCATGCCATCAAAATCCCAACGCGGCTTTCCCTGGTGATCAATAGCAAGCCAGCCAGCGCTCGTTCCTACCACGGCCAGACCCTCGGCAAAACTGTAGGCCTCCTCGAAGGCGCTCGGTATAATCGATTGACCACTCCAGTCCACGAAGCCCCAGATTCCATCAGAGCAGCACGCGATCAATCCTTCCTCCATTGGCCGCACGGCTTCAAACTGCGGTTCGATCTGGATCTTGCCGAAGCGATCGATAGATCCCCAGAGACCTCGGCGAAGAACGTCAGCCATGCCGTGCGAGAAATCACCTACGTACTCGAACTCAGGCACCATCGGTCCTCCATTCACGTCTGATCTACAGCGGGAACCCGTGACTCCGGGACCATTTCCTCGCGGACTCATCGTTGGGGAAATTGCTTCTTGGCTTACCTTTGAGGCTCGAGGTCTTGCACTGAACCGTGCTCTTTCGGCTGATTCCTGGGGCCGAACTCCCTACGGACTGTACACCTCGACGATCGCCCAGACGCTCGAGTCGGTCGACAAGAAGATGTCATAACCGAGGCCGCTTTGACCGACGGCCGTCGGGTCGAACTTACTGAGGAAGGTTCCGTAATCTGTCACGGTAAGCCCATGAGCGTACGGCTCCGTCATGTCTGGCTGCTGGAGCAAGACAACCACGCCAGCTTGGACCTTGAGACTCGTGTTCTCCCGTCGCTCATTGCTGACGTAGACGTCCGACCGAGCTTCCTCGCCTTCAGGGGTGTGCCGGAGTGCCTCTTCTCCGAAGAAGATGCCGGCGAAGTCAACAACCAGCTCACCCGGTCTCGCATCGACGATGTCCACGTGCCAAACACCCTCGGGCATCTTCGAGGTTTCTCCAGGGCTTGGCTCCCTAGTGCGGTAGTCGTTGCCGAGAGAATAGCCGTTCACAATCCCCGCGAAGCCCTCTGCTTGCGCTTGCCACTTGGCAGCGTCGAAGAGGGGCCTCGTTACCTCGGTTGTGAGCTCGTCAGTTGCACTTGTTTCAGTCGAAGAAGGCACTGACGGGGACGAAGGGGTGGGAGTCGAGCTCACGCCGGAAGGAGGTGCGCCGCACGAGGACCCCACAATTCCGGCCGGCAAGGCCAGCACGGCCGCAAGGAGCAAACTTGCGCCCTGCTTGGATCGTGCAAACTTCATGGTTCTCTCCTGATGCCAGCTATCGAGGGATGTTGTGAGCGTATGAGTAGAAGTAGCGGCCCGATCCTGTTGGCACGAACCCCCTATCCCATCGATACGATAGCTTCCACTTCTGCGTGCCGTCTATTGTTTTGCCATTATTGAACGGCGCACATTCTGCTATTTCGGGGTCGGATCCATCACTTATAACTAACACAATGTGCCCCGGACTACCTGGTTGGTATAGGATATCCCCCGTGTAATACAGCCATTTCCAACCCTTGTTGAAATAGGTCTTTGTTGGGGTACCATTCTTTCCGGCTAGATTAAATAGCCCCCAGGAACTAATTTCTTGCCCAGGTATACACTTCAGGATTCCTGGTACCCCCGCTTCATTTAGAACTATCTGTACGAAACCTGAGCAATCTAGCTTTCCAATATACTTCTTATCGCTTGTACTGCCAAATGTGTACTTTGCACCAAGCATATACAGTATATTCCTACCAACCCATTTCAGAGCAACGGTCCTTATTCTATATCGCAATGCACGGGCTTCCGTATCAACTATTGGCGTGTAGAGAGTACCGCCGACATCCCTCGTTCCAGCCGGCTCCCCCCCACAATACTGATACGCACTCTCCTGCCCGTCGGCCTTCGCCGGATCTTTGGTCACGAACTGCCGTGTAAGTGGATCATGGGTGCGGGCCGAGAGGTAGTAGAGGCCGCTTTCAGAATCGTAGTAGTACCCTGCGTATCGCAGCGGCTGACGGGTCGTGATCGCGGCGGCGAGGGTGACGTCGATCAGGGTTGTGGTCTGGCTCCAGATGCCGGTGCCGAGGTTCCCGGTCCCTTGCGGATTCCCCCAAGCATCGTAGCGGTAGGCGCCGAAGGAGGCACCGGCGGCGTCGGTGAGAGCGACGACGTCACCCCGGTCCGTGGTGACGATGCCAAAGACCGTCGCGTTCGTGCTCTCGATGGGCGAACGATAGACCCCCGCATACGCCGTGCCCTGCTCATCGTGGAGGTAGGTGATCCGCCAACTCGTCGGGTTCACGCCACCAGTCTGAGTTGCCTCGAGACGGAGGAGGGTCAGACCCTCGTAGGTGAACCTTGTGGTTGTCGTCTGTCCGCCCTGGGTCACGACACTCAGGGTTCGCTGCCCCTGAGCGTCGTAAGTGTGTGAGGCGCTGACGCCGGTGCCCGGATTTGTGTAGCTCGCGAGACGACCAGTGCCTGTGTAGGTGTAGCGGATGCGGGCAGGGTCGTTGGGGTCGGCGCTCAGCCCTTGCGAGGTCCGCCAGCCGTTCGCTTGGTCGTAGCTGTAGTAGCTGGTCGTCCCGCCCGTGACCGTTGTTGCCAGGCGGTTGGCTGCGTCATAGGTCAGCGTGGTCTGGACTCCGCCCTTAATGAGGGAGATCAGGTTGCCCGAGGGGGCGAAGGTGTCATCTTCGGTCACCCCATCAATGGTCGCCATGTCTAACCGTCCATCATCTGTATAGGTGTAGCTCGCCACGATAGGTCCGGCGGTGCCCACGGAGGCGAGACGCAGGTTGTCCGCGCTCTTCTTCCCCGACAGGGCATCGTAGGCGTAGGCGGTGGTGCTCTCGGCGTCCGCGGCGTAGCCCGAACCTCCGCCTGAGTTCCCCCATTGACGGGAGAGGCGTCCGGCCCCGTCGTAGAGGTAGTTGGCGGCGATGGGGGTGGGTTGCCCCGCAGCCACCGTGACGCCGACGACCCGCAGGGCCGAGTCTCGGGCCGTGACGGTGTGCAGCACATCTGGGACTTGCGGATAGGACGCGATGGTCGAGAGCCGGGTTGACTCGAGGCCGTCACTGCCAAGCGTGAGGGTGGTCTGTACCCGGTCGACGATGCCCCCGACCCCGAGAATGTCGGTGGTCGGCGCAGGGGAGTTCAAGGGGTAACTCAGGACATGGGTAACCTCGGTTACGTTGTCGGTGACCGAGATGGCTCGCCCGAGCCCATCGTACCCGGTCGCGGTGTCCTTCACCGTGCTCGGGGGGCTCCCGGGCAGACGGTGCCACTCCCGGCCTTGCCGACCGAAGCGGTCATACTGATAGCTGATCCAAGCCCCGCTGGGATCCACCCTTTCGGTGAGATCGCCCGCCGGGTCGTAGGTGGAGGTAGTTGCCTGAGCGGCCGTCGTCTCCCGCACGCCTCGTCCGGCGCTGTCGTAGGCGGTCGTGGTGGCGATGCCGTCCGCGTCGGTGCGCGTGAGGACCCAGCCGAGCGTGTTGTAGAGGGTGGTGGAGGCGGGGGCGCCGCCGCCCGCCGCGGTCAGTTGCCGGCCCAGCAGGTCGTAGGTGAAGCTGGTGGTCTGGTTGTTCTCGTCGGTCGCGGAGGTGGCCCGACCGCCGAGGTCGTAGACGGTGCTCGTGGTGCCCCCGTCCGAGCGGCTCGTGCCCGTCTGCCGGTCCGCGTTGTCGTAGGTGTGGTCGGTATAGGTGCCGTCGGGGAGGGTCTGGCGGGAGACCTGGCCGTCGTCCGTGTAGAGGAGGATGGCGGGGTTGGCGTCCCCGGGGGCGGTAGTCCGCAGCACCCGGCCGACCGCATCATACGCGGAGCTGCCATCGGCCAGGAGATGGCGAGTCGCCTTGGCCTCATCGTAGCCCGCAAGACCGGCGACCCAGTCTTCGACCAGGTTGCCCCTGGCATCATAGGCCTGAAGGAACGGCTGCCCGCTCATGGTCGACTGGGCGGAGGTGATCTCCCGGCCCAGACCGTCGTAGCGGTAGGTGGTCACGTTCTGGACCTCGGTACCGAGATAGGCCGTGTCGGTCGAGACCCGGCCGGCAGCGTCGAAGGCCCGCACGCGCTTGTCCGCGGTCGCCCCGCTCGCCGTGCGATAGGTCGAAGTCTCGTGCCTCCAGGCATCCCAGGTGTGGTTGGTCGTGATCTGGTTGGCGGGGAAGCCCATGTCCCCCGCCCACGCCTCGAAGGGCGCCCCGGTCGAGGTCAGGAGGTAGCCAGCCGCGTTGTAGGTGTTGGTCCCGGTCATCTGCCCGCTTGCGTCCGTCTCAGTGAGCAGATTGCCAAAGGCATCGTAGGTGCGGGTCGTGGTGAGATCCACTGGGCTTGTAGGCGGTGAGGGTGGCGGGGATGCCGGGTCATAGAGGTCGACCCCTCGGTAGACCGTCTTCTTAGGTTCGCCGTTCGCGAAGTAGAGGTCGGTATTGTAGTCGGTCTGGGTCCAGGTGGTCCCGGAGACGAGGCTTCGCTCCTGGATGAGTGCGTTGTAGTAGGTGGCGGTCCCTACCGTCTGGTTCTGGTAGGTGTAGGTGGTCTCGGCGTGCTCGTAGGTGGGGCTGCCGGTGAGGTCGCGGGTCACCGCGGTCACGTTGCTGCTCGGGTCGTAGGTGTAGGCGGTGACGGCGCCCACAGGATCGGTGACTGTCAGGGGGAAGTCCCGGTTCGGGTCGGAGTCACTGGTCGGGTAGGCGTAGGTGGTCTGGTGGAGAAGCTCGTCGTCTTCAGTGAGGAGATTCCCCCGCGTGTCATAGGTCCACTGCTTCTGCTTCCCGAGGAGCGAGGTCTCGGAGAGGAGCAGGTTGGTGCCCGGTTGATAGGCGTAGCTCCAGGTCTCGGTCGCCCCGCCCGCCGTCCTGGGATTGGTCTTCGTGGCGAGGGTGCCCGTCGTGTTCCAGGTGAAGTCCTGAGCGATGACCGTGCCCGTGGCCCCCGTCGGCGTCCCCGAGGTGCGCACCGCCCCATACCGGGTGACCGTGGCCGAAAGAGTACCGTAGCTGAAGAGCGCCCGAGCATCAGCGTTGCTCGCGTTGTAGAGGGGGACAGAAGAAGCGTAGTCGGGGAAGCGCACCTCGGTGAGGGCGCCCGCGGTGTAGATGAAGTTCTCCTTCGCGTCGCCGGCGAGGGCGGTGAAGGCAAGGGCCTTCACTTCGGTCAGGCGGTTGCTTCCGTCGTAGGTATAGGTGACTGTGTGCTCGCGACTCGTGCCGGGAAAGTAGGTGACCTGCCAGGGCGCGGCGGTCGAGTAGTTCACCTGCCGGGTGCCGTCGGCGGTCGCATAGACGGCCGAGGTGACCGTGCCCCTGTCCAACGTGACCACGATCTGTTGGCCGTTCGCGGCGGTGATGATGAGACCGGGCGAACTCCAGGTGTAGGTGGTCGAGTTCCCATTGCGGTCAGTCTCCGAGAGGAGGGTGCCGTAGCTATCGAAGGTGAGCACGGTCCTGTCTTTCAGGGTGAGGGTCCAGGTGGAGCCGGGATGACCGAGGCTCGCGAAGAGGCCCTGGGGCGCCACCCAGGCACCCGACTCATAGAAGAAGGTGTGCACCTCCCCGGCCACGTCGGTGTAGTTGGTCTGCGCAGAGCCCACGAACGTGAGCTTCTGCTCGTAGTTGAAGCGGAAACCGTAGGCGAAGCCGCCAGCGGCGGTCCGGGCAGAGGAGTAGTGCCGGGAAAGTGCGGCCGCAGGTCCGAAGGAGGCGATGGCGAGATCGGTCGTCGTAAGCTCCAGACGGCTCTTGTCGAGAACCACCTGCGCCGAATGCCCGGCGAACTCCCCGAGGTCGTAGGGGGTGTGCCTCGGGTCACCGGCCTTGTAGACGATGCTGAGCGAGGGCGGTGTGCCGCCGCGAGTCGCCTCCGAGGCGTCGAACGTGCGGCAGTTGCTCGAGCTCTGGGCGGTCAAGGAGAGAAGCGTGCCGTAGTTTGCGGCGGCTCCCCCGTACCAGGCCTGGGCGCTCGGGGTGATATCGAAGGCGTAGGTGCCGACCCCGTCGACCAAGGTGGTCGAGTCCGGCGTCCCTGCAAAGCTCGGACGGGTGTTCCAGGTGACCGAGCCGGTCCAGCTGGAGGTGACCCGGGAGGCGCTCACCTGCCGGTTCTGCGGGGTCACGGAGTTCGTGGCGTAAAGGGAGATGGTGGCACTCTGGATCTGGGCGTACTCAGGCAGAGTGGGGAGCACGAACTTGATGAGGCTCTGCTCCGTGCCGTGATAGGGGGAGGCTCCGGGTTCGGTCGCCACGTGCAGGGACAAGGAGCTCCCGTAGCTCTGCGTGGGGTAGAGAGAGCTCACGTAGGTGTCGGCGTTCACGCTCGGGGCCACGACAGTCGGGTCGACCACGACGGGGAAGACGCGAGCGGGGTCGGCGAGCCACTGAGGGTCGAGCCTCACTCGCAGGAGGTAGCCTCCCGTCTCCTTCACAAGCTCCTGGCTTATGTCGATGAAGGCGGGCTTCTCGGCTGAGTCGGTCGCGAAGGGCCGGGGAAGAACGAAGCGTGAGACCCCGGTCCCATCAAGAAGCGCGACCGATCCGTCCGCCCGCAGCTCGGGGGTAAGTCCCTCGGCGGCGAGCCGGAACTCGAAGAGCGTGGGCGCCTTGGCGTCGGCAAGAAGGAGCTCCTCCTTCACCTTGCCACCACCCACCGTGTAGCGGGCATCGACACCCGGGAAGAGGGCGCGGTAGGTCAGGCGATCCTTCTCCACCGTCGGGGCAGACGTGGCATCCCCGTCGGCCTTCGCTGGCTTGACCGGCGCCAGGGTGAGGGCCACGCCCTCGGCCTCGATGCGCAGGGTGCCCCGGTCGGCAAAGAAGCTCCGGAAGCTGTTCGCGAGGTTCTCAAAGGCGAAGCCCGCGCGACTGCTCACGGCAACCGTCGAATCGATCGGCTGATAGGCGCCGGCGGAGTCCCGGTAGTTCAGGGGCTCAAGGGAAACCTCGGCCCTTCGGGTGCCATCGGAGCGGGCGAACTCCCGCGAGTAAGCGGTGCGCTCGTCCGGGAGCTCGACTTCAGTGACAGACGCCGGTGTCGCGCTCGCCCCATCCGTCACCGTCACCTCGGTCGGAGCCACTGAAACGGAATCGACGGCTCTCGCGAGGGGCAGGGCGAAGGGCTCCAAGAGGAAGAGCAGAGCCAGGCACACGGTGAGCAGTCGGGTCAGAACGCCGCGGCCGATGGTGGTCACATCTCCCCCTTGTCCATTGGGCCCTCTCCCTTTTGTGGGCGCCATCTGCGAAAAACGTGCGCAGTGTGCCCTTCTACTATGTATATGTCGAAAAGCGGCCGGTTATTACAGGGGGGGCCGAAATGTTTTTTGAACTACCTAGCTCACCACGGCTCTGCTGCATGGCAAACAGAGGGAGCGACAAGCAGCAGAGCCTCGCGGAAGCGGCGTACGGCCTCGCTCTCGATGCAGCACTATGCCAGGCGGGCTTGGGAGAGATTGACTTTTGGCTCGATAGGGCTACGGTTGAAAGAGCAGGAGACTCTGGTCCCACCGGAGTCCGGGGCAGAGCGCGTCGTTGCAGAAAGGAGAACACTATGGCGCATCTGACTGA
>JAJZQZ010000001.1 GCA_021802965.1 Actinomycetes bacterium
GAATGCCAATCTCTCCCGAGCTCTGTGGGCGGAGCGCATGCTCTCGGGGAAGTGGTAGGCGAGGAGGGCTTCCGGCTTGCGCAGGTAGCCGCGACCGGCGAGCAGATACGCAGGCAGAGGGTCGACGAAATGGACGGCTTCGCACGAGACCCGCTTGAGGAGCGTGCGGATCGTGCGTACGGACAAGTCGCCGGTCGCCGGGTAGACAGGCACCAGGCCTATGGTGTGCAGGCCCTCCTCGTCGCCCCCGAGGATCTCATGGCGCTTCACCGCGAACGACGTGACCGGGCCTCGGCGGTTCAGCGTGCCCTTCAGCAGGATCTCGGGTCCCCGGTCGAACGCGGGCTTCAAGTAGTCCTGGTTGTACATGACGGCGAGCATGGTCCCCGTGTCGTCGCTCACCAGGCACTCCAGGACGCGCAGGCCGCGGCGGCGCGTGTCGCGGACGCTGCAGGAACGGACCCGGACCCGGAGGGTGGCCTCTTCTCCCAGCCGCAAAGCTCCGATGCTTGAGAGCCGCGAGGGAGGCTCATGCCGAAAAGGCACGTGCAGCAGCAGGTCGGACACCGAATGCAGCCCGATGGCGTCCAGCCGGGCGGCGGTCACGCGCCCGACACCGGGCACAGACGTGAGGGCGCGGTCGAGGCGAGAGGGCGCGAGGCCGCCCTTCGAGGTGAGCGCGAGCACAGCGTCGGCTTCGAGGGGGGCGCCGCCGAGTGGGTAGCGGAGCCCGGAGCCGACGGGACGCCTCATTCCTCGATGAAGAACAGGGCCACCGCCCCGGGCCCGGCGTAGGTGCCGATGACAGCGCCGACCTCCCCACGGAGACAGATGTCGCTCTCTCGGTCGGTGGCCATGATCATCGCCTCGAGCTCTTCCATCTTCTGCGGAGCCGCTGCGTGTGACAGCCCGACCCGCACGGGAACACCCGGTCGGGTAAGCTCGAGAAAGTACTCGACCATGGCCGTCACGGCTTTCCGCTCGCCGCGCACTTTCTTGTAGGGAGCCACCACCCCGTCGGAGAAGGTCAGCAAGGGCTTGATGTTGAGTAGGCTGCCCGCGAGGCTGCTCGCCCGCCCGATCCGTCCGCCCCTCTGCAGGTACTCGAGCGTATCGAGCATGAAGAGGCGCCCTGATTTCTGAGTGTACCTGTCGATGAAAGCCTGGAACTCCTGGTCGGTCGTGCCCTCGTCGAGCTTGCGCAGGAGACACTGGACGAGCAGGCTGATGGCGAGGCAGGCCACCTCAGTGTCGACGACCGTCACCCCGTCTACCTGACTCTGGGCGAGTCGCGCGCTCTCCACCGTGCCGCTGAGCTTGCCGCTCAGATGTATGGAGTACACGTTCTCGAAGCCCTCGCGCAACCGCCGGTACTCCGCGAGAAAGGCGCCGGCCGATGGCTGTGACGTGGTGGGGAGCCGTTCGACTGTGAGGAGCCGGGCGTAGAACTCACGCGGCTTCAGGTCGATCCAGTCACGATACGTCTCGTCCCCAAAATGGACGTTCAGCGGGACCATGGACACATTGGGGTCCGTTCGCAGAACCTCCGGCATGTCCGAGGTCGAATCCACCACTATCGCCGTGTTGCTCCGGTCCAGCCTACCGACTGCCTCACCCATCTCCCCCCCTCTCGACGCCTGGTCCTTGCACGCTACTCAGCCGACAGAAGGAGCGGGTACAGCGGCTGCCCCCCCTCGTGCACCTCCACCTCGACCTCCGGATAGAGCTCGCGGAGGTGGTCCAAGGCGACGCGGGCCGTCTCCGCGTCGGCGCCGTCGCCCACGAGCACGGTCACGAGCTCCCGGCCGTCGGCGATCAGCAGAGCGGCGACGCCCTCCACGACCGGGATCATATCGGGGCCGCTCGCCACGGCCCGGTCCTCCACGAGGCCCAGGTACTCGCCGGCTTTGACCTCGACGCCGTCCGCTCGCGAGTCACGGACGGCCCGGGTCACCTCACCGGTCATCACCGACGATACGGCCTGCCCCATCCGCTCGCGGTTGGTCTCCGCCGAAGCCTGCGGATCGAACGCTACCATAGCCGACAAGCCTGCCTGCACGGAGCGGGTGGGAAGCACGATCAAAGGGCGCGAGCTCATCGCCGCCACCTGCTCAGCGACCATGATGATGTTCTTGTTGTTGGGCAGCAGCAGGACCTCGGGCGCCTTCGTGCTCTCGACCGCCCGCAGCAGCTCCTCGGCCGAAGGGTTCATCGACTGCCCGCCCTCCACCAGCACACGGGTCCCGAGGCTCTGGAACAGGCGCCTCACGCCTTCGCCCGCCACCACCGCCACCACGTCAGTGGCGCCAAGATCCGCTTCGGCGGCTTCGGCTTCGCGTAGCCGCTTGGTGCGCGCGGCGGTCTGGTCGCGCATGTTGTCGATCTCGACCTCGTGGATGGTCCCTTGGGCCGTGGCGAGGGCCAACGCACGCCCCGGTTCGTCGGTGTGCACGTGGACCTTGACCTGCGAGTCCGTACCCACGACCAGCAGGCTGTCGCCCAGGTCGAACAGCGCACTCTCCAAGGCGGGGGCGTCCAGGCCTTCCCCACGCAGAAGGAAGCTGGTGCAGTACGTGTACTTGCTTTCTGCTTCTTCCACCGCCTCGATCTGCGGGCGGGCCGCCAGCTCCCGCGCGGGTTCAGGCACCGTCACGTCACCCTCCTCGCCAGGCCGGGCCATGCCTTCCAGAAGCACCATCAAGCCGTATCCCCCGGCGTCGACCACTCCCGCATCGGCCAACACTTTGAGGAGCGCCGGCGTGCGACGGACGCTCTCCCACCCTTCGGAAAGTATAGCGGCGACGAAACCCTCGCCACTCTGCCCGGCCTCGACGGCCTTCCCCGCCGCATCCGCCGTATCCCGCAGCACGGTGAGCATGGTGCCTTCGACCGGTTTGCGCACGGCCCGGTATGCGGCCTCCGCCGCCTTCGCCAAGGCGGCGGAGGCCGCGGTGGCGTCGACCAACTCCTGTCCGGCCGCGTACGGCTCCACAGCTCCCCGGATCATCTGCGAGAGAATGACGCCGCTGTTGCCCCGTGCTCCCATGAGGGCGGCGTTGGCGATGAGCGAAGCAGTCTCGGCGCACGACAGCGCGGGGTCGGCCTCTTGCAGATCTTCCACGATAGCGCGCACGGTGAGGCAAAGGTTGGTGCCCGTGTCGCCGTCCGGGACGGGATAGACGTTCAGGTCGTTGACATGCTGCCGTCGCCCCTCGAGGGCCCGGAACCCCGCGCCTACGACCGCGCGGGCTCGTGCGACCGTGAGAACGCCACCCTCATCGTTCGCCAACCTTGACCCCCTGGACGTGTATGTGCAGGTCGGTCACGGGGCGGCCGACCGCGCGCTCGACGTTGTAAGAGACTTGAGAGCGCACATTGCCCGCCACTTCGGCCACGTTCAGCCCGTACTCTACGACAACATACAGGTCGATGTGGAGCTTTTCGCGGTCCTGATTGACCCGTATGCCCTGGTGGAGGCGATCGCGGCTCAGAAGAGAGGCCACCCCGCGGACGAGATTGGGAGAAGCCATGCCCACGACCCCGTAGCACTCCAGCACGGTCCAGCCCACGATGTCGGCGATCGCGCCGTCGGATATGACCACCCGGCCCAAGCTGCGCCCCGGGCTGGTCGCTGTGTCGAGGGCGGCCTGCTCGTCGGTCATGCCCGTCAGGTTTCTTCGGACACCGTCAGGGGCGGCAACGCATTGAGATCGTGGAGGATGGCCCGCGTATCGATGCCGTGCATCTTGGCACCGTCCTCGATGGACTCCATCATCGCCCCCATGCAGCCTATGCACGCCAGACCATGCGCCGTGAAGACGTCGCGGGCGCGAGGGTCGGCCTGAAGGGCCTCGAGGATGGACATCTCTTTGGTGAATGTGGTCATTCTCTCCCCCGGCGGGACGTCGTCGAACGGGACTGCCACCGTGTGGACATTGTACACCACGTCCTCTCCGCCCAGCCCTTGCCAAGGGCCCGTCGCCGGTGCATACTATGGCGTCCCGCGTCAGGAGCGGCACGTTTCTGTGCCCCGTGGCCCGGCACTCACCGACGACCCGGGTCACCACCCACGAGGAGTGAAGATACGATGTCGAGGATCTGCGCAGTCTGCGGCAAGACGCCCAGCTTCGGGAACAACCGGAGCCACTCCATGCGGGCGACCAAGCGCCGCTGGAACGTCAACGTACAGAAGGTGCACATGCTCATCAAGGGCAAGCCGGTGCGCGCCTACGTGTGCGCCAAGTGCCTGAAGGGCCATAAGGTCCAGAAGGTCGCCTAGCCGCAACTTCTCACCGGGGGATCACACTCCCCCGGTGCTCATCCCCTTGAACAGGTTGGCCATCTCGAGCGCCGCCATGGCCGCATCCCAACCCTTGTTGCCCGACTTCGTGCCTGCCCTCTCCACCGCCTGCTCGATGGTGTCCGTGGTCAGGACGCCGAAGATGACGGGCACTCCGCTGTCGAGGCCCACCTTCGCCACACCTTTGGCCACCTCGCCGGCCACATAGTCGAAGTGCGGCGTCGAGCCGCGGATGACCGCGCCCAGGGTGATCACGGCGTCGTAGCGCGCGCTCTTCGCCATCCGGCCGGCGGCGATGGGTATCTCGAATGCTCCCGGCACCCACGCCACCTCGACCTGGCCCGGGTCGACCCCGTGCCGCAGCAGGCTGTCGAGGGCTCCGCCGAGCAGCTTGGACGAGATGAACTCGTTGAAGCGTCCCACCACGATGCCGATGCTGAGCCCTTCGCCCTGAAGCACGCCCTCATAGGTGCGACCCACGGCAGCCCCGTCACTCATCCCCGTCTCCTTCCACGTCGATCTCGTCCAACCCCAAGCCCTGGTGATGCAGGATGTGCCCCATCTTGGCGGCCTTGGCCTGCAGGTAGCGGAGGTTCTGGTCCCGGGGCGCCACCTCGAGGGCGACCCGCTCGCTGATCGTCAACCCGTACCCCTCGAGGCCCACGAGCTTTCGGGGATTGTTGGTCATGATGCGGATGCTGCTGAGACCGAGGTCGACCAGGATCTGCGCCCCGATGCCGTAGTCGCGCAGGTCGGGCGGGAAGCCGAGCTCGACGTTGGCCTCGACGGTGTCTCGTCCCTCCTCCTGAAGCTTGTACGCTTTCAGCTTGTTGAGAAGCCCGATGCCCCGGCCCTCCTGGGCCATGTAGAGGAGCACTCCCAAGCCCTCCTCCTCGATCCGCTCCATGGCCGCTTCCAGCTGTTCGCCGCAGTCGCAGCGCAACGAGCCGAAGACGTCGCCGGTCAGACACTCCGAGTGGACGCGCACGAGGACGTTCTCCTTGCCGGCCACGTCGCCCTTGACCAGGGCCAGATGCTGCTCGCCGTCGAGGAGGCTCTCGTAGCCGTGGGCGTTGAAGTCACCCCAGCGCGTCGGCATGCGCACCACAGAACCCCGGTTGATCAGCTTCTCGGTGCGCCGGCGGTACTCGATGAGGTCGGCGACCGTGACCAGCTTGATCTCGTGCTGCGCGCAGTAGGGCATCAGGTCGGGCACGCGAGCCATGGTGCCGTCGTCGTTCATGATCTCGCAGATGACCCCGGCGGGATTGAGACCGGCAAGACGGGCAAGGTCGACGGCCGCTTCGGTCTGACCCGAACGTTCGAGCACTCCCCCGGGACGGGCGCGCAGCGGAAAGACGTGTCCCGGCTGGACCAGGTCTTCCGCCCGGGTGCGAGGGTCTATCGCCACCTGGATCGTGTGCGCCCGGTCGGCGGCCGAAATGCCCGTGGTGACCCCTTCGCGGGCTTCGATGGACACCGTGAAGGCCGTCTCGAACCGCGATTGGTTGTTGCGCGTCATGGGGTGAAGGCCGAGCTTGTCGGCCCGTTGCGAGGTCATCGCCAGGCAGATGAGCCCGCGGCCGTGGGTGGCCATGAAGTTGATGGCCTCCGGCGTCACGAACTGCGCCGCCATGGTGAGGTCACCCTCGTTCTCGCGATCCTCGTCATCGACCACGACCACCATGCGCCCCGACTTGATCTCGTCGATGGCTTCCTCGATGGAAGCGAAGGCTCTGTCCCGTTCCATGATTCTCCTTTGTCTGCTCGGCCCGGTGGCCGCTCTATGCGTATCCCTGCTTGCGCAGCAGGCTGTCCAGTCCTCCACTCGATGCCGGAGTCGCGGCCCGGCCGGTCCCCCGTGTGGCTTCGACCCCCGCCAGGGCCTCCAGGCTCTGGCGCACGTACCGGGCGATGACGTCGGCCTCGAGGTTCACCGTCCGCCCGGGCGCGATCGTCCGCAAGGTGGTCTCAGCGAGCGTATGGGGGATGATGCCGAGCCCGAAGTCGGCTTCGCCGACGTCGGTCACGGTGAGTGAGATGCCGTCGACGGCGATCGAGCCCTTGCCGGCGACATATCCCCGCAGCTCCGTGGGCAGCGAGATGCGCACCTCCAGCGCGATGCCTCGCGTGCGCGCCGAGAGCACCCGGGCCACCGCGTCGACGTGCCCCAGCACCATGTGCCCGCCGAGGCGGTCGCCCAAAGCCATGGCTCGTTCCAGGTTGACCTCGTCTCCCGGCCGACGAGAGCCTATCGTGGTGTGCTCGAGGGTCTCGGCCATGCAGTCCACGGCGAACGAGGAGGAGTCGAGCTGGACGACGGTGAGACATGCCCCGTCGACCGCGATGGAATCGCCCAGGCGCGTGCCCCCAAGGACCCGTCGAGCGGCGACGTGGAGGTGGGCGCCCTCTCCGCGGCGGGTCAGGCGGAGGACCCGCCCGGTCTCCTCGATGAGGCCGGTGAACATCAGGGCTCTCCTACGTAGCCGCTGAGCATGACGTCGACGCCGCTCTTCTCCACCTCGACGTCGCGCAGGCGAAGAGCGGCATCCATGTGGTCATAACCCCGCGCCGGCAGCGGTCCAGGCGATGCGGCTCCCCCGGCCACCACGGGGGCCACGAAGGCGACGATGCGATCGATCATGCCCGCGTCCCACCAGGAGGCGGCCAGGCGCGCGCCCCCCTCGAGGAACACGCTCTGCACTCCGCGCTGGGCCAGAAGCCGGCCCACCGTGCGGGGCTCGGGGTGGCCGTCCGCTCCGAGGGGCACGGGTGCCACTTCCACAGCCCACGTGCGCACCTCCTCGAGGCGCGCCTCCGGGATCTCGCTCGAGCACACGAAGAGCACGGGTCCCTTGTCGACCGTGCGCACCAGGGCTGCCTCACGCGCCACTTTCAGCTGCGTGTCGACCACCACTCGCAACGGTTGCCGATGGACCGGCACATCGCGAGCGGTGAGCTCGGGGTCGTCGTGGCGGAACGTCCCCGCGCCCACGAGCACCGCGTCCGAACGCGCCCGGAAGGCGTGCACGCGCAGGCGGCTCTCCTCCCCCGAGATCCACTTGGAGTCGCCGGACTCGGTGGCCACACGGCCGTCGATGGTCATCGCGTACTTATACGTGACGAAGGGCAGGCCCGCCGTGACGTGCTTGCGAAAGGCATCGTTCTGGCGTTTGGCTCGGTAGGCGAGGTCGCCCTCGGGCATGTCCACGGTGATGCCGGCGTCGAGGAGCCGCTGGATGCCCTTGCCGCACACCCAGGCAGAGGGGTCCTCCGCTCCCACGACCACGCGACTGACTCCCGCCGCTATGAGAGCGTCGGCGCACGGAGGCGTGCGACCATGATGGCAACACGGCTCCAGGGTGACGTAGACGGTGGCCCCCGTGAGGCGGCCGGCCGACTCATCGCCGACGGCAGCCTTCATGGCCACGATCTCGGCGTGATCCTGGCCCGCCGCGGCGTGGAAGCCCTGGCCGACCACCCGACCGCCCACGACCACCACGGCCCCCACGACAGGGTTGGGACTCGTGAGCCCCCGCCCTCGCTCGGCCAGGGCCAAGGCGGTCTCGAGAAAATGCCGGTCGATGTCGGTCAACGCCACGCTCATGCCCCTTCATCACAGGCTTCGGGGTAAGGGCGCGGGCACGCGGACGCGTGCTGCGGTCTTCTCCCTTCCAGACTGTGACTGTCGGCCCAGGGATTCCACCTGGTCTGCCCCGAAGGGCTCGCGGGCTGTGACCGCCGGTAGGGAATCGCACCCAACCCCGAAGACCATGAACAGATACTCCTGCTCAGACCGAGGAATCGTAGCACAGAGCAGCCTGGCCCGCCACAGTCAGGGCCCGGGCGGGGCGACCTGCGCCGCCCTCCGCTAGGGTCGGACGGGGGTCTCCCCCAGAAGGTCCTGCAAGCGCTCGGCTTCTCTCCTTGGGTGCCCCCCCGAGAAGACCGAAGAACCCGCGACGAACCACCGCACCCCGGCCTCGGCCAGCCGGACGATGTTGGCCGCGCTCACCCCACCGTCGACCTCGATGGCCACCTTCGGCGGGGCCAGCTCGCTCAATCGGCGGACTTTGTCCAGGCTTTCGGGGATGAAGCTCTGTCCGCCGAACCCGGGGTTGACGCTCATCACGAGGACGTAGTCGCAGAACAGCAACGCCTCCCCCAGCGCCGAGAGGTCGGTGGCCGGGTTGATCGCGACGCCGGCGGCCAACCCGAGCTCGCGAATGCGGCTCAGCGTGCGGTGGAGGTGCGGGCAGACTTCTACATGGACGCTCAGGGCATCCACCCCTACCCGGGCGAAATCCTCCACGTAGCGGTCGGGATCCGAGATCATCAGGTGGGCGTCGATGTAAGCCCCGCGGGCGTGGATACGCTCGGAGACCGCCGCCACCGACGGTGGCCCCAGGGTGATGTTGGGCACGAAGTGGCCGTCCATGACATCGACGTGCAGCAATCGCACCCCCGAATCGAGCACGCGGTCTATCTCGGCCCCCAGCTCGGCGAAGTCGGCCGACAGGATGGACGGCGCCAGCAAGCGCCGCGTGAACAGCTCCTCGGGTACTCGGCCCATCAGTCGCCCTCCCCTCCCCCTTCGTGGGGGCACGCAAGTCTGTCGTTCAGCCGTCCGCCGTATCCCCGAAGGAATTCGGAAGCCCGCATGGAGCGCTTTCCCGAAGGTTGCACGGTAAGGAGCTCCAGCGCGCCGTCGGCGCAGCCCAGGAAGAGCCTTTGCCCTGTCGCCGCCAGGCGGCCCGTGTCGCCCGAAAGAGCCTCGGGCCCTTCGGGGAACGAGCGCCACACCTTGAACGCGAACCCTTGCTCCGTCCGGCCCTCGCAGCCCACGGCAGGGGCCAAGGCCCGGACCCGGTCGTGCAACCGGCGGGCGGAGAGCCGAGCGTCGAGCAGCCGATCTCCAGGTCCCAGCTTCGCGGCATAGCTGCCCTCGATGGGCTGTTCGCTCCAGCGTGCCGTACCGTCGACCAACGCCTGGAGCACCTGCTCGGCGGCGAGGGCGCCGGTGAGAGCGAGGGCCCGGCCCAGACTGCCCGCGTCGTCCCAGACGGAGATGGACAGGCGGCGCTGCAACGCCCAGGGTCCCTCATCGAGCCCGCGGGTCATCCGCATGATGCTGACCCCTGTCTCCGGCTCTCCGGCCATCAGCGCCCGGACGATCGGAGCCGCTCCTCGGTAGTGGGGCAGCAGCGAGGCGTGGACGTTGACGCACAGGAACCGGGCGAGGATGTCATCGCGAAGCAGCTGACCGAACGCGGCGACCAGCAGGCATTCCGCGCCTGATGCTTCCAAGGCGGCGATGACCTCGGGATGGTTGATGTCGGCGGTCTGAACGAGGGGAAGGCCGGCCTGGTCGGCGGCGACGGCCACCGGAGGCGGAGTCGCGTGCCTTCCCCGGCCCGCGGGGCGATCGGGCTGGGAGACGACCAGCGTCGGTCGCAGACCGCGATCGACAAGGTCGGTGAGGACGTGCGCCCCGAATCCGGGAGTCCCGGCGAAGGCGAGCTTCACGAAGCGTTGCCGGCGAGCAGCCCGGCGGCTTCCCGAGTAGGGGCTCCGCTCACGGCTCGGACCGGTTGCGCAGCTCTCGCAGCACGCGCTTGCGCTCCTCGACCGAGGTGCGGTCGAGGATGATGTGCCCCTCGAGGTGGTCGATCTCGTGCTGCATGATGCGGGCCAGGAGTCCCGTCGCCTCGACGCTGACCGGGTCGCCCTTCAGATTGAGGGCTTCTACCACCACCCGCTCGGCCCGCTCGACCTCCATCGTCTGCCCGGGGACCGAGAGGCATCCCTCGGGGGCGGTGATCGTCTCCTCGGAGCGCTCCACGATGCGAGGATTGACGAGGACGTACCCCTCATCGGTGTCCGGATGGCGCCAGACCATTATCTTGCGCTGCACCCCGATCTGTGGGGCCGCGAGACCGATGCCCTTCTCTCGGTCCATCACCTCGAACATGGTCCGGACGAGTCGCTCCGTGTCCGGGCCGATCGTCTCGATCTCGTGCGATTCCTGGCGGAGCACGGGGTCGCCGAAGACACGGATGCGATCGAGGGAGAGAGGACTCTTGTCGCCGCGGTTCCCAGAGGTGTCCATGTGCTCCTCAGCTTCAGGCGGACCACTGTGGGTCCACGTCGATGATCAGATCCACTCCTCTGCGGGCGTACGGCGCCCGCAGCTGCTCAGCGGCTCGAGCCAGCAGGTGCCGGCTGCGTTCGGCGTCGTCTCCCAAAAGGAGAAGCTGCCAGCGTGCCCGGCCGCGCAGGCGCGGCAGTCGAGCAGGCCCCCTCACTGAGCCTTCGGCCAGGTGGGGACGGAGCCGGTCGGCCAGGTACGACGCCCCTGCTTGCGCCCGTGCCTCTTCCCGCGAAGAGACGAGCACACGGATCAGTCGGCCGAAGGGCGGGTATCCGAGGCGCTCCCTGGCGGCGAGCTCGTCTCGGTAGAATGCCTGCACATCCCGGTCCACTGCCATTCTAATACAGGGCACTTCAGGATTCCACGTCTGCACCAGCACCCGCCCGGGATGCGCGGCTCTGCCCGCGCGTCCCGACACCTGCACCAAGAGCTGGAAGGTCCGCTCCACGGAGCGGAGATCGGGCAAGTAGAGGCCGGTGTCGGCATCGGCCACCACCACCAGGGTCACCAGGGGAAAATCGTGGCCCTTGGCCACCATCTGAGTCCCGACGAGGATCGCCGGGGTGGTCCGTCCGAAGGCCTGCAATATCTCGCGGACTCGGGTGCCGCTGGTCACGACGTCGGAATCGAGTCTGAAGAGGCCGTCTTCAGGCACATAGCCTCGGAGCTCGTCGGCCAGCTTCTCGGTGCCGGGAGTGCCCCGAGCCAGGGCCGCTTCCCCGCAGACGGGACAGAGGCCGGGTGTCGGGGCCTGGAAGCCGCAGTGGTGGCAGAACAGGCCGTTGCGCGACCGGTGATAGGTGAGCGAGACCTCGCAGCGCGCGCACATGGGGACGTGGCCGCAGTGGTCGCAGTGCAGAAAGCCGGCGTATCCGCGGCGGTTGAGAAGCACGATGGCCTGCTCTCCGCGGGACACGGTCTCCTGGAGCGCGCGCCTGGAGCGTGGGGCGAGCACGCGGACGCCACCCTGGCGGCGCATGTCGACCACCTCCACGTCGGGAAGAGCACCGCCGGTGGGGCGTTCACGCAGGAGGATGGGTCTGGCTCCCCCGACCAACGTCTCCACCCGGGGAGTCGCCGTCCCCTCGATCAACAGACCTCCGACTCTGCGCACCCGCCACCAGGCGACCGTGCGCGCGTCATACCGAGGCTCCTCATCCTGCTTGTACGACGAGTCGTGCGCCTCGTCCACGACGATGACTCGAAGCTGCGGCACCGGGGCGAACACAGCGGACCGGGCCCCCACGACCACCCTGGCCCGGCCCCCCGCGATCTCGCGATGCTGGGCCGCCCGCTGCCCGGGCGACAAGGCGCTGTGGAGCACTCCGACGGTTTCACCGAAGCGGGCGCGCAGCCGTTCGACGACCTGGCCGGTGAGGGCGATCTCGGGCACGAGGAGGATCGCCCCGCCCCCACTATCGACCACCCTCTCGAAGACGCGGGTGTAGACCTCGGTCTTGCCGCTGCCGGTGACCCCCCACAGGAGCCTGCTCTCGGGGTCGGGGGT
Organism: Actinomycetes bacterium; assembly: GCA_021802965.1. Classification (GTDB taxonomy): domain Bacteria; phylum Actinomycetota; class Thermoleophilia; order RBG-16-64-13; family RBG-16-64-13; genus JAJZQZ01. The sequence goes on from JAJZQZ010000001.1 coordinate 11,959, forward strand.
CTCGAGCGCCGCCGACAGCTCGTCGACGGCCGCCTGCTGTTCGGCCGACAGGATCAGTCTCGGCCTGGCCGCGGGAGCGCCTCCCTCAGGGCAGTCGGGCCTCGGGACGCCGCCTACGGACCGCGGACGATCCACCCGCTCCCCGGTGGCCGTGAGCGCACCCTTCTCGACCAAGGCCTGGACGACTCCTCGCCCCACTCCGGTCAGTCGGCACACATCCGCGAGGGGCAGGCCTTCATCGGGCACCACGGCGAGGGCCGACCGTTGTCGGGGTGTGAGAGCGCACGCGTCAAGGTCCGCGCCCTCGATCGGCCGCACCCAGGTGACCCGGCGCCCCGACGACCCACTCGCAGCGGGCAGCAGGTGTGCGGGGACCACCGCGCGGAGGCAGGCCCCCCACGGAGCGAGGTAGTACTCGGAGAGCTCCCGCGCCAGCTCCAGCAGGTCCTCGGAGACGGCTTCGGGACCGACCACTTCGGCCCGAAGGAGCCGCGACGAGTCGACGGCGCCCGAGGCCCCATGCGCGACCACGACCCCGGTGATCCGTCTCCGCCCAAAGGGGATACGGACGACGGAGCCTACCGAGGGCGGCGCTGCATCTGCGGACTCACCGACCAGGTAGTCGAATGTCCGCGCGGCCAGGGAGCGCACCCCTAGGAGCGGCACCACTTGGACGACGCAGGGACCTCCGCCCACAGGCTACCGCTCCCCGAGGGGTCGTGTGCTCAGTCGAGCCCTGCCTCCCTGCGCAGGTCGGCCGCCCTGTCGGTGCGCTCCCAGGTGAAGTCGTGGTCCTCGCGCCCGAAGTGCCCGTATGCCGCCGTCTTCTCGTAGATGGGCCGCTTCAGGTTCAGGTCGCGGATGATGGCCGCGGGCCGCAGGTCGAAGTGCTCGAGGATGAGCTCCCGGATGCGGGCCTCGGATATCACCTCGGTGCCGAAGCAGTCGACCATGACGCTCACCGGGTGTGCGACTCCGATGGCATACGCCACCTGCACCTCGCACCGGTCGGACAGCCCCGCCGCCACGATGTTCTTCGCGACGTAGCGGGCGGCGTAGGCGGCCGAGCGATCGACCTTCGACGGATCCTTGCCCGAGAAGCAGCCCCCGCCGTGCCGACCGAAGCCACCGTAGGTGTCGACGATGATCTTGCGCCCTGTCAGCCCCGTGTCGCCCATGGGCCCGCCCACCACGAACTTGCCCGTGGGGTTGACGTAGAGCTTCGTCTCCTTGAAGTCGGGGTCGTACAGTCCGGCCGGCAGGACGGGCCGCACGACGTGCTCGATGAGATCGGGCCGCATGAGGGTCTCGATATCGATGCCGTCGCGGTGCTGGCTGGAGATGACGACGGCGGTGATGAACTGAGGCCGGCCGCCGCGGTATCGGACCGTCACCTGGCTCTTGGCATCGGGACGCAGGTACGGCATGACGTCGCCGCGGCGCACCTCGGCGCAGCGGTGCACGAGTCGGTGGGCCAGGTGGATGGGCAGCGGCATGAGGACGTCGGTGTCGCGGCAGGCGTAACCGAACATCATGCCCTGGTCGCCCGCACCCTGCTTGTCGAGCTCGTCTTCGTCACCAGGGTCGGTGCGCGCCTCCAGAGCCTTCTCGACGCCCTGCGCGATGTCGGGGGATTGTTCGTGGATGGAGGTGATCACCCCACAGGTCTCGGCGTCGAAGCCGTACTTGGCCCGGTCGTAGCCGATCTTGGCGATCGTGCGTCGGGCGATGCCGGGGATGTCCACATATTCCTTGGTGGTGATCTCTCCGGAGATAACCACCAGGCCGGTGGTGACCAGTGTCTCGCAGGCTACCCGACCGTTGGGATCCACCGCGAGGACGGCGTCGAGCACGGCATCGGACACCTGGTCGGCCATCTTGTCCGGGTGGCCTTCGCCCACCGACTCCGACGTGAACAAGAACTCGTGATCCTCCACCATCTACCTCCGTGTGTGCGCCAAAGGACTCAAGGCCGCGCGCATTCGACGGACCCTTCGTCGCTCGAATCGTGTCCGGGGCAGTCTACCAGGTGCTGGAGGCGCCTGGTGCCGTGGGGCGTGGAACGTCTTCCCTGTCCTCGAACGGGATGAGCAGCTTGATGTCTTCGATCCTGACCATCAAGCTGGGGCAGGAGCGGAAAGAAGCCGTCTCCTCCTTCGCCGGCCGGAACCAGGCGTCGGTCAGCACCAAGAAGCGAACGGTGGGGTCGTTGAGTAAGTCCGAGGCCCGTTCCCTATAGCCGCCGGGCTTGGTGTGCACCAGGCCCTGCATCAGATACTCGTCGGTGTAGATCTTGACCCGCACCGGATTGGTCTTGATGCGAGAGTTCATGCTCACGTGTCCTCCGATCCCCCTGTCGCCAGGCGTTCATTCATCCTCTGTGCGAAGCGGGCAAGGTCGATCACGAAACGCTCGTGCGTGCCCCTGCCCACCTCCCCCACCTCATCGGCAACGGAGACCGAGAAGACAAGCCTTCGTCCTTCGACGACGTCCAGCACGGCGCGGGCCCGCACACTCATGCCCACCGGTGTAGGCGCGAGATGAGCCACGTCGATCCGTGAGCCGACCGTGGACGTGCCCGCTTCGAGATGCGCGCTCACCGCCTTGACCGCCGCGCCTTCCATCAGACCGATCATCGACGGCGTCGAAAGGCCGGCCACCAATCCCGAGCCCACTGCGGCGGCGGTCATCGCGTCGGTCACGACGATCTCGGTCTCGGCCCACATGCCCGCTTCCAGTGCCACGCCCCCCCCTTCGCCCGAACGGCCCCCCACTCTCAGGAGCGGCGGTCGATCACCCGTCGGGCCTTGCCTGTATGTCGGGGCACCGTCTTGGGTTCGACCAGCTTGACCCGGGCCCTCACGCCCAGCTCCTCCTGGAGCCTATCCTCGACATGTCGCTCGAACTCGACCAGCTGCCGCATAGCATCGGGGAATACCGCAGGCTCGACCTCCACCTGCACGACCATCTCGTCCATCGGCCCCTTTCGGTCGAGAAGGATCTGGAAGTGGGGCTCGATCCCTTCGATGTCCATCAGCACATCCTCCACCTGCGAGGGAAAGACATTGACTCCCCGGACGATGATCATGTCGTCGGTGCGCGCGTAGACCTTCGTGTGTCGCGCAAGGGTGCGTCCGCACGCGCAGGGCCGGAAGGTCACCGAGGCAAGGTCGCCCGTGCGATATCGCAAGACCGGTACGGCCTCTTTGGTCAAGGCCGAAAAGACCAGCTCGCCCTCTGTTCCTTCGGGGACGTTCTCCCCTGTCACCGGGTCGACCACCTCGACGATGAAGTGGTCCTCGTTGATGTGAAGGCCGTCCTTGAGCGGGCACTCTCCAGAGATGCCGGGGCCCATCACCTCGGTGAGGCCGTAGTTGTCCGATGCCGTCAGCCCCATGCGCTTCTCGAGCTCCTGGCGCAGGTTGTTGGTCCAGGATTCGGCACCGAAGAGCCCCACCCGCACGTTCAGCTCCCCCCAGTCGAAGCCCAGATCCGCGGCCGTCTCGGCTATGTAGAGCGCGTATGACGGAGTGCAGACCAGCACCGTCGTCTTGTAGTCACGCATGATGGTGAGCTGACGCCGCGTGTTCCCGGTCGATGCGGGGATGACCGAAGCCCCGATGCGTTCGAGTCCGCCGTGAAGTCCGAAGGCCCCCGTCTGCAGGCCGTACCCGAACGCCACTTGGGCCACGTCATGCGGGCGAGCCCCTCCGGCCGTGACCACCCGGGCGCATAGCTCGGCCCACGTGTTCAGATCGCCCCGCGTGTAGCCCACCACGATCGGCCGTGCGGTCGTGCCGGTCGACGAGTGGATCCGCACCACGCGCTCGAGAGGCACGGCGAAGAGGTCGTAGGGGTAGGCTTTACGGAAGTCCTCCTTGACGGTGAACGGGATGCGAGACAGGTCGTCGAGGCTGCGCACGTCATCGGGGTGCAGTCCCGCGCCGTCCCACTTGTCCTTGTAGAAGGGGACGTTCTTGTAACTCCATCGCAGGGTCATCTGGAGGCGCTGCAACTGGAGGGCCCGCAGCTCGTCGCGCCCCATGGTCTCGTACTCAAGGTTCCAGATCTCGTTCATCCACCCTCCGTCCCAGAGACTCCACGGCCCGCGTGTCGGCCGAAATAGATCGCCTGAACCTCAGGGTTGCCGAGGAGACCTTCCGCGGAGTCCTCGAGCATGACCTGCCCGCGCACCATCACGAGACCGCGGTGGGCGAGACTGAGGGCGATGCGTGCGTCCTGCTCCACCAGCAGCATGGCCAGTCCCGCCTCATTGAGGCGCCGCAACGTCCGGAAGATCTCCCTGACTATCAGGGGGGCCAGCCCCATCGATGGTTCGTCGAGCAGCAGCAGTCGCGGCTCGGCCATCAGGGCGCGACCTATGGCGAGCATCTGTTGCTCGCCGCCCGACAGCGTACCCGCCTGCTGAGCCCGGCGCTCTTCGAGCAACGGGAAGAGCGCGAAGACCTCCTTCATCTTCTCTCCGGCGGGCCGACCTCGCCTGCCGCGGCGGGTGTACGAGCCCAGCTGAAGGTTCTCCTCGACGCTCAAGGGCCCGAACAGCTGTCGTCCCTCGGGCACCTGGACGACACCGGCGGAGGCGATCGCCTCGACGCTCATGCGCAGCAGGTCGTTGCCCGCGAAATCCATCGCGCCGGAGCGGTTGCCGACGGTCCCGGATATGGCTCTCAGAAGGGTGCTCTTCCCCGCGCCGTTGGCCCCGATGATCGTGACGATCTCGCGGTCGGCGACGGCGAGGTCGATCCCCCGCAGCACCTCGATGCGGCCGTAGCCGGCCCGTAGTCCGGAGATGGCCAACATCAGGCGAGATCGTCCCCGAGGTAGGCGCGTATGACCTCCTCGTCGTTCTGGATCATGAGCGGCGGACCCTCGGCGATCTTCTTGCCGTAGTCCAAGACCACCACCTCGTCCGAGATGTCCATCACGAACCCCATATCGTGCTCGACCAGCAGGATGGTGACCCCGTTGTCGCGGATCTGACGCACCAGGTCGGCCAGGCGGTCGGTCTCGTCGTTGTTCAGGCCCGCGGCAGGCTCGTCCAGGAGCAGCACCGTGGGTTCCGTCGCCAACGAGCGCGCTATCTCCAACAGGTGCCTGTCTCCCATGGGGAGGTTGCCGGCGAGCTCCCCGGCCTGCGCCTCCAGCCCGACGCGCTTGAGGGCCTCGAAGGCGGTCTCGCGGACCTGCCGCTCCTCGTTCCGGTGACGCCGAAGGGAGAAGAAGCTCGAAAAGATGCCTGCTCTGCCCCGTTGATAGCGTCCGACCTTGACGTTGTCGAGCACGGTCATGTCATCGAAGACCTTGCTGTGCTGAAAGGTCCGCCCGATACCGAGGCCGGCCGCCTCGTGACGACGCAGGGTGCCGAGGTCATGGTCGCGAAAATATATGTGCCCCGCCGTCGGCCGGTCGACCCCCGAGATCAGGTTGAAGAGGGTGGTCTTGCCGGCCCCGTTCGGCCCGATCAGAGCCTTGACCTGGCCCTCGTACAGCGTGAAGGAGACTCTTTTCAGGGCGTCGAGCCCCCCGAAATTCTTCGACACGTCCTCCACCCGCATGATCGGCATCAGGTGTCCTCCGCCGGTAGTGCGTCTGGCGGCGTGAACCTACGCCTCAACCTAGCGGGCACATGCCGAAGGCCCACCAGCCCTCCGGGTAGGAATATCATGACCACGATCAGCATCAGCCCGAAGACCAAGTTGGTGTAGTCCTGGTTGAAGCGCTTGAGGTACTCGGGCAGGAACAACATGAAGATAGAGCCCCACACCGCCCCCCACACGTTGCCCAACCCGCCCAGGACCACGGTGGTGACCAGGACGACGGAGAAGGTGACGCTGAAGCTATCCGGGCTGATGTAATGGATGTAGTGCACGTAGAAGCTTCCGGCCACGCTCGCGAACACGGCCGAGACCACGAAGACCTGCACCTTGCGGAACGACGTGTTGACTCCCAGCGAGAGCGCGGCGATCTCGGCCCGGTCGAGGGCCCGCAGCGACCGACCCACCCGCGAATCCACCAAGTTCAGCGACATGCGCAACATCAACAAGGCGACTCCCCAGGCGAGCCAGTGATACGCACGTGGCCGGCCGAAGTCGAGCGACCCGATGGTGAGCGAAGGGATGCCCGATATGCCATCGGTGCCCAGGGTGAGGCCTTTGAGTTGCACAAGGAGGATGAAGACGATCTCCCCGAAGCCGAGCGTAGCCATGGCCAGGTAATGGCCCCTCAGCTTGAGTGTGGGCACGCCTAGGATCGCGGCGACGCCCGCGGCGAGCAGGGCGGCGACGAGCATCGCCAACCACGGGTTGACCGACCATCGAGTGGTCATCACCGCCGAGCCGTAGGCCCCGATCGCTACGAAGGCCGCGTGCCCCAGCGATACCTGTCCCGCCTGCCCCATGAGCAGGTTAAGGCCGAGGGCGACCATCAAGCGGGTCGCGGTAAAGGCCAGGATCGACAGGTAGTACTTGTTCCCGATGAAGAGCGGCGCGCACATGGCTACCGCCGAGAAAGCCAGGAAGGCGGCGTGCTTGCGGGCGTAGGCGACTATGCCCAAGCCCTTACACTTTCTCGACGGTGCGGCGGCCGAAGAGGCCCTGGGGCCGGGCGAAGAGGATCACAAGCAGGATAAGGAAGGCCACTCCGTCTTTGTATCCCGAGGACCCTGAGAAGGGCAGGAACCCTACGGTCAATGCTTCGAGGATGCCCAGGATGAGCCCGCCCGCGACGGCGCCCACCGGATTACCGAGTCCCCCCAGGATGCAGGCGGCGAATCCCTTCAAGCCGATCAAGGCGCCCGCGCTGTAGCTCATGAAGCTGACGGGCGTGATCATCACCCCGCCGGCTGCCGATATGGCCGCCGAGAGCCCGAACGACAGAAGCACGACCCGCGAATAGGAGATGCCCATGAGTCGGGCGGCCGTCGGGTTCACCGAGCAGGCACGCACGGCCTTGCCGGTGAGCGTGCGCCGATAGAACAGTTGCAGCGCGACGACGATGACCAGGGTGAGACCGAGGACCCACAATGTCTGTGGCAAGATACTGGCGCCCAAGATCACGATGGGGGAATCCCCTGAGAACGGCGGCAACGGCAGGGATTCACGGCCCCAGATGAGCATGGCGACCGTCCGGATGGCAAGCGAGGCCCCGATGGTCACGATGATCTGCGCCAAGACCCCGGCCGACAGCAGCGGTCGGATCGCGAGTTGCTCGAAGATGACACCCACGATACCCACCAGCGCGACCGCGACCAGGAAGGCCAAAGGGAGCGGGGCCCCCCACTCGTGCATGCTGATGGCCACCAACCCTCCCAGCATCACGAACTCGCCCTGGGCGAAGTTGATGATGTCGGTGGAGTTGTAGATCAGGGTGAAGCCGAGGGCCGTCAGGGCATAGATGCTTCCGCTCGTGATGCCGCTGGATATGTACTGGAGGAACTGGTCGAAGCTCACCCTGCTCCTGTCCGATTCGATGCGACGTCGATGATGCGGTCGAGGCGGCGGCCGGCATCGGCCGCCGCCTCGACACATCTCTTACTCGGCCAGTACCCAGGTGCCGTTCTGGATCTTGACCACCGTCAGGTCGTCGACGGTGAGACCGTCGTGATCCGTGGTGGTGTAGTTGTAGATACCGTCGGGGGTGGCGACTCCCCGGGTCTCGTTGAGCGCCTTCTGCACGGCGGCCGCGTCAGTGCTGCCGGCCTTGGTTATGGCGTTGACCAGCAACGTCAGACCGCCGAAAGCGTGACCCGCGAAGGTCGGAGGCATCTGCCCCGTGGCTTCCTTGTAGGCAGCCACGAAGGTGTCTACCACCGACTTCTGCGCCGGGTCGGTGAACGACGAAGGCACGAGCAGCCGACCGGCGGGGAAGATGACTCCCTCCGCGGCGGCGCCGGCCAGATCGATGAACTTCTTGTTGGCGATGCCGTGGCTGCCGACATACGGCTGGGTCATGCCGAGCTGCTTCATGTTCTTCGCCGCCACAGCCGGTCCCGGATTGGTGCCCCACACCACGATGACTTCAGGATTGGCGGCCTTGATCTTGGTCAGCTGAGCGGTGAGGTCGGTGTCCTCGGTCTTGTACGACTCCTTGGCCACGACTTCGAGTCCGAAGTCGCCGATACGCTTCTCGATCTCGGCGGCGCCAGACGCGCCGTACGCGTTCTCATCGTGCAGCAGGCCGATCTTCTTGAGTTTCATGACGCCGGAGATGTACTCCAGAGCCTTCTGCACGGCCAGGGCATCCCGGGGCGGGGCCCGCCAGGTCCAATCGATCGGAGGCTCGGTGATCTTGTTCGCCGCCGCCAGAGCGATGAGCGGTATGCCCGCCTGCTCCGTGATCGGCTTGATGGCCAGTGTGGACGGCGAGGTCGAGCTGCCGAGCACGGCGATCGCCTTGTCTTGCTGGAGCAGTTTGGTGACGGCCGTCACGGCTTCCTTCGGGTTGGTCTGATCGTCCTCGATCACGATCTTCACCGGTCGTCCGAGGACGCCGCCCGCGTTGTTGAGCTCAGTCTCCATCATCTTGAGCGTCGCACGCTCCGGCTCACCCAGCGGCGAGCCGGGGCCCGTCGCGGAAAGCACCGCGCCGATCACGATGGGGTCGCCGGTCGGTGCGACGGCCGTGCTCTCCGTGCTCGCCGGGGCCGTCGTCGTGCCCGTGTCACCCGATGCCGTGGTCGTCGGGCCCTCCGCTGCGGCCGTGGTCGTGGTGGTGCCCCCACCGCATCCCGTGACCGCCAGGACGAGTAGACTCGCCAAAGCTAGTACAAGCAGCGCCACATATCGATTCCTCATGCATTCCTCCCCTCGCGCGTTTCCCTCGACACTTCTTCGGGCTCCCGCCGGCCCCCTCCTGGCTGCGGGTGTCGTCCCCTCTTGGCTTCCCCCAGCTTCGTAGGGAGACCCATGTTAACCGGGTCCTCGGTCACTAGTCAACTTCTTGCTCGTTCAGAGGAGCGAACCCGGCTGCTACGAGACGCCTTTCGACCGCGTCTACGTCGTCGACTCTCAACACCACTGACATCCGCGCGCTCAGGTAGAGGTAGTCGATGGTGGCCCCACACTCCGTGACCAGTTCCAGAACCTTCGCCAACGATCCGACCTTGTCGACCAACGGTACCGATACCACTGGGTCGGCCTTGGTCGTGAACCCCGCCTCGGTAAGCACGGTGTGGGCGCGCCCGGCGTGCTCCGCCAAGACCCGGACGATCCCGTAGTCGCTCACGTCGGCCACCGAGAAAGCGAAGATATTGATGTCGTTGGCCGCGAGAAGACTGACAAGCTCCGTGATACGGCCCCGCTTGTTCTGGACGAAAACCGACAGCTGCGTGACGGACATGACCCTCCCCACCTCGGATGGAAGCCCGCCGTGAGGCGGGAACGGATGTATGGAGCCGATTCTACGTCAACGGCCTGGGATACAATAGCGACCTGATGGACGCGACTATCCGCAGAGCAGTGCTGGCCGACGCTCCCCGTCTTCAGCGGCTCATCAACGACTACGCCGGCAAGGGCCAGATGCTGCCGCGGTCGCGTCAGGCCCTCTACGAGCACGTTCGGGACTACCTGGTCGCGGTCGCGGACGGCATCGTGGTGGGGTGCGTGGCGCTGCACGTGTCCTGGGAGGACCTGGCCGAGATACGCTCGCTCGCCGTCGCCGAGCAGTCCCAGGGTTCAGGTATAGGGGCCGCCCTCGTACGCGCCGCCCTGGAGGACGCTCAGGAGTTGGGGGTCCGCACCGTCTTCGCCCTGACGTTCGTCGAGGGCTTCTTCCTCAGTCTGGGCTTTCGGCCGGTCGACAAGTCGGAGCTGCCGCACAAGATCTGGCAGGAGTGCGTGCATTGCATCCACTTTCCCGACTGCGACGAGATGGCGCTCACCCTGGACCTGACCGCGTAGGAGACTGTCGAAGGACGACGTCCCGGCGGCCACGTTGTATCCTGACCCCGCTGCGTGTTGAACAGGCCCGACCGATAGATGGCCTCGAGGGTCACGGTCGTAAGCACGGAGGAACGACATTGGGCGCTGCCACGACCAGGGTGTACCGCAAGGGTGTGCTCCACGCCGAAGGCTTTCCGGTCGCCGACGTCTCCGAGTATCTCGAGGATTCAGACACTGTCGTGTGGGTGGACTTCTGCGGACCCTCGATCGAGCAGTTGCACGAGCTCGTCGACGAGCTCAGCCTGCACGAGCTCGCCGTCGAAGACGCCCTTGGGCGCCACCAGCGACCGAAGCTCGACCGCTATGCGACGCATCTGTTCCTCGCCTGCCACGCCGTGAGGGTCGACACAGAGGCCGGTGCGCTCCACGAGACCGAGATCGACGCGTTCGTCAGCGAGCGCTGGCTCATCACCGTGCGCAAGGACGAGGGGTTCTCCCTGGATCCCGTCCTCGCCCGCTGGGACCGCTCGTCCGTGCTCGCCACCCACGGGGTGAGCTTCTTGCTCTACGGGCTGCTCGACGTGGTCGTCGACGGATACTTCGACGCGATCGAGGCGTTCGACGGCTACTACGAGGAGGTCAGCGATGCGGTCTTCGCGGAGCGTCCTCTCGATCCCGCCGAGCAGCGGAAGTGGTTCGACATGCGCCGCGCCATGGTCCGCTTCCACCGTCTGGCCATGCCCCTGCGCGAAGCGATCAGCAGCCTCATGCGGCGCGAGCATGTGGCCGTATCCGAAGAGCTCTACCCCTACTTCGCCGACGTCTACGACCACATCCTGCGGGTCACTGAGTCCGCTGATTCATTGCGCGACTTGGTCAGCACCATCGTCGAGACGAACCTGAGCCTGCGCGATTACCGCCAGAACCTGATCGTCAAGAAGGTGGGCAGCTGGGCGGCCATCCTCGCCGTACCCACCATCATCACCGGCTACTACGGCATGAATGTCCCCTACCCCGGCTTCGCCAACGTGTGGGGCGTGGCGGTCTCCACGACACTGATGGTGGGAATGTCCGGTGGACTCTACCTGCTCTTTCGCCGCTGGGACTGGCTCTGAGCAGGTCGACAGCGCCCGGTCTTCGCTCCTAGCCGGCGCGCAAAGCCCCTTCGGTGTACTTGACCGACGGGTCCCAGAGGAGCCACTCCTTCACGCCCGCTTCCTCGACCGCCTTGATCTGCGCCCGCACCTGCTCCACCCCGTAGGTCACACCACCTAGAGAGAAGTCCTGCAGCCATGGGCGGACGATGGCGCCGCTCCCGGCGAGACGCACCTCTGAGTCTTTCATGGCGTTGACGATCACCTCGTACGGGTGCGAGTTCGGGCTCTTGATGTTGTAGGAGCCCGAGTAGTAGTGGGACGGGTAGATCATCGGGCTGACTATGTCGACATTGCGGGAGAGCTTCTCGATGCGCTGGCCGATGCCCAGATCGTCCTTTACGTGCACGGTCAAGCCGAACACGTCGGCCGATACCCACACCCCCTTCTTCTCGAGCCGGTCTCGCGCGTAGGCGAGAAAGTCTGCGATCGCGTCTTCCTTCGAGCTCGTCGCCCCGGGGTACACGGCATCGGAGATCTTGCCGTCGCTGGGGAAGCGCACGTAGTCGAACTGGATCTCGCGGAACCCCCTGTCGGCGGCTTCCTCGCCCAGGTCCACCAGGTAGTCCCAGACGCGGCGGTCGTAGGGATTGGTGTAGGAGGAGCCCTTCTTGTCCTTCCAGTTGCCCCCGTTCTTGCTCCTGACCGCCCATTCAGGGCGCCGTTCCGCAAGAAGCGGGTCGTTGAAGCAGACGATGCGCGCGATGGGGATGATGTGATGCTCCCGCAAAGTCGCCATCAGGCCGTCTATGTCTTTGATGCGCTTCTCTTCGAGCTTGAGCTCGCCGGCGAGGGCGACCTTGGAGTCGTAGGATACATAGCCGGTCGCGTCCTTGACGTCGATGACCATCGAGTTGACTTCGGTGCGGTCGGCCAGGGCCAGCTGGGCGTCCAGGAGCTTCTGAGAACCCGCGGCCCAGGCGGAGAGGTAGATGCCCTTCACCGGTACGTAGGACGCGTCTCTGAAACGGGTCAGATCGATGGGCGTCACCGCGGGAACCGGTGCGGGTTTGATGGCTGCGCGCCCCGTGCCGGCGGCGGCTGCGTCACTGCCTTCGCGCGAGAGCGACGGCATCGAGAGTCCGCCGCCCGCCACCCGGGCGCCCACTGCCCAGAACACGGCGAAACCGGCGACGAAGGCCAAGACGGTGCCCACCACGATCACGATCATCGCGGGACCGGCGGCCTTCGAGGTCCGCCGCGTCCTCGTCGATACCAACCGTTCCATAGCGCGAGAGTCTACCAGAGGCCGAGCGATACGGCCGCGCACTGCCCCTCGGTGGTCGGCCCCCGACGATTCTGGTACCGTGCATCCAGCATGCTGAGGTTCGACAAGATAGTCCGCTTCATGGTCGTAGCGTTCATCGTGGGTGGGGTGGTCGGCCTGGTGGGCGGCTTGGTCTTCGGCGGGGGCAACACGGCCGCCGCTCCGGATGCCACGGTCAGCGCGGCAGCCGGCGAGTCCCAGGCGGTCTCCGGTCGGTCCGGCAGCGCCGAGACTCAGAAAGCGGCACCCATGACGGCCGAGGGAGCAAAGGCGATCGGTGCGAACGAGTTCGGGCTGATCCCGGTGCTCGAGTACCACAAGATCGGCACTCCCGAATCCCAGTGGACCCGTACGCCTGAGCACTTCAGAGAAGACATCGCCCTTCTCAAGTCTGCCGGGTTCTTCCCCATCAACCTGGGCGACCTCGTCGACTTGAGCATCGACGTCCCAGCCGGTAAGAGCCCCATCGTCATCACGTTCGACGACTCGAGCCCCGGGCAGTACCGCATCCTCGAGGACGGCGCCGTGGATCCGGACTCAGGCTTTGGGATCCTGCAGAAGGCGGCCGAAGCGGGTGGATGGGCCCCGCGGGCGTCATTCTTCGTCCTGCTCGACGTGCGGCCCAACGACAACGTGCTGTTCGGCCAGCCCGACCGGCAGACGGAGAAGCTGCGCAGCCTGGTCTCGTCCGGCTACGAGGTGGGCAGCCACACAGTCACCCATCTCAACCTGAAGAAAGCCGCGGAAGCAGAGGCCCGCAAGCAGCTGGCGGTGTCGAAGGCGACGATCGAGAAGTACGTGGGAGGCGGATACAAGGTGCGCACGATGTCAGTGCCCTTCGGCGAGTACCCGGCCGACGACGCACTCCTCGCCTCAGGCGAGTACGAGGGGATGCCCTACAGCTACAAGGGGGCCGTCGAGGTGACCGGCGGTTCCTCGCTGTCGCCCTTCACGAAAGGATTTCAGCCCCTGCACATTCCTCGGATACAGGTCACGGGAAGCGCGCTCCAAGACCTCATCGACATGTTCTCCGCGAACCCGGAACTCCGTTACGTCTCCGACGGTGACCCGGCGGCCGTCTCGGCCCCGGCGACCTTGGCCAAGAAGCTGGGGACGCCGCTATCGGAGCTCGGGCGCCCGGTGATCAGGTACTGATCCGCAGGGTGAGGGCGGTCTCTCCGGATACGACCTGCAATGCAGCCCCGCAGAGCCCGCACTCGGCGGCCTGCCCGATCTGCGCTTCTCGCCCGAGGTGCAGCTTGACATGACAGTTGGGGCAGAGCGCGTCGACGTCTTCCTCTATTCCCTGTAGCACGAACTTCTCTCCTACCAGCTCCCACAGGGGGTCGTACTGCTTCTTCGACACGTGCACTCCTCACTCAAGGTCTTCGGGAAACCGGCCCCATCTCGCCGACGCCGCTCGCACACGCGGCTTGTGCCGAGTTTCTCACACTCAGGTCCTGCTTCTCAAGTGGCGAGGCGGTGAGACGCGGCCGTGAGGGCTGAAGACCGGACGGGCCTGAAGGGGTCTATGTCGCGTCTCCGGGTCTTGGACCTCGGCCTGGCGCCCTACGAGGATACCCAGGAGCTCCAGGCTGGGCTGTGCCTCGCCGTCGCCGAGCAGCGACTCCCCGGCCTACTCCTGCTCCTGGAGCATCCGCCCGTGATCACGCTTGGGGCGCGGGGTACCGACTCCGACCTCGTCGACGGCGGTCTGGGCGATACCGGACATCCCCTCGTGCCCGTCGTCCGCTCGGTCCGAGGAGGTGGCGCCACTCTGCACGCACCCGGGCAACTCGTCAGCTATCCGGTCGTCCCGGTGCCTCGCCGCGATCTACGCTTGTTCGTGCGCTCCTTGGAGGAGGTCGTCGTCCGCGTCCTCGCGGAATACGGCGTCCGCAGCGAGCGCAGCGCCGGACGTCCCGGCGTGTACGTCGGCGAGGCGAAAATCGCCTCAGTGGGCCTGCGGTGCCGCCGCTGGGTCTCCAGTCACGGCACCTCGCTCAACGTGTCTATCGACCTGGACCTCTTCGACCGCATCGTGTCCTGCGGCGAGCCCGACCTTCGCCAGACGAGTGTCCTGGCGCTGACGGGCGTGGCGCCTCCCATGGATGAGGTCAAACGCCTGTACGCGGCGCGTTTCTGCGAGGTGTTCGACCTCGAGTGCGCGGAACTCGAAACGGCCACGCTCGGCGAGGTCGGAGCGCTCATCTAATGGGGAGACGTGCGAGCGACATTGGCGGCCCGGTTGCGGTGGGCTATAGTCGGGACATGAACGCCGGATCAGCAGTCGCCAAGCAACAGCCGGAGACCGGGCAGGCATGTCACGCCGACCGGACCCAGCGACGACACTGTGCCCATTTCCATGAGAAGACGGGGCGCTGCACCAACGCCATCGGACGACCGGCAATCCCAGCCGGCCCTCGCCGTGCTGACGACGCTCAGGACCCACCAGACGCCGATCCGGAGTCCCCAACCTCCGCGTAGCGTCGGAACGAGAAGTGCCCACGGCAGGAATCGAACCTGCGCTCCTGGCTCCGGAGGCCAGTGCTCTATCCCCTGAGCTACGTGGGCGAGGAGAACCCGGCTAGTATACCGGTTCTAGGCCCTCAGGCCACTCAGTCTCCCCACATCCCGGCGGCGTCGCGGGCGAAGATCAGCTCCGGCGGCCCCTTTTCCGGGTATGGAACGACCAAGTGGTCGAGATCGGAGGGCAGGATCGTCTGAGGAAAGGCGGCCCTGGCCTCGTCGAGAAGCTCTCGGCGTCCATGGCGCGAGCTGACGTGGGTGAGCACCAGCAACTCGACTCCCGCTTGCCGGGCCAGGACGGCGGCCTCCCGGGCGGTCGAGTGCCGGGTCTCCAACGCCCTGGCGGCCTCTGAGTCCGCGAACGTCGAGTCGTGGATCAGCACCGTTGCGTCTCGGCTCAGCTCGAGGACCTCCCGACTGGGTCGAGTGTCCCCTGAGATGACTATCTTCCGACCCGGTCTCCGTTCGTCCATGACCTGCTCGGGCTCGACCACGTCGCCCGTAGGCAAGACGAGGGACTCGCCCGCCTGCAGCCGCCCGAAATCCGGTCCGGGCGTGACGCCGAGGGCCACAGCCCGATCGGGGTGGAACCGTCCGGGCCGCCACTCTTCCTCCAGGGCGTACGCGAGCCCGGGAATGCCGTGGTGGTTGCGCGCCGACCTGACCACATATCCGTCTCCCTGGACCACGGCGCCGCCGTCTATCTCGCGAAGGTCGATCGGGTACGGCAGCCGGCCGAACAGCCGATGCGATATCAGCATGATCTCTTCGAGGCCGGGCGGTCCCACGAGATCGATGCCCGTCTCACGACCCATCAATCCGAGTGTCTTCAGCATGCCCGGCAGTCCCAAGAAATGGTCCCCGTGCAGATGGGTGATGAAGATGCGGTCGATATGGGCCAACCCCACCGATCGCATCAGCTGCCGTTGCGTCCCCTCCCCACAGTCGAACAGGAGACGCTCGCCCCCTCGGACCAGCAGAAGGCCGCTCGGCGCGCGGTCGACCGTTGGTACCGCTCCGGCCGTACCGAGGAACACCAGGCTGAGATCCACCGCCTAGTCGGCTGGGTCCCCCGGCCCTTCGACGAGATGCCGTATCGCCTCGGGGGCATACTCTTCGGGATCGTGGCGGAACAGGGGGTTCTGGCAGCCCCGCCATGAATAGCGAGAGGGATAGGCGTGCTCGATAGCCGCCTGGCATTCGCGCAGGGGCCTCCTTCGAGCGAGAAGAGCTCCATAGACGTCGCGGCGCGAAGACGGCTCCATGGGCGCCAGGTCGAGCTCGGGCCGGAAGATCTTCTGGACGCACCCGAAGTACGTCGTGTCTCCATCGGTGTAGGCGTACACGTATCGGCACGATGTGCGGATGCAGTGGCTCGGATATACGACGTGCTCGCAGATGACATCGCAGCGGTGGCAGGCCATCTTGCCGGTGTCTTCATGCTCTCTTGCAGCGTGATGTGGTCTAGAGCTCATATCCTGCAGTATACACAAGGCCGTCGCCCGGCCGCACGCAGGTCATGCTGTTCTCTCTCGCGAACCACTCCGCCGCGGATGCCCGTCTTCTATCCCACATCCGACTCCGTCCTCGTCCCCGGCACAAGACGCACGCGACCGAGAGACCTGTCAGTGGCCCAACGCAGGATCGCCGGTTCGAAGACGACGCCCCCCGAGGCCCCCATATGCACCTGCTCGCTGCAGAACACCGCCCCATGAAGGAGAGTGCCCTCCAGGCGCAGGGAGCCACCGTCGACGACGATCACGGCGAACATGTCCCCCAGGGACGACACACTCAGGCTCGCTCCGCCGGTGACCACGATCAGGGCTGGGGTCTCCGGGGCGCTCCCGGCTGCGTCGTTCCCGCCCGGGCTGGGATCGCCGGCCGGCGACCAGAGCGTGTCGGCATACTCGACGTAGCCCAGCCCATCCCGCTCAAGCAGGAGCACGGAAGCGTGAGAACCGTGGGCCATCTCTTCCCGGATCTGGAACAAAGATCCCTCATCCAGAGACCACCTCTTTGGCAAGACCGATGACGCGACGTCGGGCCCGAGCATCGCGGCTGGGGGCGAGACTCTGGTGACGACAGGAGCGACGGTTCCTGTACCGCGCGGTGACGATATGGCCGCGACTGTCCGTGAGTCAGGCCACACAAGTCGATCCGCGACCACGGCTGCGTACGGCAGATCGATGCCGTCCTGCGCCCTCTCGACGCGGGTCCCGAGTCGACGGTCGGGCCACATGGGCACCCACGCCCGCAGTGTTCCCGGTCTATCGGCTTCGTTCCATTCGAGCTCGCCGGGCCTGCCCGGTCCGAACTCTTCGACTCGCGCCCCCCACTGGCGACGGGCCGACCCGGCCATTCTGAACAGACGTGTGTCGGCGGCGACGGACTCGGCGGCTGCGTCGCGCTCCTGGATGAGCAGTGATTCGCCGCCCTGCACCAGGACGGCCAAGCCTGCGCACAGCGCCATGGCGCCCAAGCAGGTCAGCAGCACCACCAACAGTACCGACCCCATCTCCCTGGGTCGTGAGCCGCGCTGTGGCCGAACGTTCAACGAGCCACCCACAGAAGCGACTCCACAGGCAGTCCGCGCGTGGTGCCGTCGGCCGGGTCGGCGGCCAGGAGCCTGCACGAGACAGTGTCGATCCAGCGGAGATCTTCCGTAGAGACAGTCGTCTCCGCTCCGGTCACGCTTTCGGTGGTCAGCCAGGCCTGACCAGGAACGCGCCGGCCGACAGAGAACACGCTCGAGTCCGACACGTTCTCGAGCATGGTCTTGTGATCTACATAATGGGAGTGATCGGTAGGAGAGGCGAGAGCGCTTGTCTGCCACGGACCTCTCCGGCGCATGACGTTCCCGCCCGCGATCTCCCACTCCACCAATTGGGCCGAGCCGTCGGCAGGCGAACGGGTGACGACGACCAGCTGATGCGAGGCGGCAAAGATTAGGGGGCCTCCGAGGGCCACGGTGTCGCCTGAGCCAACGTCCAGACCCACTCCTGCGAGCCGCAGATCTCGCTCCAATCGAGCCGCGGCGACTCGCGCCTGGGCACTCCAAATCACCCGGTCGGCCGCGCTCACTCCCACCCTCTGGACTGAGATCCAGAGGGGAGCGCAGGCCAACGCAAGGACCAGAGCCAACGCGAGGGCCACTAACAGCTCGATGAGGGTGAAACCCGCGCCCGCCGACCACGCCGAGGCCCTAGAAGAAGAGATCGACACGCCTGCCTCCCGCCGGGATCCAGGACTGCATGGCTCTCTCCCACGACACCGACGCCGATCCGGCGCCGGTCGACAGTTGCACAAGAAGGGGACTCGCCTGTGTCACCTTCTGGACCGCCGCACCCGATGACAGGATCTGGACCTCGACGACCCCAGCCTCAGGCACGTGGACGGCGGCCCACGATCCGAGCGCCGGATCGCCCTCAGATGAGGTCGCATCGACCGCCGACGGCCGCGGCGTCACCGGGTCGTCCGACGGAACGAGGGTGCGCGCCGGCGGTCCCCAGGGACCGGACGCCTCACGCATGCGCACGACGACTTCTTGGCCCGCCCGGGAAGACCAGATGATCGGCGAACCGAGGGTGGTCTCGTCGGTCCAGTCCGGGCTCATGCAGACCAGCAGCCACCCGTCGCTCCACACACCCACGATCCCGTCGATGAGGGCGGCTCCGTCGCGAGTGTCCCCGGTGAGACCGCTCCCCCAGCTCCAGCGAAGATCCCGCACCGTCGGCCCCCAGGTCCATCCTTGTTGGACCTCGGGTGGCAAACCCGGACCCGACGCGCCCATCGCGGTCTCCCAGCCGGCTATTCTTGTCTGCAGCGAGAGCAGCACGTGCACGATCGGGCCGACAGCGAACATGAGCAGGCCCATAGCCATCACCACTTCCACCAGGGTGAACCCCTCTCGACAGCGTCTCATGGTGTGGCTCACCACGTCTCTCTTCGGGTGAGCCCGCTCTCGGCCCGCACGACCACCCGCGACCCGGATCCCGGAGCACCGAGATAGAGGGAGCGCGCGGCGTCCGGAGAACCGAACGGAGCCACGAAGCCGATCGTGACGCCCGACGGCGATCGCCAGCGCCGGACGTTGGTGGCGCAGGCTTCGTCCCGGGACCCCGCGGTGAGTTCGCCGACCCGTCCCGTCGCCCCGCTCAGGCGGAGCTCCGATCCCCGACTCACCAGCACGAGGCGCTCGCCGCGACGAGCCGAGGCGATTTCCGCCCACGCGATGGCCAGCTGCCATCGCTGGGCCGAGTTGCGAGCGTCGTGTCTTGCCAAGACGTCCCCCAGCGTCGTGGCGGGAAGAACGGCCACCAGCGCCACTATGGCGAGAACCACCAGGAGCTCGATCAGGCTGTGACCGGCGCGGGCGTCAGTCTTGAGTGAGATGGTGAACCGGATGTGTAAGGCCTCGAACATGCCGCGAGGCTATCGCGCGGCGGCCTCCCGGGTCGATGCGACCTTAGACCTACGATGCCGGCGTGACCACCCGCCCGGCGAGGATCGCTCAGCTACCAGCCGACGCTGCCCGCACCGTCTATGACCTTGACCTTGATGTACGAGACGCCGGTCCCATCCACGAGCGTGTCGACCTGGATACCGTACCGGTTGCCGCTTTCACTGACGGAGCCCACATCGAAGGTGGTGGCGGTTTCCCCGTAGAAGTCGACTGCATCGTCCCTTGCAGAGCTTGTGACCGCATTGGTCACGAGGGGTCCGACAGGGTCGACAAGGTTATCGGGTGCGACGGTCCACTGTATGGCGGGCTCGATGGCAGTCAGATCATCCGCGCTGATCAAGCGGTAGTCGTGTCGCTCCATGTTGGCGCTTTCGACTACGGTGAGCGCGTTGCGAACAAGGGTCACAGCGGCCGCGTCTTGAGCCTTCATACGCGTCCCCAGATACGTCGGGATCGCGATCGCTGCAAGGATGGCGATGATGATGATGACCACCAACAGTTCGATGAGAGTAAAACCCGCGTCACGACGTGCCTCGCACGCTTTGCCATGGAAGAGACGCACCATCATGTTCATCTCCCTTCGCGTGGCCGGGCCAACATCCCGAGAAGCAAGAAGAAGATAGTGTGGACGCCCGGGACAGTGATGGAAACAAGTGAGGCGGCAAGATAGCCGGCAAGCCCGCACATCACTGCCGCGCTCTCGGGACCGAGCGCACGGCGCAACGATTGGCGCGCCGGCTCCCGGCCGACTACGCAAAGCAGGAGGAAGCAGAGAAGGGCGCCGGGTATGCCGAGGGTGACCGCCAGGTTGAGCGGCTCTGAATGAGCCTTGTCCGCGACCACAGCCGGCCCTTCTCCTTCGTCGAACTGCGGCGTACGGTAGGACTCGAACACGGCCCCCATTTGATCGGGCCCCGTTCCGAACCACGGACGGTCCCTGATGATTGCCAACGCGATCGCCCAGGTGGCAAGCCTACCGGCGTTGCGGGCATCACTGATCGAGACGGCGCTCGCGGCGTCTTTCGCCAACGAATGCGGCTCGACCACGACACGATCGCCACGGGGCACAAGAGAAACCGCAATGGCGAGCAGGGCGGCGACTGCAATCACTCCGATCAGGCGCCGGTAGCGAGATGACCGCGTCCACAGTAGAAGACCGACAAGAAGCAAGAGACCTCCGAGCGAACCGATCCAAGCCGCCCGGCTGAACGTGAAGTAGGTCGCAGCCAAGGTCACTCCGACTCCCGCGGTCCACAGCAACGCGGCGGCCCGACCGTCAGAACGGACGGCTCGGATCACCAAGATCGGCATCATCAATGTCAGATAGCCACCAAGTACGACAGGATTGTGGAATGTCCCGCTGCTCCGAGCGTACGTCAGGCTCGTCGAGAGGCCGCTGAAGTCCAGACCGAAGTGTTGGAGGACCGCGTATGCGCTGACGCCCACACATGTCAGGGCGGCGGCGTCTCCCACCGTGCGCCAGGACCGCTCGTCGGACATCGTCATGGCCGTGGCCATCACAACCAAGCCGGCGAACCATACGAGCAGGCCATCGTGCCGCAAAGCGCTACCCCAGACGGCACCCGAAGGATCGACCGACACCAGCGTCGATAGGGTCAGCCATCCTGTGAGGCCGAGGCCTACGACGAGGATCGGGCTCAGACGCGTGAGCGTGATCGTCCTCGTCAGGAGCGCGCATGCCCACCAAGCCGCCATGAGCGCGCCCAGCAGGAGAACCGCCTGCGCTTTGACGCCGTAGAAGCCGTCGAAACCGTCGGACGGATTGAAAGCGATGATGGGAATGGTGACAACGCCGGCCAATAGGCCTAACCGCGCGGCGCCGAGGGCGCGACGTATCGCCACACACCTAGTCGAAGCCTGCTCGCTAGGGCTGCCGAGCGCGCAGCCGATGCTGCCTAGACTGGTCGAAAGCCGTACGTCGCGAGTACCTGCCATCGTCTATCCCGCCCCACCCGGCTGCCCACCTTCGAGCTTCCGCAGGATCGTCGATGCGTACCGATATCCCGGGTCCACCTTCATGACGTCAAGCAAGATGCTTCTCGCCTCAGCTGTGTTGCCGGAAGCGATCAAGCTCTGTGCCAAGAACGTCCGGTGCTTGGGGCTCGGGTCGAGAGCGACTGCCTCCTGGAAGACGCGCACCGCTGCGTCCGGTCTTGCCTGGTGGTTCAGGTAGTTGAAGGCGAGCTCGACCCGCGTCTGGACGTCGCGCGGGTCTGCTGCGATCGTCCTCTCCTGATACGGGAGGGCCTCATCGAATCTACGAAGGAGCACCAGGTTCACAGCCAGTCCCTTCAATGAAGCAAGATCGTCGGGATGGTCGGCCAGCACATCCAGGTAGAGCTCGTTCGCCTCTGCGAGCGCGCCTCGGTCCTCCAGCGCCCGCGCTCGTCCGAGCCTGGCGTCCCCGCATGCGCTCAGCGCGATGCCGAGGCACACCATCAAGATCACCAGCTTGCCGGAGCGCCTTGCGTGTGAGAACGGGTTCATCTTTCGCCTCATGCCTCCTGAGAAGCGGAGGGGCAGGGCTCTCAGTAAGCCCTGCCCCTTCCAAGAACCCAGAGTGGGCCACTCAGGTGATCAGCTCAGATCGTCCTAAGCGCTCTCTCCGGTGCGATTTTTGACCGACTACCAGGTTTGCGGGTTGGCGCCGATGTAGAACGTGTTGCCCGGAGCGAACGTAGTGGCGTCAGCGCTCTTATTGACATGCACCCCGAACGTGCGACCGGATTGAGAAACGGTGCCCACTTCGTAGTTGGCGCCATCCATGCCCGAGAAGTCGACCGCATTACCAGAGGCCTGCGCGGTCGGACCGGCGGCAACGCCGCCACCCGCTCCGGCATAGACGAAGACGATCGACGGCTCGATGTCCTCCAGCATGGGCGACACGATGAGATCGAATGCGCGCGTGTCGGTGAACGCCGACTCGACGGCGGTCATGCCGTTGCGCACTAGGGACTTGGCCGCCGCGTCCTGGGCCTTCTGCCGCTGCCCGAGGAACGTCGGGATTGCGATGGCGGCGAGGATGGCGATGATGATGATCACCACCAACAGTTCGATGAGGGTGAAACCGCCCTCGCCCTTCATCCTCTTCGAGAGTTTGCTCAACATGGTGCCGACCTCCTGTGTTCGAGACTGTACGCACGGCACCCGCAAACAAAAAGGCCTGCGGTGTGCCCGGCAAACCACAGACCTGAGTCTGGTGGCAGTCCAGCCGACCCCGTGGGCCCTGTGACTTTGCGTCCCACCCTTGCGAGTGGTTTGCCCTTTGCACCTTCGCCCTTAGTATGCCCCCCTAGTCAAATCCTAGACAACTTTCGCTCAACATTTCGCCCGGTGTCGAATCTGGGGCGCAACGCCGGGTCTTGGGGGACTACCGCGGACGCCAGGTCTATCGGCCACCGTAGCAGGGAGCTTTAGGGGTACGCCCTACGTCCTTGGGATGACGCCGGCGGAGGAGATAGGCCCGAGGACCGGCGGGCTCAGCGGCTGAGGTTCTCGAGCAACCGCGTGAGTACATAGAGGCGATCCTTGTGGTCGTGGATCGCCTTCGCGAAGGTGTCGAGACCCTGGCGAAAATCTTCGTCAGCGCACAGCTGCCATGCGCCGTCGCGGTCACGTTCGAGGGCGCCTTGTGAGGACAACCGGGCGGCCGCTTGACTCAGATCTTCCGGCCGCCGGCCGATGTCGCGGGCCAGGTCGACCACCGAAACCGATTCCGAGGCGTGAGCCGCGAAATAGATGAGGACATCCCAGGCTTCGAACGTCGACACGTATGTGTCGACGAACTTCACCAGTATGTCCCTCTCGCGTTCACTCATACGCCGGGCAGCCTCCCACGGACCCTCACCCTACAGGCGGCTCTAGTGTAGTGGGTCTGCCATAATAAGTCGAGGACATCGCCGAGCAAGGGAAGAGACAGTAGATACCGCCGATCCAGCACCAGACGACAGGGGCCCCTCCCTACGCGTCTCGGCGTGCGTGGTGAAACGAGGCCGCGTACTCCTGGTCGAGCAGCAGAAGGGCGCGCGCCGCTACTGGCTCCTTCCAGGCGGAGGCGTCCAACGTGGCGAGTCCCTGGTCGAAGCGCTCGCCCGGGAGGTGAACGAGGAGTGTGGCCTTCACGTGGAGGTCCTCACGCCCCCACTGGCCGTCGTCGAGACTATCTCCCCAGACGCGGGAAGGTCACGTCACCTGGTTCACCTGGTCTTCGCCGCCCGAGCCACCGGACTCGATGAACCGTCCCCCGGCGACGCCACCGTGCGCGACGCCCGCTGGTTCGGGCCCGAGGAGCTGGGTGAATTGGTGATCCACCCTCCACTGCACGACCTGCTCGCGCGGTGGCTCGAGTCTTCCCCCGACGAGATGACCCGACCGCTGCCTCCGCAGGCCTGGGGCGGGGTGCGCTGGGTGCACTAGCCCTTTCTCCCCGACGACACTCGTATCGTCGGGGCCGACTCTGCGTTCTTTGGTAAAGGTCGGGCACGTCTGTGCCGATGACGGTGTGAGGACCCCGATGACGAGGAAGGATGCGATGCGTAGGCAGCGATCGGCCGGCGGTTTCACCCTCATCGAGGTCATGGTCGCGGTCCTCCTTCTTCTCGTGGCGATGGCAGGCTTCGTGCCGTTCTTCCTGCAGGGTCTCGGTCAGGCCTCTTCCACCCGCTACCGCAGCACGGCGACCAACATCGCCCGGCAGCGCATGGAGGAGATCCGCCAGCTCGACTACCGGGAGATACCGGTGGGTGATCCTGCGCGCAACTGGTACAGCGACGCCCTGGCGACCAAGTTCGGGGTCGCCGATTCAGTGCGGGGCGCGGACTTCACGACCAGCTACGCGGTCGAAGACGTCGCCTATGGCTCAGGCAACCTCAAGAAGGTCACCGTGACGGTCACGTGGGCTGCTCCCCCGGCTCCGTCCCCCGCCATCGTGACCAGCCTCATCCACCAGCAATACTTGGGACCGCGCGGTCGCCTGCTGACGGTCGCTCCCGTCGCGGCCGACGACTTGGGCACTCCGTTCCCGCAGGTGCAGCGCACGCTCGACCAGGTGACCGTGAAATATCACATCGCGGAGGCCGACTGGGGGCTCGTCTACCCCGATCCGCAGGATCCCGCTTCAGTGGCCTTCAACGTCTACATGCGTCTGACCCTGGTCGACGACCATGGCGCGGCGATCACCGTGGGTGATCCGGCCACGGACTATAAGATCTTGAATACCGCCCTGCAAAAGACCTGGGACACCAACGGCACGCTCACCGATGTGTACTTCGAATTCCCGTTCGATCGCCTACTGATCCCCGATGGCTACTGGGAGATGCAGGCGGTGGCGTACAACGAGTACGATGAGCCGGGCAACGTATGGCGTATGCGGCTGAGGTTCGAGGAAGGCGCCCCTAACCCGCCCACCGACTTCATCGCGATCCCCGGAGCCGACAACCAATCGGTCATGCTCAGCTGGGTGCCCGGGATCGAGCGCGACAGAGACCATTACGTCCTGCAGCGGCAGCGCCTGAACCTGAATCCAGACCTCACTCTGAGCTACGGCCCTTGGGAGGATGTGAACACCAACCTCAGCCCCGACTCAGTCGTGTTCACCGACGTAGGCAGTGTCGCCGGCGCCAAGGACCCCTGGGGCTCCGACACAGGCAGCATCAAGATAACGAACTACTATCAGTACCAGATCTGGGCGGTCGACTTCGCTTCGACTCCCAACTCAGGCCCGCCCGCCACCGTCGGGGCCCAGCTTCCTGGCCCCACGACCACGACCACAATCGCTACGGGAGCGACGACGACCCTGGCTCCGACGACGACCCTGGCTCCGACGACGACCCTGGGACCGACCACGACGATCTTGTCCACGGTGCAGATCGTCAACAAGACGAGCTTGGACTACTCGATCACGGTGCGCGACTCGAAGAACCACACGGTCTTCACGGGCACTGCAGCTGGTCTTAGCACTCTCTCCATCCCCAGCCTGCCGGCCGACTCGTACTCTGTGGACGCGCGCAGCGGAAGCGCGCATCTATCCACCAGCTTCCAGGTGCCTCGGGACAACGGTCTCACCGTTCTGGAGATCCTGTAGATGGAGGAGACGTCGGAGTGAGGCGCTTGCTCGCGGGTTCGATCGATTGGAGTCGCCGACGGCTGTGCGCCGGGTCGGCCGAAGGACAGTCCGGCTTCAGTCTGGTCGAGTTGCTGGTGGCCATGGTCGTGCTCATCGTGGTGATGGGCGCGACCTTCGGCATCTGGCTCGGCCTCGAGAATGTCTACACCTTCACGAACGACGACATGGTGGCCCAGGAGCAGGCTCGGACCGCCATGGGCGAGATGGTGGAGCTCATCCGCACGGCTCGGAGACCGGCGACTGTTCCCGACGAGGCTCTGAACGCCGTCATGCCGGTCGCCGGCCGCACCGAGCTCACTGTCTGGAGCGATGTGGACCGTGCGCCCGATCACGGGCTCGAGCTGATCCGCTTCCGGGCCGATCACCCGGCCGGCGCCCCTAATGAACAAGTGCTCTATCGTGACCAAGCGACGGTCGGGGCGAGCAGTCGCTCCTGGACGTCGGAGCGCCTGGTCACGCCAAACGTCAGCAACTGGTTCGACCCTGCCAGACCCAGCGACGAGACCGGCTGGCTCTTCTCCTATTACAACGGAGCGGGAGAACGCCTGCTCTTCGACGACGAGATCCTTGGCTATACCGGGACCATCGAGCACGTGATCCCCGATCCCAACTCGATCCGGGAGGTGCGGATCAATCTGTTGGTGGACCTCTATAAGGACCGGGCCCCCATCACCCATCAGCTCACCTCAGTCGTCCAGCCACGGAATCTCCGGCAGTACTGATACTCGGGAGATGAACATGCACAGTTGCGATTCGCAGACGGACACACGGCCGGGCAGGGTGCGTCTCACCACGAGCGACGGCTCGGCGGTCATCATCGCGATGATGTTCATCCTCGTGATGCTGGGGTTGGGAGTCGCCCTCTTCACACTCATCAAGTTCTCGATCAACGGAACCGAACTCGAGCGCAAGGAGGTGAAGGCGTTCAACGTGGCGGAGGCCGGGATCGACGCCGGCATGCTCGCCCTGAAGCTCGAGTGGCCGGACCAGATCGCCACTACGGTCGACGCAGTCGCTCTGAGAAACCACTTCGACGCCAACGTGTTCAGGGATCCTTCGCGCAGCTCTCCCAGCGAGTTCATCCAGGTCGCGCTCTACGACAACAACGGTACGACCGACTACAGCGACGCAAATCCGGCCGTCGACCTAGACAGCGAGAGTGCATCCGGACCTGGGGACCCCCGGGGGGATGACATGATGTGGGTGGATAGCCGGGCCAACGTCGACGACGACCGCCACCGGATCCTCGTCCTCGCGAAGCGGGAGCGCTGGAACCTCAATCTGCCGAACAAGGCCCTGTTCGCATCGACACTGATGGCGAATCCGAACGTCCGGGTCGCCGTGGACAGCGCTTCCACCCCGCCTTCCCAGACCGACCTCGCCGTGTACTCCGCGCCCGACCCGCGGGATGTGGAGTTACTCGACGGCGTGACGCAATATGCCGGGGCCCCCGATTGGTCGCAGTGGATAACCTCGGGAACCACGGGCAAGCTTCAAAGCGTGGCCAAGGCTTCAGGCACGTACTTCGACGACGATCCAGGTACCCCCTATCCGAGCATCGCGGAAGGGGTCGACCTGCTCGTGAACGGAGACCCGAGCGGCAAGATCATCTACCTGAAGTCGAGCACTGCGATCGAGATCGCGGGCAACACCCAGATCGCGACACGCGAGCACCCTGTGGTGCTGGTCATGGATACGCCGTCGACCGTCACGAACGCCCTCGACTTCAGGGGCACGGCCGACTTCTACGGCGTGGTGATCAGTCTCAGCAACCTCCAGGCGCGGGGGACTTCGTCGTTCTACGGCTCCGTGCTCTGCGCCGGCCAGTTCGACAACCGTGGGCGAGGCGTCAGCCCCGAGATCAACTACAACGGCGACATCATCGCCATGCTCAGCCGCAAGTTCACCATGAGCGTCTCGATCGTGCCCAACACGTGGCAAGAGTATACGGTACCCAACACCACCCTCGCCGTCGCGGGCGGGTAGACGGGCAGAGACGGGTAGCCGTCGGCCGACCGGCGGCGCACGCCTACCCCTGGCGATCACCGGTGCTGCCGAAACCGCCCGCTCCGCGGGCGGTTTCTTCGAGGGTGACCACCGCGTCGAAGGCGGGAGTCTCGACTGCCTGGATCACCAACTGTGCTATGCGGTCCCCGGGCGCTACGGTGAACGGCGCCTCTCCCCCGTTGTGCAGGCAGACCCGCACCTCGCCTCGGTAGCCCGCGTCGATCAGGCCGGGCGCGTTCACGACGGATATGCCGTGGCGGAACGCCAACCCGGAGCGGGGCTGCACGAAGCCCGCATGTCCCGAAGGGATGGCCAGGGCGAGGCCGGTGCCCACGTCGCGGCGCTCGCCCGGGGGGATCACCACCGCCTCCACGGAATGCAGGTCGGCTCCGCCGTCACCCTCGTGCGCCCGCCAGGGAAGCCGGGCCGCCGGGTGCAGGAATTGGACCTGGATCTTCACGTATGGCGCGCCCTTCCTAGGATAGGGTCAACGACCGGCGGATGCGCTCCACGGCCTCTTCGATCCGATCGTCGGGAGTGGTGAGCGAGATCCGCACGAAGCCCTCTCCCGCCTGCCCATAGCCGGTACCCGGGGTGACCACCACGCCCGCCTGGTCGAGCACATGCTCGGCGAAGCCCGCGGAGGTGTACCCGGCAGGCACCGGGATCCACAGGTAGATCGTGGCCTTGGGCGGCATGGCATCCACACCGATGGACCTGAGGGCTTCGATCAGCACGTCCCGCCGCCGCTGGTAGAGCGCGTTCATCTCGTGCACCGAGTCCCAGGGCCCGTCGAGGATGTAGGCGGCGGTCCGCTGCACCGCTTCGAAGACACCGGAGTCCAGATTGCTCTTCAGGCGCCAGAGTGGCTCGAGGATCTGACGGTTGCCCACCGCGAAGCCGACCCGCCACCCCGTCATGTTGAAAGGCTTGGAGAAGCTCCAGAACTCGACTCCGACGTCCTTCGCTCCCGGGGTCGCCAGGAAGCTGGGCGCCGAGTACCCGTCGAAACCCAGCTCGGAGTAGGCGTTGTCATGCACGACGGCGATGTCCCACTTGGTCGCGAACTCGACCACCCGCTCGAAGAAACCCTCCTGGACGATGGCCGAGGTCGGGTTGTTGGGGTAGCCGATGAAGAGGACCTTGGCCCGCCGGGCGTCGGCCGCGCTGACGGCGTCGAGGTCAGGAAGGAAGTGGTTCTCGGCCCTCAGCGGGAGATACCGGGGCTCGGCGCCCGCCAGCAACGTACATCCCGAGTACACGGGATAGCCGGGATCGGGCACCAGGGCGAGATCGCCGGGGTCGAGGGTCGACCAGCACAGGTGAGCCAAGCCCTCCTTCCCACCCAGGACCGCCAGGAACTCCTCTTCGGGGTCTATCTCGACTCCGAATCTGCGCTGATAGAAGCGGGCCGCGGCCTGAGCGAACTCCTGGAGGCCGGCCGTGGTGGGATAGCGATGGTTGCGCGGGTCGGCGACCTGCCGCTGCATCTCCTCGACGATGTAGGCCGGGGTGGGCAGGTCGGGGTCGCCGATGCCCAAGCTGATCACGTCGACCCCCGCGGCGCGCTTCTGGGCTATCTTGCGCTCGATCTCGGCGAAGAGATACGGGGGGAGTGTGTCCATGCGCTTGGAGAATCGCACTGTGCCTCCTCGTTCCTAACGCCAGCCAAGGCGGGTCTCGAGGTCGCTGCTGAGCTCCCCCGTGAATATCTCTTCGGCGGGCCCCGTCATGACCACCTGACGATCGGGAGAGACCTCTATCTCCAGGTCGCCTCCGACCAGGTGCACGAGCACCGGGCTGGTGGCCGCGCCCAGACGGACGGAGGCGGCTCCCACAGCGGTCGCCCCGGTACCGCAGGCCTGGGTCTCGCCCGTCCCCCGCTCCCAGACCCGCATGGTGACCGACCCGTCGGGCTCGCGCTGCACGAACTCGACGTTCACCCGATTGGGGAACAGAGGCAGGTGCTCGATGACCGGCCCCACCGACTCGAGGGGCAGGTCGTGGACGTCATCGACCATGATCACGCAGTGGGGATTGCCCACGTCGACGAAGGTGAACGTGTAGCGAACGCCCGCCGCCTCCAACTCCTGCTGCACCACCTCGTCGAGTGGAGTGTGATCGGGCAAAGAGATGTTGGGGCTGACAAAGCGCGCCGTCCCCATGTGGACGCGCACGCGGCCGTCGTCGAGCAACCGGGGGACTATGGGGCCCGCGAGGGTCTCGACCACGAATTCGTCGGCCTGGACCGCCGAGATCTGCCGGAGGTAGCGCGCGAACATGCGGATGCCGTTGCCGCACATCTCCACTTCACCGCCATCCGGATTGAACACACGCATGCGCGCCAGTGCGCCGGCCACCGCGCCCGACGGAGCTTCGTGCAAAAGGATGCCGTCACCGCCCACCCCTCTGTGCCGGTCGCAGAGCAGCTGCACCGCAGGGGCGGCGAGAGTCCGCGGGAGATCGGACGCAGCGACGATGAGGTAGTCATTCCCCAGCCCGTGCCACTTAGCGAACCGCATCGTCACTCCGTTCCTGGTCGAAGCCGGCCTTCATCCCGACGGCCAGGTCGACGACAGCGCGTGCAAGGTCGTCCGGCTCACGCCCGGTGGCGTCCATGATAACAGCGTCCTCCAGGCGGCGCATCCACGTCAGCTGGCGCTTGGCATAACGGCGGGTGGCCTGCGCTATCCGGTCGATCGTCTGCTGTTCGGTGGCCTCTCCGTCGAGCAGGGCGACTATCTCCTGGTAGCCGATGGCCTTCGCCGCCCCTTTCCCGGGCTGCAACACCATCCGGTTGTGGCGCACCTCCTCGACCGCTCCCCGCTGGACCATCTCACGGGCCCGGCGGTCGATGCGTTCCCATAGTTCGTGGCGGTCCATGGTCAGCCCGACGAGCAGCGTGGGGTGCCGGTAGCGCGGCTTCCACAGTTCATCCCGCTCCGAGAACGCACCCCCCGGCTCCCCCATGCTGATCTCGAGAGCGCGTACGACACGACGGGCATTGCGGGGATGGATGCGGGCGGCGGCCGTCGGGTCGCGCTCGGCGAGCTCAGAGTGCAGCCGTTCCGGCCCCTCCAGGCGGAGCCGTTCTTCGAGGGAGGCCCGCAGCGCCGCGTCGGCGGGCGGGGCCATGGCCAACGGAGCCAATGCGGCCCGCAGGTACAGGCCCGTGCCGCCGGAGATGAAAGCCCAGCCCGTGGTCGCCAAGTCCTGCTCGATGAGAGGGACAGCTCGAGAGGCGTACACGGCGGCCGTCCACTCCTCCTCGGGTCCCGCGACCCCCACCAGAGCCTCCGCGTGCCGCCCGTCCACGGCTTGGGGCTGATTGGTCAGGATCGGCAGGCCGCGATAGACCTGCAACGAGTCGCACGAGATGACACGCACCCCGAGCGTCTCAGCGACGCGCGCGCCCACCGCCGTCTTGCCGACTCCCGTCGGTCCGAACAAAGCCACCACGACGGGCAGGCCGGGGGCGGACTCGGGGCCCCCCATCAGCGCTCGGTGACCAGCGCCGCCCTGCGCCCGCGAAGGCTCGTGGAGGTGGCCTCGTCGATGACGACCTCGACCAGATCGCCGGGGTGCGGCTCTCCGGGGAAGTTCACGGTCTTAAACGTTCTCGTCCGGCCCATGGCCACTTCCCCGCTCTGCCGGCTCCGCCCCTCGACCATCACCTCGACACGCGTACCCACCAGCTCCTGGTTCCGCCGAGCGGCGTGGGTCTGGATCCGCTCGACCAGCCGCCCCATGCGTTCCTCGGCCACCTGAGGTGCGGCCCGGCCGGGGAGCGCCGCGGCGGCCGTCTGACTGCGGGGGGAGTATACGAAGGTGAAGGCGGCGTCGAAGCCGACTTCGTCCATGAGGCTCAGCGTGTCGGCAAACTCGGCCTCGGTCTCTCCCGGAAAGGCGACGATCAGGTCGGTGGTCAGGGCGAGGCCGGGAACGGCCTCCCGCAGCCGACCCACGAGGCGCAGGTAATCGTCCCGCTCATAGCCCCGGTTCATAGCCCGCAAGATGCGGTCGCTGCCGGATTGGACGGGCAGGTGTACGTGCTCGCACACCGGCTCGAGCTCGGCTAAGGCTTGGATGAGTCGCGAGGAGACGTCTTTGGGGTGGGACGTCATGAAGCGGATGCGCTCCACTCCGTCGATGCCGGCGAGCTCCTCCAGGAGGGCGGGGAAGTCACCGCCCGCTCCAGAGGCCCGCTCGTTTCCGTAGGCGTTCACGTTCTGGCCCAGGAGAGTGAGCTCCTTCACCCCCTGCTCCGCCAGCTCGGCGACTTCGCGCCTGATGTCTCTCAGCGGCCGGCTCGCCTCGGGACCCCGAACGTAGGGGACGATGCAGTAGGAGCAGTAGTTGCTGCACCCGGTCATGATCTGCACCCAGGCGAGAGGCCCGTCGCGGCGCGCTCGGGGAAGCTCCGCGCTCCAGCGGCTGGTGCTCTCCTCGAAGGCCCCTGCCTGTCGTCCGCTCTCGATGCGCTCGTTCAGAAGAAGGGGCAGTTCATGCAGGCTCTGCGGACCCACGAGCACGTCCACGAACGGGAATTCGGCGAAGAACTCGGTTTGCCGGCTCTGAGCCAGGCAGCCGGCGACGACGACCAGACGCCGAGGGTCGAGCCTCTTCAGCCGTCGCGCCTCGCCCAGATGGCCCAGCAGACGGGTGTCGGCTTTCTCCCTGATGGAGCAGGTGTTGTACACGAGCATCCCGGCATCATCGGCACGCTCGACGCGCGCCAACCCGAGCTGCCCGAGAAGTCCGCAGATGCGTTCTGAGTCGTGCTCGTTCATCTGACACCCGAAGGTGCGCAGGAAGAACGTATCGGGGAGCTCTCCCGGCGACGGCATCAGCCGGCTACTTGGCGTACTCGACCGCCCGGCTCTCCCGGATGACCGTCACGCGGATCTGCCCAGGATAGTCCAGCTCCTGCTCGATCTCCTTGGCGATCTCGCGGCATAGGAGCACGGCTAGATCGTCGTCGACCTCTTCCGGCTTCACCATGACCCGGATCTCGCGACCCGCCTGGATGGCGTACGACTTCTCGACACCCTTCTTCGACTCGGCGATACGCTCCAGGTTCTCCAGGCGCTTGACGTAGGTCTCGAGGGTCTCGCGGCGGGCGCCCGGACGCGCGCCCGAAACGGCGTCGGCCGCGGCGGCGAGGACCGCCTCGACGGTCTGGGCTTCGACGTCGTTGTGGTGGGACTCGATGACGTGCACGACCGCGTCGACCTCGCCGTAGCGACGCGCCAGGTTGGCGCCGATCACGGCGTGGGAGCCCTCGACCTCATGATCGACGGCCTTGCCCAGGTCGTGGAGCAGTCCCGCCCGTTTGGCCAGCTTTGCGTTGGCGCCGAGTTCTGTCGCCATGATCCCCGCCAGGTACGCGACTTCCAGGGAGTGCGACAGCACGTTCTGCCCGTACGATGTCCGGTACTTGAGGCGGCCGAGGAGCTTCACCAGTTCAGGCGCCAGCCCATGGATATCGGCCTCGAAGGTGGCCTGCTCGCCCGCCTCCTGGATCTCCTTGTCGACCTCTTCTTTGGCCTTGCCGTACATTTCCTCGATCTTGGCCGGGTGGATGCGTCCGTCGGCCACCAGCTTGGAGAGAGTGATGCGTGCGATCTCGCGCCGGACCGTGTCGAAGCCGGACAGCACGACGGCTTCGGGCGTGTCGTCGATGATGAAGTCGATCCCCGTCAGGTTCTCGAGAGTCCGGATATTGCGGCCCTCGCGTCCGATGATGCGGCCCTTCATGTCGTCAGAAGGCAACGCGACCACGGAGACGGTGGTATCGGCCACGTGATTGGCGGCGGTACGCTGAATGGCCAGGGAGAGGATGTTGCGCGAGCGGCGGTCGGCCTCCCGACGCGCCTCTTCCTCGATCGAGCGCACCATCTTCGCCATGTCGTGGCGCACGTCATCCTCGGTGCGCTTCAGCAAGATGTCGCGGGCTTCGCTCTGCGTCAGACCGGAGATGACCTCCAGTTGGTGGTCCTGCTCGGCTTTCGCCGCCTCGGCCTGCTCGAGCACGGTGCGGTAGTGCGCCTCGCGGTCCGCGACCGACTGCTCCTTCTTCTGCAGGTCCTTCTGCTTCTCGTCGAGACTCTCCTCGCGCTGAAGCACCCGCTTCTCGAGTTGGGTGAGCTCGTTGCGACGTTCCTTCAGCTCGGCTTCGGTTTCGGTCCGGAGCTTGTAGAGCTCATCCTTGACCTCTACCCGGGCTTCACGCTTGATCGCCTCGGCTTTACCCTCCGCCTCTTCCAGCGTCTTCTTGGCTTGAGCCTCGGCCGACGAGATCTTGGCCTCCCCGACATACTTTCTTAGGAGAAACCCTGCGGCCACGCCGACGGCCAAAGCCACGATGGCCACGATTATCCATACAGCAGTCATATGCTCTCCAGTCCGATCACGGGCCAGCAGACACCACCAGAACCTCGTGACGACCGGCGGACGGCGGGACGCGAAAGGCCGAGTAAGAACGCTGTTGAAGAATCAAAGCTTTGGCCGCCAAGACGCACTGGGCGGCACGCTCGATCGGCGCACCGCGGACGCCCTATGCATCTACTTCCGGAGTCTGTGTTGTACTCGACCTCGGCGCAGAATCACTGACTAGCAGGCAATCTATCTTCACGAGCGGGACCACGTGATCCGTCGTCCACCATTCGTCACATACTCAGTGAGTTTATCCTTGCCCCTCGTACAGTGTCAAGGAGACGGCCTGTCCGACCACCCTGCGGGCGGTGCTCCAGTCGTGTCCTCGGCGGACCAGGAAGGACACGGCCCGGCGCTCCCCGGCCACCTGGTCGTCGGTGAAAGCACGGCCGAAACGCCGGGCCACGAGGGCCACGAGTTGCGGGTCTTCATCGCACTCCAAGACGTCCGAGCCTTCTCCCACCGAGTCGACCAAGCCCAGGCAGCCGCTGCGCTCGTCCCGCACGCGGGCGAGCGCCTCGTCGGCCTCCTCGACGGTCACACCCTTGCTGAGAAGCTCAGCCCGCACCTGCCGACCGCTCCATCCGCCGGCCACGCGGCCCCGGGCCACGCTGACGGCGTAGCGCGTCTGATCCAGGAAGCCGTGCTGTTCGAGCCAGGCGACCAGCTCCTCGATCAGGGCGTCGTCGTACCCGTAGCGGCGCATGCGGTCCTGCACCTCGGCTCGAGACCTCTCCCGCGACTGCAGATAATGAAGAGCGCGCGAACGGGCCTTGGCGGGCTCATCCTGGGGCGGTCGATCCAAGTTCGCCCGGCTCACACTACGAGGCATCACCCGCAGGAGCGACCGCCGCGGTGTCGCCGGCCCCATCGGGAGACGCCGTCCCCGCCAGCCACTCGGGCTCCACGGCCTGGACGATCTCATCCCTGAGCTTCTGGAGCAGCTCGGGGTTGTCTCGCAGGAAGCCCTTCACGTTCTCCCGGCCCTGGCCGAGCCGCTGGTCGCCGTACGAGAACCACGCGCCGCTCTTCTGGACCACTTTCTGCTCCACCGCCAGATCGAGCAGCTCGCCCTCGGTCGAGATACCGGTGCCGTACATGATGTCGAACTCCGCCTGTTTGAACGGCGGCGCCACCTTGTTCTTCACCACGCGGACCCGCACCCGGTTCCCGACCGCCTGGTCGGCGTCCTTGAGCGTCTCGATGCGGCGGATATCGAGCCGGACCGAAGCATAGAACTTGAGGGCGCGACCACCCGGGGTGACCTCGGGGTTGCCGAACATCACCCCCACCTTCTCGCGGAGCTGATTGATGAAGACGGCCGTGGTCTGTGTCTTGTTGATCGTGCCCGCCAGCTTGCGTAGAGCCTGGCTCATCAACCGAGCCTGAAGCCCGACATGAGAGTCACCCATCTCACCCTCGATCTCGGCTCGAGGAGTGAGGGCCGCAACGGAGTCCACCACCAAGATGTCGAGGGCGCCGCTGCGGATGAGCAACTCCGCGATCTCCAGCGCCTGCTCGCCATGGTCGGGCTGGGCCAGAAGCAGGTCGTCGATCTGCACCCCGATACGGCGCGCGTACATGGGATCCATGGCGTGCTCGGCGTCGATGAAGGCCGCCTTGCCCCCGCACTTCTGGGCTTCAGCGATCATGTGGAAGGCAAGCGTGGTCTTGCCACTCGATTCGGGGCCGAAGATCTCGACCACGCGCCCTCGGGGCACTCCCCCGACGCCAAGAGCTATGTCGAGCCCCAGCGAGCCGGTCGAGATGGCGGGCACCCTCACCGCCGCCGCTTCGTCGCCCATGCGCATGATGGCGCCTTTGCCGAATTGGCGCTCGATCTGCGCCACCGCCATATCCAAAGCCTTATCTTTCTCCACTACTCCTCCTACTCGACTGACTCAGTGTCCCTCATGGTCAAAGGCATGCGCTCGAGGACCGTGTAGCGGGCCCCTTCGCGTCCCAGCTCGCTCTTGTAGAGACAGACAGACTCTACTGGAAACCCGACCCGCCCGCACTCCGACTTTGGTTGCACGGCGCGCGGCTCCCGCAGGCGGGCTATGGTCAGGTGCGGCAGGTAAGGCCGTTTCTCGCGCCGATACACCCCCCCACGTTCCAGTCCTGCCGCCACCTGCTCGTAGAGGCCCGAGAACACGCCGTCCGGGTCGTCGATGGCGAGGGCGACCACGCGGGCCTTGCTCGGCGAGGGCAGGAACAAAAAGCCCCCCAGCCGCGTGATCCCACCCGACCTTACATCTACACCAGCCACGACGGCCCGAGCTGCCTCCCGAGCCTCCGCCCCCAGCCCACCGAGGAAAGCAAGGGTGACGTGCAGCTGCTCGGGACGGATCAGACGAAGGCCGGCTATCGCCGGCAACGCATGCTGTGCTTCGG
The DNA here is from genome assembly GCA_021802965.1 of Actinomycetes bacterium. Classification (GTDB taxonomy): domain Bacteria; phylum Actinomycetota; class Thermoleophilia; order RBG-16-64-13; family RBG-16-64-13; genus JAJZQZ01. The sequence continues at coordinate 48,251 of JAJZQZ010000001.1, forward strand.
CGACGAAAGGCTTTGCCTCGACGGGCAGGGGAACGCCGACGAACAGACGCTCTACGTCAACTCCGGGACGCGTCGTGCTCATGAGCCCCTTCGGCGACGCCCTCGCCCGACGCATGCGGGACCGCAGGCAGGTGCAGGCGCTCGCGCGCCCGCACGAAGTAGTCGATGCCGCTCGTCACGGTGACCAGCACCGCGGCCATGACCACCAGCCAGCTGACCCTCCTCCCTGCCACCTGCCATCCCGGCTCCAGTATCACGATCACGATCGCGGCCATCTGGCACACGGTCTTCAGCTTGCCCCAGATGCTCGCGGGGATGATGACGCCCTCCGCGGCGGCCACCATCCTCAAGCCGGAAACGGCGAACTCGCGCGCTATGATCACCATAGCAACCCATGCGGACAGCTTCTGCAACTGCACGAGCGCGATGAGCGCCGCCGAGACCAGCAACTTGTCTGCCAGAGGGTCGAGGAAGGTCCCGAGCACGGTGACCTCCTTGCGCCTCCGGGCCAGGTACCCGTCGACCGAGTCGCTCACAGCCGCGAGACCGAAGGTGATCGCCGCCAGGACGCTGCCCAGCTCGACCGCATCCTCCCGGTCGCTCATCAGGGGGACGTTGCCGAGCAGGAACGCCATGAACACCGGGATGAGGAGGATCCGGAAGAAGGTGATGGAGTTAGGCAGGTTCGGTCGCATCACTTCTCGCCACCAAGTCGAAGCCGACGGCCTGGGTGACTATCGCGGTGACTATGTCCCCCGGTCGGACGCGTGTTGGCAGGGGTCCCTCCAGGAACGTCATCCCGTCGACCTCGGGCGCCTGGCCCGGCGTGCGGCCCACCGCCGAGGTCCCCTCGGGTGCGTCGACGCCCGCCAACGCATCGATCATCACGGCCACGCGCCTGCCCACTCGGTCGCGGCCGGCATCCTCGGCGACCGACAGGAGTATATCACTGAGCCTTCCAAGCCTCTCCCGAGCCACTTCTGCCCGCACTCGCGGTCGTAGCCGATAGGCCGGCGTCCCCTCCTCCGGGCTGTAGATGAACGCGCCCGCGTGATCGAAGCGCGCCTCGGCGACAAAGTCGAGCAACTCGCAGAAGTCTTGCTCGTCCTCCCCCGGGAAGCCCACGATGAAGGTCGAGCGCAGCGACAGGTCGGGCATGAGCTCGCGCGCACGTGCCAGCAGAGCCAGGTAGCCCTTAGCGTCTCCCCGCCGGCCCATCCGCTTCAAGACGCGGCGCGACGCGTGCTGGAAGGGGACGTCCAAGTAAGGGACCACCAGCGGGTGATCGGCTACCAGAGCCAGCAGTCGATCGTCGACGTTCTCAGGTTGAAAGTACATCAACCGCACGCGACGCAGACGCTGGTCGGTGCCGAGCAGATCCACAAGGCCGGCGAGATCGAGGCTCCCCTCCCGCCAGATGGTCGTGTCCTGGCCCACGAGCACCAGCTCGCGCGCTCCCCGGTCGAGGGCGGCCGCGGCCTGCTCCTCGATCTGGCCGCGGGTCAAGGGACGGTATGGCCCCTTGATGCCCGGGATCGCACAGAAGCTGCAACGATGGTCGCAGCCGTCGGAGATCTTCACGTAGGCGTAGCTCAGTACTTCCTCGGGGGGCGCGGCGGGGCCACGGACCGCGTCCACCGCGCTCGATGCGCTCCCCTCATCTTGTGAGAGGTCGGCCACCAGCCGGTCCAGGTCGTCTAGCCCGTACCATCCGGCGACTTCGGGCAGACCTCGAGTCAGGTCCTCCCGATACCGCTGGACGAGACACCCCATGACCAGGATGCGGGCGTTCGGGTACTCCTCGACGGCGCCCAGGACCGCCGAGATCGACTCCTCCTTGGCATCGGCGGTGAAGCCACACGTGTTGAACAGCAGATGGCTGGCCTCGGCGGGATCCGCCGAGAGGGCCACCCCGGATGCTCCGAGACGCCGCGCGAGTATGCCGCTATCAGCCTCGTTCTTGGGGCAGCCCAGGGTGTGGATGTGGAGCCGGATCACGCCGTCCAGTGCGTTCTGGCGGCGAAGGCTTCGATCATCAGCAGTCTCCTAGAGGCGACTCAAGCCCGCGGCGGACAGCACGAATTCGCCGTAGGGCTCGGGCACGTCCACCTTCTTTCCGTTGACCATCAGGCGGACGGATGCGGGGTCTCCGATGTTCAGATACAGCTGCCCCGTACGCGAGTAGGAGAGCTTCTCCCCCTGCTTCAACGTGCCGGAGAACAGGGTCTTTCCGTCGGCCGATTCTTCGCGGACGGTCAGCCAGCAGCGCTGTCCCGTGGCCGTGAGGACGATGGCCAGCGACGCGTCGGCTCCGGCCGATGAGGCCGCCACCGACGAAGCGTCGGCCGCCCCCGAGGAGGAGCTCGCCCCATCGGTGGTCTGCGGCGTCTCGCTCAAAGAGATGGTGGTGTCGGAAGATGTAGTGCTGGTCGTGATGACCGTCGGGTCGATGACGGCCGGTCCTTCGCCTCGGTTGCGAAAAACCAGCGCCAGCACCACGATCAGCAGCAGAGCGACCACACCCACGATGAGATAGTTCGGTTGTCGTCTTCGTCCCCGGGACCCGGCTCGTCCGGTGGATCTGCCGATCACCTGGTGTTGCCCCCTGAATTGGGGTTCGTACCGGGACAGATACTCGTCCATCATCAGGTCGGTGTCGAGACCCAAGAAGCTGGAGTACGTGCGAAGGAAAGCCTTGACGAACGTGGGGCCCGGGATAACCTCGAAGTCGTCCTGCTCGAGCGCCTGGATGTACTTCGACCTGATCTTCAGGGCGTCTTCGACATCCTTGACAGACATGCCCCGCCTGATGCGGGCCTCCCGAAGGGTGTCGCCTAGCTCGAACACGCCGACCCCTGGGCTTCGAGCGCTCGGTCCAGACCGTCGGCCAGCGCACGCACGTCCCGCCGCGGGTCGGACCCGGTCTGCAGGGTGCAGACGAACGCCCTGCCGTCAACTGATGACCGCTGGTAGAGAGGGTCGTAGTATGCCACCAGCAGCCTCAACACCACGTCCCTGAATCTACCATCATCATAGGCCCTTCTCAAGGAGCGGGCCTGCTCAGGGTCGAGCCTCTCCCCTATCAACGCGAGCGAACGACGGAAGCGGGCCACGTCCTCGGGGCCCCACGACTCCGGCCGGTACTCTCCCAGGATGCGATCGGCACGCACGTCCGCCTCGGCCTCGACGAGCACCGGGCGCCCGCCGCGCACGAGGGCCGCCACACTCTCAGGAAGGAACAGCTTGCCGATCTTGCCCCCCTCGCCTTCCACGACCAGGTAGTCCCCGGCAGGCTTGCGCAGGGCGTCCCACACCAGCGCGTCGAAATCCTTCTGGGTCCGTTCCCGAGGTTGGTGGAGACCACCCAGCAGCGAGCCACGATGAAGGGCCAGCCCCTCCAGGTCGATCACCCAGGGTCGCGGTCTCCCCGGCCGGTCGAGCCGGGCAAGAAGGCGCAGCAACTCGGTCTTTCCCGAGCCGGTGTGGCCGTACAACGTGAAGACGCAACGATCGGGGTGCCACCCTTCGAGCCCATCGAGCACCCAACGGCGATACGCCTTGTACCCGCCCTGGACCTGCGCGGCGTGCACGCCGACGGTGGACAGGAGCACGATCACGTTACGACTCCGCTCCCCACCGCGCCAGCACATGACCGCCAGACGCCCTCCGCCTCGGGCCAGGAGGGACAGGGAGCGCAGGTAGGTGGGCAGCCCTGGGCTCACGGCGTCCATGGCCAGCACCCGGGCGTGCTGGGCTCCCCGCGTCTTGTACGCCGACCCGACCGCCGCCCTCTGCCGATCGTCCAGCAGCGGCAGGTTCACCGCGCCCGGAGTGTGTCCTTCGGCGAACTCGCGCGGGCTCCGCACGTCGACTATAACATAGTCCCCGTCGACAGCCTCCTGCGGGGAGATCCGGGCAACCTGGAGCGGACCTGTGACTGGCATGGGGAGCCGACAGCATCGAGGCGGGAGCCTCTAGTCGTCTATCCCCGCATCGTCGTCGTCGACCACGCCCCACGTGTCGACGGGGACTCCCGCATCGATCTGCAGCTCTTCGAGCACCCGAGCACGTTCCTCCGGGCGCACCAGTATCTGCCGCGACTTGCTGCCTTCATAGGGACCTACGATCCCGCGGCGCTCGAGCATGTCGATGAGCCGGCCCGCCCTCGTGTAACCCACACGCAGTCGGCGCTGGAGCATCGAGACCGACGCGCTCCCGGTCTCGAGCACCATCAAGGCGGCGTCGGCCAGCAGGTCGTCGCTGTCCGGGTCGAAGGCCTCGTCCTCGTGGGCCGGTTCGCGCTTGGGAGGCTCGAGCAGCTCCTCCTGGTATTCCGGGCTGGCCTGGCCCCGCACGTGGGTGACCAGCAGATGGATCTCTTCCTCGGTTATCAGGGCCCCTTGGATCCTCTGCAGCCTGCTGGAGCCCAGGGGCTTGAACAGCATGTCGCCCATCCCCAGCAGGGTCTCCGCCCCGTTCACATCGAGGATGACACGCGAGTCCGTCTGACTGGAGACCGCGAACGCGATGCGCGAGGGGATGTTGGCTTTGATCATGCCCGTGATCACGTCGACCGACGGACGCTGGGTCGCGACGACCAAGTGGATGCCCACGGCGCGCGCCTTCTGGGCCAGGCGGATGACGTACTCCTCCACCTCGCCCGGAGAGACCATCATCAGGTCCGCGAGCTCGTCGATGACGATGACGACGTACGGCAACATCCTCTCGCCCCGGCGGGCCCGCACCTTGTTCATCTCGTCGAGGTGACGGCACTTCTCGAGCTCCATCAGCTCGTAGCGGTTCTCCATCTCCTTGACGATGTTGTGCAGAACGCCCGCGGCGTTCTTCATGTTGGTCACCACGGGCACCATGAGGTGCGGGATGTAATCGTAGTGTGAGAGCTCGACCTTCTTGGGGTCGATGAGGATCAGCTTGACCTGCTCGGGCTCGGCGCGCAGGAGGATGGACGAGATGATGCAGTTGACACATCCGCTCTTGCCCGAGCCCGTAGTCCCGGCGATGAGCAGGTGCGGCAGCTTGGCCAGGTCGGTGTAGATCGGCTTGCCCGAGATGTCCTTGCCGAGCCACACCATGAGGGGCCCCGCCGTGCGGGGGAAGTCCCGGTAGATGTCGCCCAGGGTGACGAAGCTCGGGCGCTGGTTGGGTACTTCCACCCCCACAGCCTGTTTTCCCGGGATGGGGGCCAGGATCCGGATCTCGGTGCTCGCGAGCGCGTACGCGAGGTCGTCCTTGAGTCCCGCCACCTTGCTCACCTTCGTGCCGGGCGCCAGCTGCAGCTCGTAGCGCGTGACACGGGGGCCCACGACCATCCCCACGACGTTGGCGTCGACGCCGAAGTGTGACAGGGTCTCGACGAGCAGGGCCGCGGTCTCCCGATCGCCTCGTCCTTCGGAGGGCACGGGAGTCGAGCTCTTGCGGAGCAGGTGAGACCCGGGCAACGTATAGGCCGCCGCCTTCGCGGGTGGAGCGTCGAGACCGGGCAGCGAGTCCTGACGGGTCACGCTCGCCCTCGCGGCCGACGCAGCGTCTGTCGGCCCTTCCGCGCGCGCAGGGCGCGCCGCGAGGGTGGGCTCGTCTGTGGCGGCAAGCAGCGGACCGGCCGCCACCGACGGAGCGGCGCGAACGGTCATCTCGTCTCCGAAGAGGTCGGGATAGGCGGCGGCCGCATCCAGTAGCTTGGGGGTCGCCGTCAATGTTTCGTTGCCGACCACGGTCGGTGACTCGGGGTCGAACACCGGATAGCCGTCATCCCCAGCCTCGTGGATGCCGACGTCGGGAGTGCCGGCCACGACGGGCGCCGCGACGGGGAAGCCGTGCAGATAGGGATCGTCGAGAGGCCCCGGCGAATCGGCGGCGTCGGCGAGGTCGCGCTCCCGCAGGTAGCGGGACGTCCGCTCCGCTCCCTCCTTTGCCTTCAGTGCCGCACGACCCGTTCCAACCAGTGTCCGGCGCAACGACAGCCCCGTCACCAGGCTCACGCCCGCGAGCAGGAGCAGCCAGCCGGATATGCCTACGCCCACGGATCCCCCGAGTCGAGTACCCCCGGCATAGAGCACTTCTCCGATCCATCCGGCTCGGGCCCGGTACACCTCGGGAACGAAGTTCTCGACACCGTGGGAAGGGCCGACGGGTGGGAACGCCGCGGCTGTCAGCAGCATCAGCCCGACCAGGCCGATGACCGTGCCGACCACCCAAGGATAGGCGAGGCGCAGGCGCACATCGAAGATGAGCAGCGCCGACACGACCAGCAGGGCCAGAGGCAACAAGAACGCCAGGCGCCCCACGAGCACGCTGAGGGCCGAGGTGGCGGCGTCGCCCAAGGCGCCGCCGCGCCGGCCCGCTATGAGCACGAAGGCGAGGAACACGGCCACCCCGAGCAAGGCGAGAGCGATCATCTCTCGTCTGTGGTGGGCGGGAGCGGCCGTCGGCGGGCTCTTGGAGCCGGGTTTGGCCGTGGTCGCCGACTTGGACGCCGAAGATCGGCCGGCGCCGGTCGCCCGCCGCTCGGTCGGGGCCGTGCGAGAGGTCTGCCGTTCGGTCACCGAGCCCCTACACTTCCACGATCACGGGCAGCACCATCGGCCGACGCCGCGCCGCCTTGTACAGGTAGCGCTGCAGCACATCGTGCACATGGGCTTTCAGGATCGCGGTGTCCGCGGAGTGCTGCACCTCGTTCGCGTGCAGGGCCTCGATCACCTGGGCGCGGGCCTCGTCGATGAGCTCGTCGAGGTCCCCGGAGTGGACGAAGCCGCGGAAGACCAGCT
>JAJZQZ010000092.1 GCA_021802965.1 Actinomycetes bacterium
TGCGGCCGCAACGGCAACGTCTTCCGCCTGATGCCGCCGCTCACCACCCCCAAGGAGTACTTCGCCACCGCGGTCGACACCCTACTCGCCACCATCAAGAGCCATGAGGCGGAGTTGACGGCGTAGGAGGACGGCCTGCAGGGGATAGGAATCGCAGCAAGACCAGCTGTGGAGGGCCGCCGAGGGCGGCCCGCCACAGCTGAACGTTCGAGGCAAGCAGAGCACCGCGCAACGTGTGACTGGAGGCCGGTATGAAGGTCGGAGTGCCCAAGGAGATCAAGAACAGGGAGTATCGGGTGGGCATGGTGCCGGCCGGAGTGCGGGCGCTCACGAGCCGCGGCCACACTGTCCAGGTCGAGAAAGGCGCGGGACTCGGCAGCGGCATCGTGGACGAGCAGTATGCGGCCGCGGGAGCCACCTTGGTGGCCGATCCCGCCGACATCTGGGCCGAGGCGGACATGATCTGCAAGGTCAAGGAGCCGCAGTCATCGGAGTACGGACTGATGCGTGAGGGTCAGATCCTCTACACGTACCTTCACCTGGCCCCGGCTCCGGCCCTCACCCAGGCTCTGCTCGACCGCAAAGTCGTGGGTGTCGCCTACGAGACCATCCAGTTGGCCGATGGGTCGTTGCCCCTGCTTACACCCATGAGTGAGGTGGCCGGGCGCCTGGCCGTGCAGGTGGGCGCCCATTTCCTGCAGACCGCCCAGGGCGGCCGCGGCCAGCTGCTTGGCGGTGTTCCCGGCACGCGGCCGGGCAAGGTCGTGATCCTCGGGGGCGGTGTCGTCGGCTTGAATGCGGCGAAGATGGCCGTCGGGCTGGGAGCTCATGTCTCGATCCTCGACCTGAACCTCGACCGTCTACGGCGGCTCGACGACATCTTCCGGGGTAGCCTCGACGTACTGGCGAGCTCGGAGTACGCCATCCGCGAAGAGATCGCCACCGCCGACCTGGTGGTAGGCGGTGTCCTCATAGCCGGCGCTCGGGCGCCTTGGCTGATCACCAGGGACATGCTCCCGAGCATGCCGACCGGGTCCGTCATCGTGGACGTGGCCGTGGACCAGGGGGGATGCGTCGAGACCACCCACGCCACGACCCACGACGACCCGACGTTCGTCATCGACGGGGTCATCCATTACTGCGTCGCGAACATGCCGAGCGCTGTGGCCCGCACGTCGACGTTCGCTCTCAGCAACGCCACCTTGCCCTATGCCCTCAAGCTCGCGGACCTGGGCTACGTCAAAGCGTTGCTGGGCGACCCCGCGCTGCTGAAGGGCCTCAACGTCATCGACGGTCATGTCGTGTGTGCGCCGGTCGCCCACGACCTCGGCTACGACTTCGTGAGTGCGGAAGAAGTACTGGCCTGATGTCGCAGGCGCGGGTGCGGCACGGTCCCCCCCCGTCGCCGGCATCCGACGCGCCTGATCTGCTCCGTCGCGGTCCCCCCCACCGCGACGGAGCTTCCCTCCTCTCCCCCGACTCGCGGGACGCGCGCCGGCACCGAGCCGCTACGCGATGAAGGTCGTGAACTCCTCCACGGCCAGCCGGTTGCGGGGAAAGCGGTTGATGGCCGCGTCGGGGTCGGGTATCCCCAGGGTCATGGCGATGATGAACGACTTGCCCTCCGCGTGCGGCAGGACCTTGTGAAGCGCCACGGATGCGCGCAGGGTGGAGACGAGGAGGCAGGTGCCCAGCCCGCGGGCCCGAGCGGCAAGGGCGATATTCGCGGCGAAAAGGCCGGCGTCGAGGCACCCGTAGTCGCGGGCGTTCTGCTCGTCGGCGGCGAGTAGCAGCAGAACGGGCGCCCCGAATAGCCGGGCCATGGCCATCGCCGCGGGAGGGGACGCCTTCTCGCCCGTCAAACCTAGCCGCCGCTCCTCGTCCGCGACGTAGTCCGCCCGCTCCTTGAAGAGCGCCGCCATCCGGGCCTGGAGATATGGAGGCATCGGCGCGCTCGGAATGTCGGGTGCGGGAGGGACCTCGCGCTCCGCATGGTCGACCAGGAGCGCCTTGACCTTCTCGAGCGCCGCGTCGGTGACGACGTACACGTAGGTCGACTGGGTGTTGCCCGCCGATGGCGCCCAGCGGGCTTCCTCGAGGATCTCTTCGATCAGCTCGCGGGCGACTGGGTCCGGGCGATATCTGCGGATGCAGCGGCGTTCGCGTAGCGCGGTGCTGATGTCTTCCATGGGTTCTCCCTCGTCGGCTCGATGTCGCTCCGGGTCGTCCTGCGTTGTGGGGCATGGCAGCATGGAGACCGACCTGCTCCCTCGCTCCGCATTCTACTGCCTCCGCCGAGGGTGGCCCGCGGCGTGCGGGCACGATCCTTGCCGTCCCCCTGGTTGACACGGCATTCGTACGGGAATATGGTCCGAGGACGTGCCGAGACCTTCTCTTCAGAGGGGGATGCATCTGAGCCCGATCCCCCAGATGTTCTACCTGAGCGACATCCTCGGCAAGCCCGTCCTCGACGAGCGCAACCAGCAGGTCGGTCTTCTGCGTGACGTGGCCGTGTTCATCGGGCCCCGCTTTCCGGCGATCAGCAAGATCCGGGTGCGGCAGGGGAGGCGGACGCGACTTGTCCGCTGGTCGCGGGTGATGGGCATGGAGGGTCGCAGCCTCATCGTACGAGAGCCCACGGACGAGTCCGCGGAGTCGCCCGACCTCCACGAGCGGGAGCTGCTCCTCTATCGCAATGTGCTCGACAAGCAGATGGTCGATCTGACGGGCCGCAAGGTCGTGCGTGTGAACGACGTCATCTTGGGCTCCGTAGGCGGCACCGTGCGGGTTACGGGAGTGGCAATCGGGACGGCCTCAGTCCTCCGAAGGCTGGGCATGCTGGGCATCCTGCGCCGGCTTCCGGGCGTGAAGCTCATCGACACGGTCGTCCCGTGGCAGTCGGTGGTTCCCCTGCACTACACGGACCCCGAAGTGCAGCTCAACGTCACCGCGGAGCGTCTTTCGCGCCTCCACACGGCCGACCTCGCGGCCATCTTGAGCGATATGAGCGCCGGCGACCGCTCACGCATCCTGGACTCCCTCGATGACGAGATGGTCGCGGATATCATCGAGGAGTTCCAGCCCGAGGAGCAGGCCGAGATGCTCGAGGCGATCGAGGATGACCGGGTGCCCGACGTGGTTGGGAAGATGGAGCCCGATGACGCGGCCGACATGCTGCAGGTCCTCTCGGCCGAGGAGAGCGCCGACATCCTGGGGCACCTGGAGGCCGACGACGCGGCTGGGCTTCTCGAGCTCATGGTGCACGAGCCCGACTCGGCGGGGGGGATCATGACCAGGGAGTTCGTGGCGCTGACGGGAGACATGTCTGTCGGAGAGGCTCTCGGAGAGCTGCGCGGTCGACTGAGCGATCTACCCACCGAGAGCTCGTACGACATCTTCCTCGTCGACCCGGATATGCACCTGCGCGGCGCCGTCACGCTTCGCGACCTGCTGGTGGCCGTCCCCGACGACCGCGTGGTCGACATAATGAACGACCACCCCGTGCACGCCGAGGTGGGGGACGATCGCGCCGAAGCGGCACGTCTGGTGGCCCGGTACGACCTCCTGGCCTTGCCGGTCCTCCAAGAGGGGCGCCTGGTCGGGATCATCACCGTCGACGACGCCCTCGACGTGCTCCTGCCGACGGAGTGGAGGGAGTACTTCCCGAGGGATGAGCACTGATGGTCAGAAGGCGGCGGCGCTGATGGCTGAAAGGCGGCGCATTCGGGGAGAGCACCGCGTGGCCGGCAGATTCTCCGTGGCCCGGCGGCTCTTCGGGCGTCCCGTCCGCAACCGGCTGCTGATCCTCCTTGCCGTCATCGGGCCCGGCATCATCACCTCCAATGTGGATAACGACCCCGGCGGCATCACCACCTACTCCATCGCGGGCAGCCGTTTCGGGTACGACCTCCTGTGGCTTCTCGGCCCCATCCTGGTGAGCCTCATCGTCGTGCAAGAGATGTGCGTACGCATGGCCGTCGTCACCGGAAAGGGCCTCGCCGACCTGATGCGGGAGAACTTCGGCATCCGGGCCACGTTCTACCTGCTCGCCGCGCTGCTCGTCACCAACGTCTTCAACACGATGTCCGAGTTCTCCGGCGTCGCCGCGGGCGCGGAACTCCTGGGGCTGCCGCGGTACCTGGTGCTTCCACTCGCCGCCCTCGCCGTCGGCGTCCTCATCCTGCGGGGCAGTTACCGCTTTGTCGAGCGCGTCTTCCTCGTGGCATCCGCGTTCTACGTCGCGTACATCGTATCCGCCGTGCTTGCCCATCCTGAGTGGCATGAGGTGGCCAAAGCGGCGGTCGTGCCCCACTTCGAGACCTCGCCCACGTTCCTCATCCTCGTGATCGGTCTCGTGGGCACCACCATCGCCCCCTGGATGCAGTTCTACATCCAGGCTTCTACGGTCGAAAAGCGCGTGAAGAAGGAGGAGCTCACCTACGCCCGCGTCGATCTCACCGTGGGGTCGTTCATGGCGGTCGCCGTGGCAGGTTTCATCATCATCACCTGCGCCGCCACCCTCAACAAGGCGGGCATCGCAGTGAGCTCGGCCTCGCAGGCGGCCCAAGCCCTTCAGCCTCTGGCCGGGCTGCACGCCGAGCAGCTCTTCGCGTTCGGACTCCTCGCCGCCGGGCTTTTCTCGGGAGGCATCCTCCCCCTCTCGACCGCCTATCACGTCTGCGAAGGCATGGGCTGGCCGGCGGGGGTCGGCAACACCTATGGCGAAGCCAGGCAGTTCTACGTGCTGTACGCGCTGATCGTGGCGCTCGGGGCCTTGCCCATCCTGATCCCGGACATGCCGCTCCTCAAGATCATGTACTTCTCGCAGGTGGCCAACGGGGTTCTTCTGCCCTTCGTGCTCCTGATGATGCTGCGGCTGGCCGGCAACAAGGACCTCATGGGCGAGCACGTCAACGGGGTGGTGCTGAACACGATCGCCTATGCCACGGTAGTGATCTTGATCCTGGCGACGGCGGCCTCGTTCGTGCTTCCCGTGCTGCAGGGTCTCCGGGGCTGACGCACAGTGACCCGCGCGCCCGCGACCGGCAGCCGTTGGGGATCCCTCGCGGTTCCGCGAAGGCTGCTCTTCACCCTGATCATGTTCGTCGTTCTTCTGGCTGCGGGGTTGTCGTCGGCGTCGATCATGAACCTGCTCTCTCCGGAGCTGACGGCGCGCCTGGGATACGCCCCCACTCACCTGCAGGACCCCTCCGAGTGGTGGCGCCTGGCGGTTTCCGGCACCGTGACCACGGGGGGAAGAGGGTTCGTGGCGGGAGTGATCAGCCTGCTGGTGTTCACAGGTACCTCGGAGTGGTGGGCGGGCACCCGTTGGGCGGCCATCGGCTTCGCGGTCGGCTATTTCGCCTCCGTGCTGGCGGTGTCTCTCTTAGTGGCTCTCCCCTTGTATTGGCTCGGTTCTTCCATCGGTAAGGAGCTCGCCACCCTGCCGGGGGTGGGGCCTTCGGCTGGGTATCTGGGCAGCCTCGGGCTCATCGCCGCCATGCTCCCGGAGCGGTTCCGGCGGCCGGGGGCGACGTTCGCCTTCGTGGTGCTCGCGGCTCTCGTCGCGATCCCGCCCATCGGCACCGACGAACCGCGGGCGATCTGGGTGACCGACGGCCTGGTGCACTTGTTCGCCTTCGTCGCGGTGTTCGCGACACGTATGTTGTGGCAACGTAGGCGCAATCGCCGGACAGCCCGAGGGGGGACCTGATGGATCACGGCCTGTTGGATCACGATGCCATTCAAGACCACTACCTGCCCGAAGCGGCTTGGTGCTACGGCTGCGGGCGTCTCAACGAGCATGGGTTCCACCTACGCACGTTCCTGGAGGGCGAGGTGACCGTCACACGCTTCACGCCCCACCCGTACCACATCGCCCTGCCGGGGTCGGTATACGGCGGCCTCATCGCCTCGGTCATCGATTGCCACTCCACGGGCACAGCGGCGTGGGCGGCGATGCGCGCGGAGGGAAGCGATCCGGCCACCGTTTCCGCCCCGCGGTTCGTCACGGCCGCCCTGCACGTGGACTACCTGCGGCCCACCCCGATGGGCGAGGAGCTGGAGGTGCGCGGCCGGGTCAAGGAGATGACCGAACGCAAGGTCATCGTGCTCAGCGAGCTGTGGGCGGCGGGGGAGGTGTGTGCGCGCGGCGAGGTGGTGGCGGTGCGGGTGAGGCCCGCGAGCTGAACATCGTGCGTGCTTCGCGGGTGCCTGCGCTCATGAGGAAGGTGCCCTTCACGGCGCTGATGCTGGTGGTCGTCGCCGCCGCCGGTGTCTGGTCGGTCTCGGTTCTGCATCCGCTCTCGCCCGCGCTGACGGAGCGGTGGGGATTTGCTCCCGCCGACCTACAGCATCCGCTGGAGTGGTGGCGGATCGTGGCGTCGGCGCTGGTCACCACAGGCCGGCGCGCGTTCTTCGAAGCCCTGCTCGCCCTGGCGCTTGTCACGGGCATGACCGAGTGGCGGGCGGGCACCGCCTGGGCCGCCGTAGGGTTCTGGGGAGGTCACGTCGGCTCGGTCCTGGTCGAGTCACTGCTGGTCGCGTTGCCGATGTGGTGGCTCGGATGGCCTCTGGGAAAGGAGCTGGCCACAGTTCCCGGAGTCGGCGCCTCCGCGGCCTACGTCGGGAGTCTCGGCCTCCTCGTCGCCCTGCTACCCCGACGCTTCAGCCTGCCGGTCGCCGGAGTCACGATCCTGGCGCTCTTGGTGCGCGTTCTGCCTCCCTCGAGCGCGGCGGCCGATCTGCGCGCGCTGTCGCTCACCGATGGGATCGTCCACCTTCTGGCCTTCGTGGGCGTCTACAGCGCACGGATGCTCTGGCAGCGTCGACAGGAACGTGTCGCCTGCCTCGGGGAACCGGTGGATCCCGCGGTGTGAGCCGCAGCTTCGCGGAGCGGCTCGAGCGGCCGCCGCGAGGTGGGCCCTCGGCCGGGTCGACCGCACGCCCTCGGTTCTCGGCCGCCCCCTGAGCCCCGAACAGAGCTCGTGAAGATGGTCGAGGCCGGCCGTCTGGGCCGGAAGAGCGGGCGGGGGTTCTATCCCCACGGCGATTTGTCCCACCGGGGATGAGGAGCAGACGGAGGGCGGGGGTCCGCCCCCTACTCCTCTCCCCAGCCCTCCCACAGGCCTTTGGCGCGCTCCCATGCCTCTGCTGGAGGAGTGTCGTCCATGGCCGCGTACGCCGGTCCGGGGAAGGTGTGGGCCGGCGGCGTGAAGATGCCGCGCTTGATGAGCCGGCCGATGTTCGCCCGATAGACCTCGTCGGCCCGCGCATGATCGAGTGGCTCCCCAAGGAACAGGTTCTTGGGGTGGATGGGCTCCTCGTACATCTTGCGGAAGATCTCCGTGCGCAGGTCCTTGAGCCAGTTGGAATTCAGGTTCATCGTACGGAACTGGCGCAACGCTTCGACATCGATGATGGCCGCGACCACGCTGTTGTAGCTGGAGGCCGAATAGCTGATCACATTGCCCAGGTAATCGACGATGTGGGAGTTGCCGCCGCTTATGTCGTATGGATGCTTCATCTGCGGGTGCAGAAAGACGGGACCGACGTTGGGACACAGCATGTAGACCGAGTTGAACTGCGCGTGGCCCCGGTTCTGCACCATCCATCCACCGCCTCCGGGGTAGCTCGAGGCGGTCATGGGCACAGCTTCACTCGGCCGGTAGACCACCTCCGCTCCGTTGAATGCCAGGGCTCGGACCGCTTCAGGATACTCGCCGTCCGAGCAGCAGATCGCGCCGACGTTGCCGAGTTCGGAGCTCCGGTACACGGGATAGAACGCCTCGAGGGAGTCACCGAAGACCTCGACCCAGCGATCGTAGACGTCGTGGGGGGTGCAGGAGTGCTCGCGGCACCAGACCATGTTCTTGGCCGCCTTGTGCACCACCATCCCGTCCGGTCCGATGATGAAGAGCGTGTTGAAGTAGCGGTCGGCCATCACCTCGGGCCAGCGTGCTTTGCACTGCACGATGAGGTGGGTGCGGTACTGTTTGGCCAGGCGCCCCAGCCACTCCGTCTCGGGCCCGGGTATATCGATGAAGAGCTCCCGCGCGGCGATCTCGTGGGGGATGTCGAAGGCCTCGTCGGTGAACCCGGTGAGGGCGCCCTCGGCCAGAGCGATCAGCTTGACGGGCATGTTGATGCTGACGACCGACATGGAGGCGTGGATGGCGTGCTCGATGATCTTGAGGTTCTCCACGATGTGAGCCCGCCTCCCGATCCCGTACACGACGGTCGACAGACCGACGGCCATGTAGGGCGCGATCGGGCTGCCGCTCGCCGCCGGTCGCGTCGGCGTGTTCCCCGTACTCGCGGCTGACGTGCCGTCGTGCTTCTTCCTGCGTTCCGCCATGCCTTCACACCTCCGGATCGGTCTTCATTCGGCGCGGCGCCGGCCTCGCCGCGGACCCCTCGCGCCGTTCTTCATACTATCCCCTCCGTCGGACCCGCGACACCCAAAAAGGCCGAGGCCCGCAGCCTTGCGGCTGCGGGCCTCGATCAAGGCGAGACAGTGGAGGTCGGCCTACGCCACGTCGGCCTGGACCTGTCCCTCGACCGATAGCATCGCAGGCACCTTCCGCGACCGGGCCACCAATCCGACGATCACGCCGACCACGATGAGGGCCAGCATGACGTACGGCATCCAGCGGTTCGGCGCCGGGGGCACCGGATACACGGAGCTATAGATGGCGTACGCCGTCAACCCAATGGCGATGATCGGGATGATGACCCGCGCGATCCACACTCCTCTCCAGTCCAGCGTGAATGCGGCGATGGAGATGATCAGGTAGATGAGGATCAGTGCCAGCGAGCCGGTGCCTCCGCCGAAACCGAACGACGTGAGCGCGTCCCAGCCGATGAAGTACGACACGAGGATGTACACGATCGACAGCGCGGACACGGTGAAGATGGCGATGTGAGGCGTCTTGTGCTTGGGGTGGGTCTTGCCGAAAGCCCTTGGCATGATGCCGTCTCGGCCGAGCGCGTAGAGCATGCGCGTGGTCGTGACCGCTACCGCCACCGTGACCGCGATAGCGTCGACTATGGCCGCTACGCTCAACACGTCGACCAACCACGAACCCCCGTACTGGGCTCCCATGGTAAAGAGCGGCGTGAAGTCCTCGGGCCACTTTGTGTTGGCGGCGTCCTTGCCGTAGCTGAGGGCCTCGGCGTAGACGACGACCACGAAGTACACCAGGATGATGCCGACTGCTGCCAACACCGTGACGGCGATGGTCCGCTTGGCGTCCTTCGTCTCTTCTGACAACACTGCCGATGCCTCGAAACCCGAGAACATCAGGAAGGCGAACACGAGGCCTTTTCCGATGCCGCTCCAGCCGTTTGCGGCGGACTTGGGGTTGAAGGGCCACCAGCCGTTGCCTTGGGCTCCGCCCTTGATGATCACGTAGATCGCGAAGACGAAGATGATGGCTGAAGCCAGGAATACGATCACCAGCTGGACCCGGGTCGCGAAGCGGATGTCGATGTACTGCAACAGAAGCGAGACCACCACGAAGCCGAGCGAGAACCAGATCCACGGCACCGTGATGTTATGCGCGGCGAACAAGCCTTGGATGAAGCCGCCCAGGCCAGGGAAGATGGCTACGGAAAGGAACAGCGCGCCGATCATGTAGATCCAGCCGGCCATAAAGCCGGGGAACGGACCAGCTGTCTGGCTCACGTACTCATACATAGAGCCCGCGTGCGGATACTTGTGCGCGAACTGGGCCACGGTCAGGCCGATGAACAACACACCGATGCCGCCCAGAAGCATGGCGAGAGGCGAGGCTGCGCCCGCGCCCATGGCGACGAGGTTGGTTAGGAAGGCTACTCCCATGACGGGAGCGACGAAGCCGAGAGACTGGGCGACGGTGTCGGATACGCTCAGCCTGCCTTTGGCAAGATGGTCGATAGCCGTCAATGACGACTTTTCTTCAAAAGTGCTCAATACAGCTCCTTTCTTTCTTTTCGCGGAACGTGGCCCGCGAATCTCCCCCTAAGGAGACCGTACTCCCCCCGGAGATCGTTCAGCCTCGATGAGGCCGGACGCGCTTATTCGAGCACGGCATCACCTCCCAAGGCTCTGGGGAGCCGGGTCGCATCCCAGCGGCGGCCCGGCTCCAAGGGTCCCAGCTCACGCCCACCCTCCGCGCGGCATAGCGCGGAAGCATATGGCAAAAGCCCGCTCTCATCCGGCGAAGATCGCGTCCATCTCGGCTTCGGGCACGTCGAAGACCAGGCCTCGTGGCTGGATGACCTCGGTGGTCATGAAAGCCGGCAGGCGGTCGTCGGCCGCGGTCATGCCGGCCCGGGTGTTGAAGTCACGCTCCTGGAGGATGTTCTTGGTCCCGAGCTGCATGAGGTAGTCGGGCGGGAGCTCCTCACCGAGCACCGCGCCCGCGGCCTGGACCAGCATAGGCACCAGGGTGTCCATGTTGTCGGCGGCGGCGATGGCGGCGAAGAGGCAGAGACCGAGCGCGTCGGTGGCCGCGAAGTAGGTCTGCACGAACTGCGACGTCGGCACCTGGCCTTCGGGCACGCTCGAGTCGTAGGTCTCGGTCGGCAACATGTTCCCGGCGGTGTGGTCGGCGCCCATGGGGCTCGTCGCGTATGTGACGCCGGTCGCCTTCAGCACGCGTGGCTCCCAGGCGGCGATGCTCTGGCCCTTGACCGCCGGGATGCGGCTCACCCCGAGCTTCGTGCCGGTGGCCACGCATCCGTTGGCGATGAGGAGAGAGTCCGGGTTCCCGGACGTGATTCCCTTCAGGAGGGCCTCGGCGGCTTTGCCGTCGCCCCACGCGAGCATGCCGCCTTCCATGGCCACGCCGATGGCCGCACCGGTCTCGATGGTGTCGATGCCGAT
Source organism: Actinomycetes bacterium (assembly GCA_021802965.1). Taxonomy (GTDB): domain Bacteria; phylum Actinomycetota; class Thermoleophilia; order RBG-16-64-13; family RBG-16-64-13; genus JAJZQZ01. The sequence continues at coordinate 10,868 of JAJZQZ010000092.1, forward strand.
GTCGTCGCAGAGGCGGTCGAGGCGGGCCAGCTGATCGAGGTCGTCGATCGCGCAGTTCGAACCGAGGAGCGCCAGAGTCTCGAACTCGAACCCGGAGGTGACGAGGTCGCCCGCTTCATCCGTGTAGACCTGGGAGCAGTTGATCACGCAGCCGGTCATGCAGCGGTGGGTCGTCTCGGCGTTCGGCCGACTGGTGAGCGGCCCGTTCATCGTCTCGCCGCTGATCTTGTCGGCTCCCTCGAAGGCGCCCATGGAGAAGTTGCGCGTGGCGATACAGCCGATGCCGGCACTCGCCACGTTGACCAACAGGGGGGTGCCCAGGGCGCCCAGGCCCTGCATGATGGGGTGGTTGCGGATGCCTTCGGACATGGCCGAAGCCGCGGCCTTCATGGCCTCGGGGTTGGCGATCTTGGTCCGCTCGGCGCCTTTGTCGTTGATGACGATGGCTTTGAGGTTCTTCGAGCCCATGACGGCGCCCAGACCGCCCCGCGAGGCGGTGCGAAGCAGGAAGTCGGGCGTGGTCGTCACGACCGCCGCCGACTTCAACTGCATCTCACCGGCAGGACCTACGAGTACGTAGGTGGCGTCATCGCCGTAGGTCTCGCGGAGCTTGGCCACGGTGTCGTAGCTTCCCAGGCCCTTGAGCTCGGGCGCCGGCTTCACGCGGGCGCCGCTCACGTCGATCTCAAGCAGGCTCAGCTCACCGGCCGCTCCGCTCAGGGCTACGGCACGGATGCCCAGGTTGGCCAGCTTCCGGGCGGTCTGACCGCCGGCGTTGGCCTCCTTGATGCCCTGGGTCAGCGGGCTCTTCGCGCCCACTGAGACACGCCCGCCGTTGGGGAACGAGGTCCCGGCTAGGATGCCGCCGGCCACCACCAGGAGGTTGTCCGGGCCGAGCGGGTCACACTTCGGGTCGACCTCGGTGGCCACGAGTGCCGAGGTCAGCGCCCGTCCGCCCAGGCCGGCGAGGTCGCCGGACAAGGGGGCCGAGCTCGCTGCGTCCGACGAGAGATCGATTCTCAGGATGTCTGCCATATCGTTCTGCCCTTCTGTCACGAGTGTCTGTGGCATGGTCTCGGTCTTCGGTGTCTCCCCTACGCCGTCAACTCCGCCTCATGGCTCTTGATGGTGGCGAGTAGGGTGTCGACCGCGGTGGCGAAGTACTCCTTGGGGGTGGTGAGCGGCGGCATCAGGCGGAAGACGTTGCCGTTGCGGCCGCA
>JAJZQZ010000093.1 GCA_021802965.1 Actinomycetes bacterium
TCCGATCTGGAGCCCAGGTTCGACTTGCCGGCAACGCCGTTGCTCAGGGCGAAGGTGACGTTCTTACCGGGCAGCGGGATGTAGATACCCGTCGTGCCGGTGAAGGTCTCTTTGTAGCCGTCCTGATCCCAGTCGAACTCAGTGACGCCGCCGAGCAGGCTGTACGTGATCGTAACGCCCTGCACGACGACCGTCTTGGTGCCGCCCGCAGTCACAACTCCGCCGCTGATAACGCCGTTGAAGTTGGGGTCCTTCGGGTTGACAAGCAGGATGCCGCCGAAGTAGTCGGCGTCGCGCCAATCGAAGACCTTGTCATACGAGTGACTGGCAGCGTCGGTGTCGATCACCGGAGTCTGCTTGCGCAGATCCCACGGCTGGTCGTCCTTCTCGAGCTTGAGACCGTAGACGTGGAGCGTGAAGTCATGCGTCGTGCCCACGTCGTTGGTGTCGAGCGCCTCGTTATCGATCACCGTCTGGCCGTACTGGTTAAGGTGCGAGATGGTGGCCGGATCGTCGAAGGTCGCGACGTTGACGTCGAACCACTGGACTTCGGCGTCGTAGGTGATGAACTGACCTTCCTTGCCGTCGATGCCCTTGTCGCGCACCTTGGCATGGACGATCTGCTCACCGGCGTCGTTCGACTCGACGAACACCTGGGCCTGGCCGGCGGCGTTCGTGGTGTCGTAGTCGATGTTGCCGTTCGGGTCGGTGTCGCTCGTCACAGAGCGGCCATCGTCCGTATCGAAGCGACCGATGCCTTCCATGAACCACTTGACTTCGCGGCCCGCAATCGGGTTACCGAAGACGTCCTCGAGAGTGATCGTGAGGGTCTTCCGCTCGCCGAGGTTGGCGTAGGTGTACGACGGGTCGATCGGAGAGTCAGCGCTACCGATGGTGTGGGCGATCCAGGTCTTGGTCGCAGTCGCCTGCGGCTGCGGCTGGTCGTCCCAATCGACAAAGTGAGTGCCGAGGGTGTCGGAGAAGTGGTTGAACAGCTGCCACTCGTACGGGTTGCCCTCGTAGTTGGCCATCACCGAAACCAGGGTGGTGCCGATCTCCTCGGACGTGATATCGATGGAGGTCAGGCCGTCAGCGTCGGTGAACGCCCACGCGCTCTGACCGCCGGCGGCGATCTCGCCGTCTTCCTTGGCGGCTACGATCTTGCCTACGGAGGTGACGCTCTCGTTCTTGACCGTATGGGGATCGTCGGGGATGTCATAGATCTGCCACAGGACCGGGACTCCGGCCATGGTCCGCGGCGTGTAGCCAACGGCATTCATGGCAAGCTCGGTGGCGTAGGTCCAGTGGTCGAGATCGCCGAGCAGTCCGATCAGCGGGATGGCCGCGGCGGGACCGTTGAAGCTGCTGACGTAAGAGGTCGCAGCAGCGTAGCTGGCGAACCCGGGGACGTTGAAGCCGAACTGCGACTTGGCCAGAGCCAAGACGTAGCCGAACGGCCAGTCGACGCCATCCAGATCCTTCGGAGCGCTGGGATCGCCGCCACTGATGGCGTTGTACCAGTCGTGAGCCGAGGTCGACAGCGGGCCGGGGCCGAAGACGACTACGCGGGCATCCCACGTGTGGGTCGTGCCGGCGTTGTTCTGCGCGCTCCGAGTCGGGTCGAGGATGTAGACCTCGTCCAGGGCGAGCCAGTACTTGGTGCTCCAGATGGCCTGAACACCGGCCACCGCAGCGGAGATCCGCTGGATACCGACTTCGGTCGAGATCAGGTTGACGGTGACTTCACCGTTCGCGTCGGTGAGGGCCGCTTCGGGCTCTACGTTGCCCACGTAGTTCGGGGCCATGAGGGCATCGAAGTCGACGAGGATGCCCGGAGCGGGCGAGCCGTCGGCCTGGGTGACCTTGTAGGTGTACTGGTGGGTGAGGCCGATCAGGTTCTCAGCTTCATCCGTGGACTTCAGCTCGATCTTCGAGGGCACCACGGGCACTTCGGCCGGGATGATGCTGAGCGAACGGATGAGCATGGCGGCACCCTGGATACGGGTCAGCTGACCCTTAGGATTCAGGGTGCCGGAGTCGTTACCCCAGACGATGCCAAAGTCGACGGCGAACGCCATCTCTTTGACAAGGCTCGGGCCGACGGCGGACGCATCGGGGAAGTCGGCGAGTGCAGCAGCCGCGTCCGCGTCCGTGTAAAGAGTGTCGAGGTCGTAGCCGTTGGCATCGGCGACCCAGCGGGCGATGATTGCAGCGGACTGCTCGCGGGTGATGATGCTCTTGGGCTCGAACTTGTTGCCGCCCACACCATTGGTGAGGCCGGCAGCGGTGGCGCCTTCGATGTAACCGTAGTAGTCATCAGAGGCGGGTACGTCAGTGTAGGTCGGGGTCGCCGGGGTAGCCAACGGGATCTCGTACGTATCGTCGGCCATCTTCACGAACTGGTCACGAGGCATAGCCGCGTAGGGCCGCCAGGTACCGTCCGTGAACCCGTCGGAGATGTCCGCTACCTGCTGTTCGGTGACCTTGTAGTCGCCCAGGATGCTCATGGTCAGATCGGACCACTGAGCGAAGGCGACGCCAACGGCGCCGAGCACGAAGATAACGGTAAGCACCGCGACCCACGCGACCTTGTGGCCACGTAGTCTCATGCGATTTCTCCTTGGTTCTGTGTTCATAGTTGTGCGTTCTTGCCAGTTCCTACAGTGTGTGAAGCGGTAGTGTAGGAAGAAGAACTGTCACCTCCTTTCCACCTTAACCTCGTCGCCGCGTCTACCGCCGCGGGACGGGAATCTCTGTCACGGCCAGGGCTGGCAAAGACCCGAGGCCGATCCATACAAGTGGGATGGAACGTATGTGCGGTGTGCTTTGACACGTAGATCTCTTGACCTTTACTCGGCCGGGGCCTTGGAGATGTGGGTGATGACCATGGCGCCATCGTCGACCTGCATACTCAGGTAGAAGCGCATAGCCTTCTCGAGGAAGCCTTCACCATCGGGGTCGGGCACGCGGCCGGTCATCTCCATCAGCACTCTGGCGCCCCCGCGGGTGACGTCGGAGGATACGATACGGTAGCTGAATGGATCGTCGAGAGAGGCGACCATCTGCACCACGTCGCTTCGGGCCGACGGAGTGGCCAGGGAGAGCGCCCCGGAGACGTTGCCGGTGACGATCTTGTCTCCCAAGGACATGGCGAGGGTCCTGGCCGAACTCTCGCGTTGCTCGCTGGTCATGACGGCCCCGCCACCGGTGGTGGTCGTGCCTGGGCTCTGGGTGGTGTTGGTGTGGACCACCGGGGAGGTGGAGGGCACCGAGGTCCCCTGGGTGCCGCCCGCCGTGCTGCGCGGGCTGGTGGTCTCGTTGCTCACCGGAGGCCGCGTCGAAGCGGGCCCGGTAGCGGGCGAGCCGGTCTGGGTCGGGCCCTGGGTGGACTCGGTGACCGAAGGCACGCTCCCGCTGGTGCCGGGAGCCTGGGTCTCGGTGGTCGCGCCGCCGTCGGCGACGACGGAGCCAGAGGTGGACGAGCCGTCGGCCGTCTGGTCCGGGTTGTTGAAGCCGCCGGTCAATCCCACCACGCCGAGCGTGACGGCCGCGACCAGAGCAGCCCCACCGAGGGCAAGGCGTCCGAGACGCCCCGAGGCGACGTTCCGGCGCGCGAACGCTCCGCGCATCTCTTGCTTCTCGGCTTCGGCCCGCACCAAGGCCCACGTTCGCTCCCGAGGCGCGGCGGCCAAGTCGATCCGGCCTAGATCGCCCAGCTCGTGGGCCAGGGAATCAAGGTCGGGGCTGTCGAAGACGTCGTCGAGGGGAGCGACGTGGTCGTCCCCCGGGCGGTGGGTCAGTCTGGAGCGCAGGCTATTCAACAGGTTCATCACAAGGGGCATATTGCCGGCGGCCGGAAAAGGTTACGGTCGATCGACGGGCGCGCGGCGTGAGCGTCAGACCCGGCGCTCGAGGATCTCCTTGAGCGTAGCCAGGCCGCGCACCTGCAGCTGCTTCACCGCTCCCTCTGACTTGTCTATGGCGGCGGCCGTCTCAGCCAGGGACAGCGAGAGCACATACCGCAAGAGGACGACCTCGCGCTGGCTGTCGGGAAGCGTGCGAAGAGCGCCGGCGAGCTGAAGCCGCCGCTCTCGCTCCTGGGCTGTGGCCTCGGGTCCCGCCCCGTCGGCGATCAGCGCTTCGGCCTGGTCCAGCCCGACGACCGGCATGGCTCTTCCCGCGGAACGGTGGTGCTGAGCCACCTGCTTCTGGGCGATAGCGTAGAGCCAGGCGACGAAGGGCTTGTCCTTCCAGGAGAACCTCGGCAGGTGGCGCACCATGCCCAGGAACACTTGGCTGGCCACGTCTTCGGCGGCGGAAGCCGAGCCCACGCGGAAGAGCGCGTACCGGTAGATCGTCGAGTAGTGGGTCCGGTACAGCGCCTCGATGGCCGCGTGATCACCCGACTTCGCCGACTCGACGAGGAGCCGCTCTTGCTCGGCTTCGAACACTCCGTGTATGCCGGCCGAGGCGCCGTCGCCGCGCGGCCCCGAGCCGTCGGTGCGCAGTCCGGCGCCATCGGTCGACGACGCGACCGTGGAGGCCGCGGACCCGTCGAGCCGCGCGTCGGCGCTGCCGCGGGACGCCGCGGCCTTGCGGGAGGATGACGGGGGTGTGGACGGGCGTCGCGCGCTCATGAAGTCCGCACCATCATAGTGGATGACCGCCGCGGGCAGAAGCCCGCCGACTCAACCTCCGGAGCTCTCGAGACCGCTCAGGAGGTTGGCCGTCATCTTGGCCACCTGCCCCCGCGTGGCCGGGTCGCCCGGGTTCAGACGGCGGACGCCCCCTTCGACGGTGCCGGTCATGATGCCGTTCTCGTAGCCGGTCATCGCGTCGGCGTAGAAGGGACTGCTCGGCGGGATGTCGGCGAAGACGGTCTCGGAGCCCTGGTAAGGCGCGAAGGGGTGACCGGCGGCGGCGGCGGCGCGCAGGATCATGCGGACCAGCTGGATGCGCTTGAGCGGGTCCCATGGGCGGAACCAACCATCGGCATAGCCGCCCACTATCCCCGCCGCCGCCGCCTCCTCCACGTAGTCGAAGGGGTAGGCGAGAAGCTCGCCGTGGTCATCGTAGGCGGGGCGGACGTCGGGGAAGGAGGGGGCGTCGATCGACTCCACCGTCTGGGTGTGTAGCCCGACCGCCTCCACGACCATCTTGGCGAACTGGGCGCGCTTGACGTTCTCGTCGGGTTGGTAGTACCAAAGCCCTGAGGACGGGGGTACTTCCTTACCGCTGACCACTCCGCGCTCCAACAGCATCGAGACATAGGGATAGAAGCGGTGATCGCTCCCCATATCAAGAAACTGTACGCCGTCCGACCGGTTCGCCGCGAGGCTGAAATGAAAGCCGTACGTCTGGGATGTCGTCCCACGCTTGGCCCAGACCACGAGAGTGTGGCGGTCGTAACCCGCGGGGCCCGCGGCGGCCCCGCCGTTGGTCGAGGGGACGAGCTGAATATACGTCACCTCGGGGATCTTGACGCCCGCCGAGTCCCAGCTGATCAGCGCGGCGCGCAAGGGAGCGCGCTGGTCCCCGTCGATGACGGCCCGGATGGCGACAGCAGCGTCGGAGGGCTGAGCGTCAAGGTAGACGGCGCCGTAATCGGGCGTGCGGTCGGCGCCAACCCACGGGAGCGGCCACGGGGCTGCCTTCGGTTCCACGGCCACGGTCAAGGGACCGTAGGACCAGCCAGGCGCCGAGGGAGGCCGTCCATCGAGGAAGTTGGCGATGACCCAGTCGTCGAAGAGCGAGTCGAAATCGTCGAACACCCCGCGCGCCTGCAACGTAGCGTCGATGCCGGCTATGCCGTCCAGCGGCTGGTCGACCAGCTCGCGGATCAACCCAGGCCCGTAGCGGTCGACCAGATACGCGACGAACGCATAGCTGGCTCCGTAGTCGCTGTTCAAGTCGCTCCAGGACGTCAGGTCCTTGGTGGGACTCTGCTCGAAGCTGCGGAGTTGCTCGTTCGCCCGGTCGCCGTAGCCGGTGGCGAGCTCAGCGTACTTCGCAATGCCTTCCTCCAACCACGTGGCCGCCTCGCCCTCGTACTCTCTGCGTGGAGACGGATCGAGCAGGTAGTCACGGTAGAACATGAGCAGATGGGCGAGCTCGTGAGCGCTTGTCGCCTCCGCCTGTTCCCAATCAACAAGCATGGCGGGGAGGTTCAGGCTGAACATGTCTCGGCGGTTCGAGTCGGGGTCGGAAGGACCCAAGGGGTCCATGTCTTCTCCGAGGAACATCCCCTGCACTTGGTACTGAGGATCCCTAAAATCGTACAGGAGGATGACGATGCGGTGCTCGCCGTCGATGCCCGGATCGGGCGCCGGCCCCATCAGGGAAGTGAGCGTGGGGTAGACGACCTGGTCGAACGTGGACGCAAGTTCGTCCAGGAACGACGGGGGCACCGGGTAGCCCTTCTCGACATACAGTATGCAGTGCTGACCCACCAGCCGCACGGTCGCCGCCAGCCGGATGTCTCGATCGGCGCCCCAATCGACGGCATGAAAGGTCTCGGTCTGGCCGACGACGGGCTCCACCGCGGTCTCCGCACGGGCGTGACCCTGTCCCGCGAGCGACACGAGGGCGAAGACCAGCATCCAAAGAAGACAGCCCCCACCGATCCGACGCCGGCCCCATGAGCCATCGCGGGCGTTCAGCGGAGCGCCCCCAGCAGGTTGAACACGACCCTCGCTGTCTGGCCCCGGGTAGCCGGAGCATACGGTTGGAAGCGCAGGCGCCCGTCCGCGCCCACGACGCCCGAAATGAGTCCGGCCTTGTAGGCCGCGAGGATGGTCGGAAGATCGGGGTTGTCGGAGGCGACGTCGGCGAAAGGCGAGCCTCCCGAGGCCGGGGCCAGGGGAGAGCCGACCGCCGCCGCGGCCCGCACCACCATGCGCGTCAGCTGCACGCGGGTCACGGTGTCATAGGGCTTGAACCGAGGAGGAACGCCGGGGATGCCGGTGACGATGCCCAAGCGGGCCGCCTCCACCACGTAGTCGTACGGATATGCGCCCGTGGTCAGGGGGACGTCGCTGAAGGCAGTGCCGGCGGTCTCGACCTCCTCGGTGTGGAGTCCTAAAGACCCCACCAGCACTTTGGCCAGCTGAGCCCGGACCAGGGTGGCGTCGGGGTGGAAGACCGAGGTGCCATCGGGCTGGGCATAGCCCCCGAGGGCGCCGCGCAGGGAGAGCACGCGGATCTCCCGGTGGAAGCGGTGGCTGGGAGGCACGTCGGCGAACCCATGCACGGGTTCGCCCGCCGAGAGCAGGGACAACGTGCCATCGCCCTGGTTGGCCACCACGAGGAGTGGGCTTTCGGCGCCGGGCAGCCAGGTCAGCGCGCCGGGACGTGACCCGACCGCCTCGCTCCCCTGGGCGATCCCGGAGACCGGGTCGAACGTCTGCAGCAACCCGTTCGCCTGATCGGCCACGTAGAGCTCGTCGCCGGCCGCGGAGAGCCGCACTCCCCGGGGCGTCCCTGGGACAGCCTTGGTCTGGCGCACCCCGCCCCCGCTGTCGACCCAGGTGAGCGTTCCGCCCACGAGGTCGGTGACGATCTCGTTCCCCCGTTCGCGGTCGATCTGCACGTCGAACGAGCCGCCTCCAGTCGCGCGCACCCACAGCCGGGTCAGGGTGACCAGGTCGACGGCCATGAGCTCCCCGCCGGAACGCCCGCCATAGCTGACGACGTAGAGACGCCGGGCGACGGGGTCGACGTCCATCTGGTAGGGATAATAGGCGGTGGGTAGCTGGGCCACCCTGTGCAGGCTCCCGGGGTCGAGGAAGCTCACTCGGTCGGCGTGATGCTCGGTAACGGCAAGGAGCGTCCCCCGGCCGGGTACGTCGATCAGGAGAAGGGCCCACGGGGCGCTGACGTCGGTGGACGTGGCCGTGTGCGCGCCGGTCGCGACGTCGATACGGTACACCGCATCGCCGAAGTACGAGGCCACGAACAGCGTCTGCTCATCGGCCGATAGGGCGAGGCCCACGGGGCCGTCGGGCACTGAGAAGCGCCGGGTGACCAATCCGGTGGCGACGTCCACAACGGCCACGTCGTTGCCGGTGGTGTCGCTGACATACAGGGTGTCACCCGCGGCGTCGGCGACCATGTACTTCGGCTCTCCGCCCACCACGATGGCGCCGCGCTCGTGCAACGACGGGGCGGCCATCGCGCCCGCAGAGCCGGTCAGACCCATGATCACAGCCAGAGCTACGGTGATCAGGATCCGGGTGCACGATCGGCTCATCTGGTGGGTCCCCCGTCTCTCACAGCGGAGCAGTATACCCGACCGACATCGGCCTACCGTGCCCCCTGGAGGCGCTTCTTGTAGGCCTCCTCATCCAAGGCTGGAGCTAGCGACCGGGCGTGGTCGATGGCCTCGCGAGACCCCCGCGCGTCACCGGATGCGGCGAGCGCGACTCCCAGCCATTGCCAGCCGTCGGAGGTCTGGGGCCCGTACGCCTGCAGCTCGGCTATCGTGGCATGGGCGGCCTCGTTGCCGCCGCGGGCCAGGATGGCGGCGGCAAAGCCCCACAGCCCTTCGAGGACCGGATGATGAGGCGTACGGGCAAGCGCCTGCTTGGCTATAGCCGCGGCTGCCGCCGGGCGGTCCCGGCTCAGCTCGAGACGAGCGAGCTCCATCGAGGCGTGGGCGTTGTAGGGATCACGCTCGAGGACCGAATGCAGAAGCCCCTCACCGCGGGAGATCCTCGTAGGATCGTCATCATGGAGTCCGCCGCGCCATTCGGCGGTGCCGGCGACCACCCCGTAGCGCGCGAACCAGGGGAATATGTCCGCCGCCTTCACAGCCGCCGGCTGATCTTTGGCGGTGATGGAACGACCTTCGGCCCGGTCGGCGCGATAGAGTTGCACTCCGGCCGCCACGGCGCCGCAGAAGGCGAGCGCCAGGACCGTGACCCCCGCGTACATGATCCAGCGGCCCGGAGGCCATCTTTCGCCTCCCACGGACCCAGCCGCCAACCGGGCGCCCGAGGACGGTGCGCCGACCCCAAGGGCGAGGACGACCACCAGCGGCACGACGGTCACCAGGTCCGCGGGGCTCACCATCAGGAACGCGGTCACAGCCAGGGTGTATGCGAGGGGCGCATACGCATCCCCGGTGCGATCGCGGCGCGCGCGGCGACCGATCGTCACCCACGATCCGATCAAGAGCCCGGCTGCCATGATCGCGCCGGGGACGCCCGTGCCGGCCGCCAGAAGCAGGGGCAGGCTGTGAGGGTCTGAGGGAACCAAGTCCGGCGAGTCCTGCATAAGACGCACGGGCGCGAATCGCCTGAAGGCCGTTTCGTAGGCACCCGCGCCGAACCCCAGCACGGGTCGGTCTGCCACAGCCCGTAACGCTACACGCCAGAAATCGGTCCGTTGCCTGTCGGCTTCGGTCAGCTGCTGGGCGCCGGCCTCCTCGCCTATGCGGCTGGTGAGCGCGCCGCTGGGAGCACTGCCGGGAGAATAGAGCAGCGCGGCGAGGACGATGGCGGCGATCACGGCGCCCAGCAGCGCCACCCGTCGCCATCTGCGCCTCAGTGTCCACGCGACTACTAGGAATATCAGAGCGAGAACGAGACCGGCGTAGGCCGCACGTGAGACCGCCAAGACGGCGCCGGTGAGCCCGAGAGCGGCGGCGACGGCGAACGCAGCGCGCTCCCATCGCGCGCGCTCAGCGGAGAGCGCCAGAGAGCCCACCCAGGCCGCGAGAAGGACCAAGCCCCCGAGATTGACCGGGTTACCCGTCGTGCCGACCATGCGCCCACCGTACACATCCACCGCCGGCCACACCACGTGCGTGCCCGCGGCCTGGAGCACCGCCGACATGCCTGCAAGAGCGAGAGCGAGAGCAGCTCCCCACGCCACTCCCCGGACGGTAGTGGGTGAAGACATCCGCCGCAACGCCAGAAAGCCCAGCGCCAAGACTATCCATACAAGAGCCCCGACACCCCGGTTGTACTGCCCCAGCCACGCGAGGGTGCCGACGGGAGCGAGCGCGGCGCTGAGAGCGACCCACCCGGCAAAGAGCAAGGCAAGGACGTCCAGGCCGTCGAAGCGTTCCCGCTTGGCGCAGGGCCGCGCTGAGACCACCCACGTCAACAGTACCAGCAGCATCAACGGGAAGAGCGCGACGTAGCGAGGAGTGAAGTACGATGCCGCGGCGCGGGGGTCGTAGCCCGTCGCGACAACCAGCACCAATGCGCCGGTCAGCACACCCGCCAGCCAGTCCCGGCGATCGCTTCTCGGTCGATCTTTTGAAGGGGGAGGCGCCTGACGAGGCGGCGGCGTTGCCGAGCGAGCCACTCCGCTACCCGAGGAGTCGGCTGAGGATCACGGCGACGTGCATACGCTTGATGGACTCGCCGGGGCGTAGCTCCCGGGCGCCGTCGGCTCCTTCGTACCCCATCAAGATGTCCTGGGTCTTCAGGTAGGTGGCGGCGGCCCAATGCAGGCTGGAAGCAGGCACGTCGGCGAACCCGGCGGTACCCGGAGGCAGCGCCGCCGCCTCGTCATCCCAGCCCAGCGCCCGCACCAGCATGCTGGCCATCTGGTCGCGCCGCACCGGGTCGTACGGCCGGAAGTTCGTCGGCGTCACGCCGTTGACCAGGCCGGCCGCGAGGGCGGCAGCCACCCAGTCGGACTCGTCGCCCAAGGTGCCGGGGCGCACGGCCACGTCCCAGAAGGGCGGGCCGCTGACATCGACCACCTCGATCTGATCCTGCGGGAGCAAGGCGTTGTGCAGACCGACCATCATCTTCGCGAACTGCCAGCGGGAGACGACCGTGTCCGGCCGGAAAGACCCGTCGGGGTAGCCCGCCATGAGACCGGCGTCGACCACCAGGTCGATCTCGTCGAAGTAGAGGTGTCCAGGGGTCATGTCGGTGAACTCGCCCGGGGGCGGAACGGGGCCGCCGGGGCTCGTGATGGAGAGGAACAGGGTCGAGCGCATCTGCGAGTAGCCGAAAAGCCGGCGGAAGGACGTGGCGCTCACGTCGGCAGTGCCCTTCTCTCCGGTCAGGCGGAGCGTCGCCGCGTGGCTGGTCGGGTCCGCCGTATCCCGGGTCAGCACGTCCACCCGGCTTACGGTGCCCAGGTGGATCGCCTTGCCGTCGACGTCCGAGAGGCCGTCGACCTCTTTTGAGAGCTCGGTCTGTGAGATGGTGAAGGTCCACGCGTAGCCCGGGTTCCCCACCGGAGCCTTGAGGCTGTACGGGTCGGCTTTGGCCGGCAGGTACGGGTAGCGGCCCGGGTCCCACGCGGTCGTATAGCCGCCCGAGTTGGAGGAGAAGAAGCTGGTGATGATGCTCCCCTGATAGCGCAGCACCAACCCGGCCGTCTGCTCCGCCGCGTCGCCGATGCCGGGGTACTTCTGCTCCCAGGTGTAACCGCGATAGACCTGGTCCCATTGGTTGTCGTTCAGATAGGGGTCCCGGTTGGCCACCGCGTAGGTGCGGGCGGCCACCGCCTGGGCCTTGACGGCCTCGGGAGCGTACGCCGAGGCCGACGGTTGCGACCAATCGTAGTCGACCTCCGCGATGCTGCGCAGGTACTTCTCGATCGGGACCACATTGTAGACCGAGAGGTAGCCCGCCGTGGGCGAGGGCTCGATCCGCATCTTGCCCCAGTATTCTCGAGCTTCGAGCGCCCCGCCGTCGCTCTTGGGGCGAAACTGGACCTTGACGCGCCCCCCGTCCCCGGGGCGAGCCTCGACCCGCTCGAACGGGCCTTGCCGGCGGCCGGCTTCGGTCACCAGCTCGACCTTGCCGTCCTTGGGGGTCAGCGTCGCGAACGCTCCGGCAGGCACGCTCTCGGTCTGCTCGCCGGCAGCCGTGCTCTTGACCAGGGTGAGCGCCGCGCCCACCGCATGCACGTCGACCACCGCGTAGTTCTGGGTGATGCTCGACACGCTCTTCCAGGGTTCGCTCGAAAGCTTGACGGTGAGCTCCATGCCCGGCTCGCCCAGGGGATCGAGCGTGGTGCCCGGATAGTAGAAGCCGAGG
>JAJZQZ010000094.1 GCA_021802965.1 Actinomycetes bacterium
AGTTTGCGCTCGAGAGACTCAACAATCCGCTCCCCCTCATTACTGGCCATCGAGACCCTCCGTTCCGTGGGATACGAACCGGCTCAACTTACTACCTTGCACCTAGCTCTGTCAAACTTGCGGCCGAACTCTGAGCAGAAAATGGCTCAATCTGGTGGTGCGCCCTCGATTTTTGCCCGCGTTTTGCGCGCTCAAAACGCCTTGTCGGCTTTCCGACGGACGGAATCGTCTGAAAAATCGTGTCCCCTTCCATTTTTTCGGAACGCTCAGCTCTTGCTATGGACCATGAATCAGCGATAGATTGAAACGCGAGGGGACGCTGAGTCGCACGCCGTGGGAGCATCCGAGGCGCGCGTGAGGCCCGGTGTCGGCACGCTGCCGGTACCAGTCGAAGGGATATGACTTGTCGCTATCCGATCGCACTACTCCAAATGCGGGTGACGAGTGATCGACCAGTCGATCATGGTCAGGAAGGCCTTCACCCTACTCGAGTCGTTCTCGTGGAAGAGACGGGAGCTGACTCTGAACGAGCTCGTGGCCGGCACTGGGTTCTCGAAGACCACGACCCACCGCTTGGCCAAGACATTGGTTGCGCTCGGATGCCTCAGCTACAAGCCCCAGACGGGACGCTACCAGCTCGGTGCCAAGCTGCTTGAATTCGGGGGGATCTACTTGGCCCAGCTTGACCTCCGTCACGTCGCCAGCGTGTACGTGGCCGAACTGGCTGAAGAGACCGGGGACACGGCCTACCTGGTGGTGCCCGACAACGACGAGGCCCTCTGCATCGAGCGGGTCGAGGGGATACATGAGGTGCGCGTGGTTAGCCTTCTCCTCGGGGGCCGACTGCCGCTGCACTGTGGGGCGGCTGCACTCACGATCTTGTCGGGCATGACCGACGACAAGATCTCGCACGTCCTTCTGTCCAAGGGTCTCAGCAAGAGGACCGAGCATACGATAGGCGACGTGGACGAGCTCTTTCGAGTGGTGGAGTCGATCCGCCGACAGGGCCACGTCGTCAGAAAGGGTGACGTGACCGAGGGCGTGGGGTCGGTGGGCGCGCCCGTCCGCGACCACATGGGCGAGGTTGTGGCGGCGATAAGCTTGGGCTGCATAATCCCTCGATTCGATCCCGTCCGTGTTCCTTTGCTGGTACAGTGCGTGAGACGCGCCGCCGACCTGGTATCGCGCGACCTGGGCTACTCGGGGAGACGATTCGCCGACCAGTCGAGCGAGGCCGACGAGCGACGGCTGGGCAGCGCCGCGAGGTCTTAGTTCGTGTTACTTATTTTTGGTTTCGAGCGTAGAATTAGCGAGCATAACGCACACGGATAGGAGGCTCCGAACCATGACGGACAGCGCGGTCAAAGAAGTAGGCAGCCGACTAGGCATGGAGTGGCGTGACGGCAAGTCCGCCGAGGTCGGGAGCACGAGAAGGATCCAGCAGCTGAATCGCCTGCTGCACGCGAACCGACCGAGTGTGGACATCCACCGAACTCGGTGCTTCACCAAAGTGTTCCAGGCGACGGAGGGCGAGCCCTACATCCGCCGGCGCTACAAGGCCTGCGCCGAGACCTATCGGACCCTGGAACCGGTCATCTACGACCACGAGCAGCTCGCCGGCTGGCAGGGAAAGCGCATCCGCTGCGAGCAGATCAACATCGAGATGCACGCCGACTGGCTCGAGGGAGATCTCGACCAGATGCGCGTGCGGCAGTTCGACCCCTTCGAGATCGACGACGCCGACCTGCAGGAGCTTCGCGAGGTCCACATCCCCTACTGGCGCGACAAGACGCTCACCGCCGTGTGGGCCAAGCAGGTGCCGCACCCGGTCAAGATGGTCAGCTCCGGCATTGCCGACTGCGTGAACTACCTGGGCAGCGCCGGTTCGCACTTCATCCCCGACTACGCCGCTCTCCTGTCGACTGGCTACAAGGGCGCCTACGACCGCGTCCAGGAGGGCCTGGCCAACGTCGACCCGACGAACCCGGCCGACATCGGCAAGAGGGACTTCCACCTAGGCCTCATCGAGGTCCTCGAAGCGGTGAAGACGCTCGCCGAGAACTACGCGGCGAAAGCGCGGGAGCTGGCCGCGGCCGAAGAGCATCCCGAACGCAAAGCCGAGCTCCTGGAGATGGCGCGGATCATGGACTGGGTGCCCTGGAACCCGGCGCGCACCTTCCGCGAGGCCATCCAGACCGTGTGGCTGACCGAGATGCTCCTCAGCATCGAAGGGGCAGGGCCGAGCCTCACCTATGGCCGCTTCGATCAGTACATGCTGCCCTACTACGAGAAGGACATCGCCGAGTCCCGCCTCACGCGCGAACAGGCGATGGAGCTCATCGAGGAGATGTACATCAAGACCACGAACATCCCGTGGTTCCAGTCCTCGCAGCTGGCGTACTACTTCGGCGGCTACTATCGCTTTCCCCATCTCGGGGTGGGCGGGCTCAACAAGCTGGGTCGCGACGCTTCCAACGAGCTCTCGTATCTCTGCTTGCGCGCCATGCGGCACGTGCGCACCACCGGGCCCACGGTTTCCCTGTACCTGCACCAGAAGACCCCCGACGAGCTCCTTCTCGAAGCAGCCAAGCTCAGCGTGGAGGGGATGGGGCACCCCTCCTACTTCGACGTGGAGACCTACTCGCGCATGCTCGAGTACCGCGGCGCCGGGCTGCAGGGCAAGAGCCCCTACACCAGGGAGCAGATCCTGGAGCTGGGCTCCCCGCTCGGCTGCGTGGAGCCGGGAGTCGCGGGGCTGCAGTACGGGCACACAGACTCGGGCATCGTCAACATGGGGGCGGTGGTCAGCCTGGCCCTGAACAACGGAGTGAAGCCGGCGGGCCTTCCCGGGTGGGGCCCTGGCGAGCAGGCCGGCCCGCAGACGGGCGACCCCGCGACCTTCTCGACCTACGAGGCCTTCCACGACGCGGTTCTGGAGCAGCTGGCCTATGCCATTCGCGAGGTCCACGCGCACATGATCGTGGCGGAGAAGATCATCGCCGAGCAGCACCAGATCCCGCTCTTTACCATCCTGAGCACCGGCTGCATAGAGAAGGGTGTAGACGTGGCAGCCGGCGGGGCATACTGCAACATCGGCCCGACCATCCAGTGCGTCGGCCTGGCCGACATGGCTAACTCGATGGCGGCCGTGAAGAAGGTCGTCTACGACGAGGGCTCCGTGACGATGGACGCACTCCGCAAAGCCCTGGAGACCGATTTCGCCGACGACGAGGAGCTGCGTCTGAAGCTCCGCAACGCCCCCAAGTACGGCAACAACGACGATTACGCCGACGATATCGCAGCCGAGGTCTTCCAGTACTTCGCCGATGTGGTCCGGAGCCTGCGCTGCTATCGGGGCAACTACGCCGACGCCGCCATCCAGATGGTGCAGGCCAACGTCGGCTTCGGCGAGATGACCTGGGCCACCCCGAGCGGCCGGCACGCGATGCGGCCTCTCGCCGACACCATGTCGGCCGAGCAGCAGACCGACGTGCACGGCCCGACGGCGGCGTCGTTGAGCTACGGCAAGTTAAACTACAGCGCGTTCACCAACGGCACACTCCTCAACATGTGGATCAGCCGTTCGGAGCTCGCGAAGGTGATAAACAACTAGAGTGCGTGAGAGATCAGGAGGCGGCACCATGCTCGAGCTGAACACCCCCGAATCGACCTACCAGGAGCCGGACTACAATCCCGCCGGCATACGCAACTTCATGAACCTCGTGCGGACCACGCTGAACGACCATGGCGTCGAGCACATCCAGTTCAACACCTTGAACAAGGAGACACTGGTCGACGCGCAGGCACACCCAGAGAAGTACCCCACCCTCATGGTCAGAGTGGCAGGCTACAGCGTCTACTTCACCGACCTCGGCCGCCGGGTGCAGGACGACGTGATCAGCCGGACGGAGCACCGTTTCTAGAGATCCCGACTGACAGGAGCGCGACGTTGTTGCGGCTCGGCGGCCGGCCCGCTCGAGCCGCAACTCGCTCATGAGGGCCCGTTTGACTTCTGAACCCCCCTATCGCCGTGCCTGACCGAGCCCCCAACAGGCTGCTGAAGAACGCCTTGTCGCGCCGTTCAGTGCGTTCTGGCGGCCAAGGCTTCTATCTTCAGCAGTCTCCTAAGGCTGTCGTCTTCGACATCTCTCGATACATGATCGAGGACGGACCCGGCATCCGGACCAACGTGTTCCTGAAGGGCTGCCCCCTGCGCTGCAAGTGGTGCAGCAATCCTTTCGGCCTCTCCCGAAAGCCCCAGATCGCATACAACCAGCGCAAATGCGTGCTTTGCGGGGCCTGCGTCGCGGCCTGCCCCGAGAACGCGTGCACCATCGAGGGGGGTCGGGTCCAGACCGACCGCGAGAAGTGCACCGCGTGCGGAGCATGTGCCGAGGTCTGCCTCACACACGCGCGGGTGCTAGTGGGTGAGGAGTATACGGCGGAGGAGGTCATCCAACGGGTCCGTGAGGATTCAGCCTTCTACCGTCGGGACGGCGGGGGTCTGACTCTTTCGGGCGGCGAGGTCCTCATGCAACCCGAGGCCGCCGAGGAGATTCTTCGCGTCGCCCGGGCCAGCATGATCCACACGGCCATCGAAACGTCGGCGTACGCATCGTGGGAGCGACTGGAGCGCCTGCTGCCGCTGTGCGATCTGGTGTTCGTGGACCTCAAACACATCGACCCACAAGCCCATCTACGGCTCACCGGGGTCCCCAACAAGCGTATCCTCGACAACATCCGCCGCCTATGGACCTACGCAGCCGAGAAAGGCTCACCTGAGGTCGTGCTCCGGCTGCCGGTGATCTACGGCCTGAACGACGACGACGACACCATGAAGGCGACGGCGCGGTTCATCGCCGGGCTGCCCGGCACGGTCGCCGTCAACATCCTGCCCTACCACAAGCTCGGCATCACGAAATACGAGATGATCGACCTGCCCTATCCCTTGGACCCTGACGAAGACGGTGACCCCGCGCGGCTGACCGCCTACTGCGACGTCATCCGGCGCACCGCCCCAGGGGCAAGCTGCTCCGTCGGCGGCGGGGAGATAGACTACTGCCGCGTGCGCGCCCCCAACGAAGAAGTGCTCGCCGATCACCACTGAACCAAGAGGAGGGACCCCCCGCATGGACACACCCAGTCTGCTCGCGTCGACGCTCGAGGTCGAGGGCCGCGTCGCGACGCTCACCTTCCAACGAGACGACGTGCGCAACGCATTGACCGGCACGGGACTCGTGGACGACATCGTGGGGACCGTCAGCTGGTGCAACGAGAACACCGACATCTCGGTCCTGATCATGACCGGGGCGGGCTCGGCCTTCTCCGCGGGCGGCAACGTCAAGGACATGCGTGACCGCAAGGGCAGCTTCGGGGGAGACCCGGTCGAGCTGCAGGACACGTACCGGCGTGGCATCCAGCAGATGCCTTTGGCCCTCCATAAGGCCGAGATCCCCGTGATCGCCGCCGTGAACGGGCCCGCGATCGGCGCCGGCATGGACTTGGCCTGCATGTGTGACCTACGGATCGGGTCGACCAAAGCCCTCCTGGGCGAGACCTTCATCAACCTGGGCATCATCCCCGGTGACGGAGGAGCCTGGTTCCTCCAGCGTCTCATCGGCTACCAGCGGGCGGCCGAGCTCACCCTCACCGGGCGCACTGTGCGGGCCGAGGAAGCTCTCGAGCTTGGGATACTCCTGGAGGTAGTCGAGCCCGACGCTCTCATGACCCGAGCCCGCGAGCTGGCGTCCGCGATCGCGGCCAAGCCTCCGATCACCGCGCGCTTCACCAAGCGGTTGCTCAAGATGGCCCAAAGGGAGGCGCTACCCGACTTTCTCGACCTGTGCGCCGCGCTGCAGAGCATGTGCCACAACACCGAAGACCACCTCGAGGCCGTGAACGCGTTTCTCGACAAGAGACCCGCGAACTTCGTGGGGCGATGATGGAAGGCGCGCTCGAAGGCATCAAGGTGCTCGACCTCTCTCGTGTCCTCGCGGGGCCGCTTTGCGCGATGATGATGGCCGACCTCGGGGCCGACGTCATCAAGGTCGAGAAGCCCGGGGAGGGCGACGAGACCCGCGAGTGGGGGCCGCCGTGGGCCGCCGGTGAATCCGCGTACTATCTGGCCATGAACCGCAACAAGCGGTCGCTGACAGTCGATCTGAAATCCGAGCAGGGCCGGGAGATCGTGCGCCGGTTGGCCCGCGAGAGCGACGTGGTCATCGAGAACTTCAAGACCGGCACCTTGGCCCGGCTAGGCTTGGGCTACCAGGATCTCTCCCGGGAGAATCCCCGGCTGGTCTACTGCGCCATAACCGGCTATGGGCAGACCGGCCCCGACCGGGACCAGCCCGGATACGACTTCGCCATCCAAGGGCGGGGCGGCATCATGAGCATCACCGGGGAGCCCGAGGGTGCTCCCATGAAGGTGGGCCTCGCCATTGTCGACGTCACCGCCGCCCAGTACGCGGTCATCTGCATCCTCGCGGCGCTCAGAGCGCGGGAGCAAACCGGGCTGGGCCAGGAGGTCGACATCTCCCTGCTCGACAGCCAGGTCTCCTGGCTCATCAACCGCGCCAGCAACTATCTCATCGGGGGAGCGGAGCCCAAGCGGTACGGGAACGCCCACCCCAATATCGTGCCCTACGAGACCTTCAAGGCTCGGGACAAGTACTTCAACCTGGCCGTGGGGAACGACGCCCAGTTCACCCGCTTCTGCGCCGTCATCGGAGCCCCCGAGCTCGCCGAGGACCCGGATTACGCAACCAACCCGGCTCGGGTGGCCCACCGCCGTGAGCTGGTCGGGATCCTCTCCCGCTACCTGGCACAGAAGGACGCGCAGGAGTGGCTCGCCCTCTTCCAAGAGGTCAAGATCCCGGCGGGTCCCATCAGCACCATCCCGGAAGTGTTCGCCGACCCGCAGGTGATCGCCCGAGAGATGGTCGTGGAAATGGAGCATCCCACGGCCGGCAAGGTGAAACTGGTGGGCAGTCCGCTGAGGCTCTCGGAAACGCCGCCCTCATACCGTCGGCACCCGCCCCTCCTCGGCGAGCACACGGGCGAGATCCTCTCCGAGCTGAATTACAGCCCGGAGGAGATAGCGGCGCTGCGAGAGCAGGGGGCTGTCTAGGCGGCCGCGGCCGGGCCCGGTGAACCCGGGGGGAGCGACTCTCGGCTCAAGCCTTCGAGGATCTGGTGGTTGACGCGCAGGATCTCGAGCATCTTCTGGTCCTGGTCCGACAGGCGTTGGAGGATGGACTCCGTGTCGGCGAAGGCGCGCTGGTTCACCAGGAAATCGGCCTCGGCGCGAGCCTCCGAGTGACGCCCCTGCAGGTTCTGGCCCACCATGATCAGGGGCATCAGCGTGATCTGGATCACGTTGCTGATCAGGAGGTAGGCGACGAAGGCCGGGAAGGGATCGAAGGCGTGCCAGTGCAGTCCGGACACCTTGCTCGCGAGGATGTTGTAGCCGGTCCAGAGAAGCGTCCATACGACGATGACCAGGAAGAAGCCGGGCGTGCCCACCTTGTCGGTGACGACGATGGCTATCCGGTCGAGCTTTGAGAGGTTCTCCTTGACCGCCTGGTTGGGCGGGGTGCCCCCGGCCGCGGCCTGGACCGTGGCTTGATGGCGCTTCCGACGCGAGCCGATCATCGCGACCTCCTCCTCGTGAGCCTGAGTATTGGCAATAGCCCGTACGGCGCCACGCGCACGACCGAGAACGAGGAACGCGGGTTCAGCCGGTCGAGACCGCTGTGGTCGTCGTGCTGGTGGTCGTCGTCGTGCTGGTCGTCGTTGTCGCCGGCGGAAGGGAGGTCGTGGTCGTGGTCGGCGCGGCGGTGGTCGTGGTTGAGGGCGGCTGATAGGGCGCCAGATCGAGGAACCGGCTCATGACGACGGCTACGTGAGCCCTCTGGGCGGGGGCCCAGGGATCGAAGCGCTCCCCGGAATGTCCCTTCATGAGACCGAGAGAAGCGGCGAAGGCGACATCGGCGGCGGCATAGGCCGGCACGTCGCCGAACGACGGTGCGCCGGCTCCGGCCTCGGGGGGATAGCCCTTCAGCTCCCGTGCCATCCGCGCGATCACCTGGGCGAGTTGTATCCGGGCGATATCCTTCGCCGGAGAGAAGAGCAGGCCGGATTCGCCGGCGGAGCCCGTCACCATTCCCACGGCGGCCGCCTCTTCGATGTAGTCGAATGGGTAGGCGAGGACGTTGCCCTCGGCGTCGCGCAGCAAAGGCACGTCGATGAAGGTCGGGGACGCGGCGTTGTCGATCTTTTGGGTGTGCAAGCCGGCTGCCAGGACGGCCACCTTCGCCAGCTGCGCGCGGGTCATGGGATCCGCCGGCCCGAAGTAGTTGGCGTCGTAGCCGCTCATGTACTTGCCGTCTACCATCCGCAGGACGGCCTCTCCTGATGTCGTCCCCTCGGCCAGATCGAGGAACCGACGGTCACCCTTCAGGAGCGTGGACACGCTGACGAGCTCGTAGCCCCTGTCTCGGAGCCCGGTGATAATGCCCGGAAGCGCGGCCGCCGTGTTAGGGGCCGACAGGTGAAAGAGCACGATGGACCCCTTGCGGGCGTGTCCGAGCACGTGATCCCGGATGGTCGAGGCGGAGAGCCCCTTCCAGTCGTTGGTGTCGACATCCCACAGCACCGTGTACAGGAACCCCTTGATGCCCGCCACCTCTTGCACCAGCGAGTCCGTGGCGCCATAGGGAGGCCTGAACAGCGGCACGGTCCGCTTGCCTGTCGCCCTGGTGAAGGGCCGGGTCCCACCGCCGATCTCGCTCATGAGTGACGCGCGGGACAGCCTTGTCAGAACCTCGTGGGAGTACGTGTGATCGCCGACTTCGAAGGCGCCGTCGAGCAGCTTCTCGTTGATGCTCGGATATACCGCCACGCCGTTGCCCGTCACAAACACGGTCGCCGGCACCTGGTATCGCTCGAGAACGCCCAGCGTAGCGAGCGCCCGGGACGGGCTGTAGTTGTCGTCGAAGGTCAAGGCGATGCAAGGCTTGTCGGTGGGTCCCTTGAAGACCTTCGTCGCCGGCGCGGCGGGCGCGGGGACAGCCCAGAGTGCGGACCACACCACCAAGAGCAACCCAGCGAGGATCAGGGAACAAGCCGCGACGCTTCTACCGCTAGACACCACCCTCCGGACGTTCGTCGCCGCACGGTTCACAGCTCGAACAGCATCTCCGGGTGCTCCCTGCCCAGCATCTGCCAGCCGACCTCGCCGCCGCAGTGCCTGAGGATGTCGTCGGCCAGCCGCCGGGTGATCTCTTCTCCCTCCTCGAAGGGCACCGCCGGCGCCATGACGTCCACGTTCAAGGCCACCGCGGTCGTGTCCCCGGTCAACTTGGTCACGTCGCTGTTCCGCCAGCACCAGCACCGGCACAAGACCACTCCGTTCAGTGTATCCACGAGCGTGAGCTCACCCGGGTCAGGGTGCTCGACCTCCTCGGGCTTGCCGAGGGGCTGATATGACTCGGTGCCGGCCGCGGCCCGCAAGACTATCTCCGGACCGACCGAGTGCAGGTCGTCTCCCCCGCAGGGCAGCAGGTTCTCGAGGGAGGTGATGTTCATCAAAGCCACCAGCTGGTTGATGAAGGGCAGCGACGCACCCTTCGAGACCCGCTTGACCAGGGCGGCGACGGAGGGGGGCTTCGAGCCCGCGGGGATGCCCACCTGGCCGAAGGCCGCCAGCCACGCCGCGAGACGAGGATGCGCGCGCCAGTCCTCTCCGCCGAGCAGCTCCACCACCCCACGCTCGGCGGCCCGCAGCCGCTCCTCGAGATCGGGGTCGGCGAGCGCGTTGGTGACTCCGCGACCCACGACAAGACCTCGGCGGTAGTCCGGGAACCTCTCGAAGACGAACTTGTCGACGGCGGCACGCATCCTGTGGACATGGTAGCGCACGGAGTCGGGCGAAGTATCGTGAAAGCGGGTAGCATCACCGCACGAACGAGCGACGGACGGGAGGGACGGGTGACTTCACAGACGCAGATGCACACGCGGTGCCCCTGGGTCGACCCGGCCAACGCGATCTACGTCGCCTACCACGATCAGGAATGGGGAGTGCCGGTGCACGACGACCGCCTCCAGTTCGAGTTCCTCATCCTCGAGGGCGCGCAGGCCGGGCTCAGTTGGTACACAGTGCTTCGCAAGCGGGAGCACTACCGCGTCGCCTTCGACGGGTTCGACCCGGAGAAGGTCGCTCGCTACGACGAAGCCAAGGTGGCGTCACTGCTGGCGGACCCCGGCATCATCCGCAACCGGGCGAAGGTGGCGGCGGCCGTCAACAACGCGAGCCGGTTCCTCGAGGTGCAGGAGGAGTTCGGCAGCTTCGACTCGTACGTGTGGAGGTTCGTGGGGGGACGGCCGCTCGTCGGCGAGATCCGTACCCTTGACGAGTACCGAGCCACCTCGCCTGAATCGGATGCCCTGAGCGCAGACCTGAAGCGCAGAGGCTTCAAGTTCGTCGGATCAACCATCGTGTATGCCCACATGCAGGCGACCGGCATGGTCAACGATCACACGCTGGACTGCTTCCGGCGCGCGGAGATCACCGCCCTCTACTGAGCCGGCCGGCGGCGCCCGCCAGGATCCCAGCCGCCCGGCCTCTCCGATCGGCGGCGAGGCCACTAAGCTCCTCCTTGGGTCATGATGTCCTCCCTTTCCGGGGTGATCCAACAACCACATGCATACCGTGGCCCTTCTGCTTCTCCTCCCGGATTTCTGCGCACAAGTCGGCACACTACCGGCTCCATCATGTTTCGGAAGGTGCCGAGGCTCTATTAAGGAAATGCAAGGATTCTCCTTCTATCCCTCTGCAGCTCGAGCAGATGGGCCACCGTTCATAGACTATAGGTGGCTGACTGTGGGTATAGCTTCACGCTAAGACCGGTGACTCGACAGCCTCGACATGCGACGGGGGGGCGCACTTGTGTGTTCGCACGCGACGTGCGGGCAGAAAGGGGGGCGACGCGAAGGGCATACGTGCAGTCGATGTCCGATCCACTAAGCATGGGAGCAAGCACATGAGACTGAAAGAGCGCTTTAGGAGACGTACGATCATCCTTATCGCCACTATCTCCGTGGTGGTCCTTTCGGCAGCCGCCGCCTACGCGGCCACGACCTTCTCGGACGTCCCTGCGGGCTATTGGGCCCACGATTCCATCATCAAGCTAGCGGATCAAGGGATCATAAAGGGACACGCGGACGGCACGTTCGGGCCGGACGAGAACATCACCAGGGCGCAGGCAGCCGTGATGCTCGACCGGACTCAAGGGGTGATCGCCGAGGAGGCGACCAAGCCTCTCGCCTCCATCAACCGCGGATGCCCCTCATGCCACCCGGTCACCGTCGGCGACCCCGCGGCTCCGCCGTTCACGCCGGGTAGGCCGGATCCCTCCCGCAACAACGCACCCACCTTCAGTCTGAAGTGGGAGGCCATGGGCGGCGACGCCACCTCGACCCGGTTCACCCGGCACAAGACTCTGCCCGACACGTCGACCATAGCCACCTGCCTCGGCTGTCACGCGGCGGGCAACGCTGAGCAGAACGGCAACGTGGCCCCCATCAGCCTGAGGGTCATCGTCCACCCGGCGCACCTCAACAGCGGGATCTTCATCGGTGAGTTCCGGGGCAACTGCTTCACCTGCCACGAGGTCACCAACGACGGCACGTTCGACATTCTCAGCCAGAAGGTCCAGGTCAACAACAAGGGCATCCCCGAAGTTCTCCCGACTCCGGGATTGCTGGAGCCCACCGGCCCGTAGCAGGCCCTCTATTTTGCCGATGTAGCCGCGCGAGTCGCGCGCGGCGTCTTCGCGCAGACGGCCACCCGGTGATCCGGGTGGCCGTCTTTTCTTTGAGCGCCCCATGCCTTCGTCATGCACGAGCTCATGGCTCTGCTTGCGGCGCGCTCCCTCCGACGGGCCGCGGAACTGTCGGACAATGACCACTCCCTGAC
>JAJZQZ010000095.1 GCA_021802965.1 Actinomycetes bacterium
CGTCCCGGAAAGCACTGACGGAACACACCCGGTCGGGCCAAGGTGTTCCCGGCCCGCTTGTCGGCCGACGTGGTGAGGCCCCCTGACCCGCTCGCCAGGATGGACACGAAGTCGAAGCCGATCACCGCGGGTACCGTCCCCGTCTGGAATATCGTCCCGTAGATCGGCTCCGTGGGGTGCACCACAGCGATGAGCTTCGCGGGCGGCGAGATGCCCACCTCGTAGGCGGGGCCGGCCGGCTGGAAGCCTAGGGCCAAGTACCGGTGTCCTATCTCGACGAGGGCCTGGGGCGGGGGGCCGGGGAGCGGAGTCAGCTCGACCTTCGCGGGCAGGGATCGCAAGATCAGGTACATGACGAAGGCGACGAGCAGCACGAAAACGCCGGCCGCTACCACCAGGTAGCCGTAGCTGCCGAGCGACGGGAACAGCGCGCCGGGACCATTCCACAACACGTAGCCGAGGCCGAGACCGACGATGATGGGTAGGTATCTGACGATGGTCTTCATGGCCGACGTTATCGGCGAATGGCCCGGCGCACATGAGAGTGCGCGGATAGTCTCTTGTCGGCGTAGGGTACATCAAGCCTAGATGACGTAGCACGGCGAGGCGGGGATGGAGAGACGCAGACTCGGACGCGATGGACCGGAGATACCCGTCGTCGGATTGGGCACCTGGCAGGTCTTCGATTTCGATCGCTCGGGCATCCCCCGCGCCCGCGAGGTCGTGGCCACCATGTTCGGGGAGGGCGCGCGCCTGGTCGACAGCTCGCCCATGTACGGGCGCTCCGAAGCCGTCCTCGGGGAAGCTCTCGGCGGTCTGCGGCAGGAGGCCGTGGTGGCGACCAAGATCTGGGCTTCGTCCGTCGAGGAGGGCCGGCGGCAGTTCGAGCAGCAGATGGGCTTCTACCGTGGCTGCGTCGAGATCGAGCAGGTGCACAACCTCCTCTTGTGGCGGGAGCATCTCACGTGGATGGAGCGCGAGCGTGAGGCCGGGCGCATCCGCTGGTTGGGTGCGACGCACTGCAGTCCCTCCGCCTTCCTCGAGTTGGAACAAGTCATGAGGAGCGGACGCATCCAGTGTGTTCAGGTCCCCTACAACCCCGGAGAGCGCGAGGCCGAGTGCCGCATCCTCCCTTTGGCCGAGGAGTTGGGGTTGGGCGTCATCGCCATGCGCCCGCTCGGCTCGGGCACGCTGCTCGGGAGAGGACCCGGCCACGACGACTTAGCTCGCCTGGGCGCCGTGAGCTGGCCTGAGGCTTTGCTCCGCTGGTGTCTGTCCGACCCGCGGATCACCTCCGCGATACCCGCGACGTCAGATCCGACTCACGCGGCTCAGAACGTGCGGGCCGGGGTCGGCCCCTGGATGGACGTGGAGCAGCGCGCCTTGGTGGCGCGAGGCGCATTGGGAGGAGGCTGAGTTTCGAAGCCTCGGCCGCTGGGACGCGCCGGCCGGCGCGCGCTGGCCGCGAAGCGTCACTTTTCTCGCAGCTCACTGCGTTGAGCGCGATAGCTGAAGGAAGCGCTCCTCCAGACTGGCGGCTGACTCCCTGATGTCCGCGGAGATTCCGCTGAGGGCTGCCGCGACATCGGTCAGATGCGCACCCGGCACGCGGAGGGCCCTCCCGACGAGGGCCACGGCCATTCCAGCTCGTTCGAGCCGCTCGAAAGCCCGCTGCCACTGCTCGGTCACGACGACGACGGCGCGCGCGGCTCCGACGATGGCGGCCACGCTGCCCTCGGCCACGACACGCCCATCGGCCATGACGACGAGCCTGTCGCATTCCTGGGCTTCGTCCATGTAATGGGTCGTGACGAGAACACCGCGGCCGTCGTCCGCGGCATCACGGATCGTCTCCCACAGCCGCGCGCGGGCCAAGGGGCCGACTCCTGAGGTCGGTTCGTCGAGGACCAGCAGGTCGGGGCGGTGAGCCAAGGCCTGCTCGAACGCGACGCGCCGCTGCACGCCGAGGGGGAGCCGGCCTACCGGCGTGTCGTCGAATCGGCGCAGGTCGTCGGCCAGGACCCGGCGTTCGACGCCGAAGGCGTGCTGCGCGAAGGCCAGGTTCTCCCGGGGGGTCAGGTCCTCGTACAGGCCGAGTCCTTGGGGCACATAGCCGAGCCTGCGTCTCGTCTCCCGGCTGGGGGCTGTTCCGAACAGGCGCACCGAGCCGGTGGTCGGCAGCAGCAGCCCCAGGAGCAGCCGGATGAGGGTGGTCTTCCCGGCGCCGTTTGCGCCCAGCAGGCCGACGACTTCTCCGGGCGCGACGGTCAGGTCGGCCCGATCGACCGCCACCACGTCGTCGAAACGCCGAGTCACCGCCGCCGCCTCCGCGAGGGGCATCAAGCGGGCCGCCGCCCGCCGTGACCGGCGGCCTCCCGCGCCAGCGCCGCCACCGTCACCGCGTCGGTGAGGTCGGGTCGCACGAGCTCCCACTGTGCGGGATCGGGAGCCGGCATCGTCATGGCTTCCGTCGCCGGAGGCGTCCATATCCGCCACGTAGCTGCCCGGCGCCACGAGCGGGTGGCGACGTCGGCCGTAGGGCGCTGATCCGCGCGGTGGATCGTCCCCTTGACGCTCGAGGCGATGTCCTCGGGAGTCCCCTGCGCGAGAGTCTGTCCATCGTCGAGCGCCAGCAGCCAGGACGCGCGCTCGGCTTCGTCGAGATACGCCGTCGTGAGTACCACCGCCGCCCCCTCGGCCGCGGCCCGTGCGATCAGCCACCAGAGGTCGGCGCGGCTCACCGGATCGATGCCGGTGGTCGGTTCGTCGAGCACCAGGAGCTCCGGGCGGTGCAGCATGGCTCTGACCACGCCCAGCTTCTGACGCATGCCCCCCGAGAGCTGCCCGGCCAGTCGAGCCCGAGCGTAAGCCAGGCCGGTCCTCTGGAGCAATTCCTCGGTCCGAACGCGGGCTTCGGCCGTGGGCATGCCATACGCCTGCGCCGAGAAGGAGAGGTTCTCTTCCACCGAGAGGTCCGGGTAGGTCCCGGACTTCGCCGACAGATACCCCATCCGCTCCCGGGGAGGACTGCGTACCTCGCCGGCCGCCGGCTTCACAACGCCCGCCAGACACCGCAGGAGCGTGGTCTTGCCGGCGCCGTCGCCCCCGACCACCCCGGTCACGCGGCCGCTCGGCGCGTTGAGCGAGACTCGGTCGAGAGCGACGGTGTCCCCGAAGGTCACCGTGAGCTCGCTCACCCCCCAGTTCATCTCGCGGCGTCCCCGGCGGAACGTTCCCCGGCCCCGCGCCCGCGCCCCCCTCCGGGAGCCAGGAACGCCCGGAACCGCATGGTCGCCGCCCCGAAGACCGCCCCCCCGATCACGGCCAGGTACACGTACGACGGCCACAAGGCGCTGATCGGGGCGCCCCGGAGCATCACCCCGCGCGCGATGTCGACGAAGTAGGTGAGGGGCAGGAGGTAGCCGATCCAACGTACGCCGGGCGGCATCGACGAGAGCGGGAAGATCAGCCCCGACAACATCACCTGTGGCAACAGAGTCATGAGGGCGAGCTGGATGGCCTGGCCCTGGTTGTCCGAGACGCTCGAGATCATCACACCGATCCCCAATGTGACGAAGAGGAAGAGGAGCGCGCCCAGTCCGAGGGCGAGCACCGACCCGCGGAACGGGACGTCGAAGAGCAACATACCGGCGAGGATCACGACCGTCATGTCGACCGCCGCCACCAGGAAATACGGCGCGATCTTCCCGACGAACACATCCCGAGGCCGGAAGGGCATCACGGCGAGCTGCTCGAGCGTGCCGGCCTGGCGCTCGCGCACCACTCCCAGGCTCGTGATGATCGTCCCCACGAACAACAGGATCATCGCGGCCAGCCCGGGGACCATCATGGCCGACGTCTCCAGCGCGGGGTTGAAGAGTATCTCCAGTTTCAAGGAGGTGCCGGCGGGCGCCTTCTGGGCGAATATGGCGTAGGCCGCCCTCGTGGCCGTGGCGATGAAGAGCTGCGAGCCGTCGACCAGCACGGTCGCGGCGACGGGGGCCGGCTGCCCGCCGCCTGTGGCGCCGGAGGAGGCGGGGCCGGTCACGAAGGCCACCGCAAAGTCGCCGTCGCGAAGGGCGATCTCGGCTTCGGAGCGGCCGGCCGCGGCATCCACCTTCTCGACTTTGAAGGGGGTCGGCAGAAGGCCGGCGATACGGTCAGCGGTCGGACCGACGACCTCGACCGGTATCGTCTTGACATCGAAGCTCGCCGCGTAGCCGAAGACGATGAGCATCAGGATCGGCATGAAGATCATCATGCCGAGGGTGCGATGATCGCGCCGCACCTGTCGGAACTCCTTGACGATCATCGCCCACACGGTCCCCGGCACCTCCGTCAGTCGACGCGACCTGCATCGTACGACGCCCGCGTCCGCCTGAGCAAGACCCGGACGGCACTGGTGTATCATCCTGGGTCAACAGGCTCTGAACCAGGGGGGTCGTCGCCGGATGTCCACGACGCAGGAGCTCTACGCCCAGCGTACGCGCCGCATCGCCGCCGCGGTAGCGCTGGAGAAACCCGACCGCGTGCCGTTCGTGCCCTTGGGCGACGCCTTCGCCGCGCGGATCATGGGCGTGCCGCTCGCCGATTTCTGCACGAAGCCGGAGGTGGCCTACCCCACCATCATCGAGGCCTTTCGCCGCATCGGCGAGGTCGACGGGGTCCAGCACGCCAGCTTCAACGTGGCCACCTTGAGCACCATGTGGCTCTCGAAGGCGAAATGGCCCGGCCGCGATCTGCCCGTGGATGATCTGTGGCAGATCGAGGAGCTCGAGCTCATGACGCCCGACGACTACGACGTCATCGCCGATCAGGGATACGGCGCGTGGCTGGAGACGTTCATCCCGCGCGCCGGCCTCGAGGCCGAGTTCGAGATGGCGCGCAACCAGTTCGCGCCCTCGCTGCCCGAGGCGTTCCGGGCTTGGGAAGCGGAGGGGATCCCGGTGTTCTGCCCCGTCATGACGACCATCCCATACGAGTACTTCTGCGGCGCTCGGTCGATGCGCCCCTTCATGCTCGACCTATTCCGCATGCCCGACCGTGTCGAGGCCGCGATGCAGGCGACGATGCCCTTCATCATCGAGCGGGCGCGGCATTCGATCCGCAGCCTCGGTCTCACGGGCATGAGGTTGGGCGGCTGGAGGTCGGCGGGGGAGTTCCTCTCGCCCAAGCTCTGGGAGCGCTTCGTCTTCCCCTACTACAAGGAGCTGCTCGCGGCTGTGTTGGACGAGGGCGTGACCCCGGTATTCCACTTCGACTCGAACTGGACCCGCGACCTCGAGCGTCTTCGCGACTTCCCCCGGGCCACCTGCGTGCTCTCCCTGGACGGCTCGACCGACATCTACCGAGCCAAGGAAGTGTTGGGCGACCACATGTGCATTATGGGCGATGTCCCCCCGGCCCTCCTCTCCCTGGGCACGCCCGACGAGGTGTACGAGTACTCGGCGCGGCTGGTGCGCGAGATCGGCCCCTCCGGGTTCATCCTGGCGCAGGGCTGCGACATACCGCCCGACGCGAGCGCCGAGAACGTGGCTGCGATGATCGCGGCGACCAGGAGCTGAGGCCGCCGGCATGAGCGGAGACGAAACGGGCGGCCCATCGGCCGAAGCCGACGTCAAGCGTGAGGCCATACGCGCGGGCGCCGTTCTTGCGGGCATCGCCGCCGTGGAGGACATCGACCGCTTCGCGCCTCCCGGTCATCGTCCCGGCGACATCCTCCGGGGAGCCAGGAGCGTGGTGGTGACGGCGGGCGGGCAGCCGACGAGAGGTTCGTGGCACCCCGGCTCCGCACGTCCCCAGGCCAGCGTCGGCTACAACCGGTCGATAGCCGGGAACTCCGCCTATCGCGTAGCGCACTACGTGGAGGACCGTTTCGGCTACCGCGCCATGCCCTGCCCGTCGGGTCAGGTGGCCGGCCACTACCCCTACGCGAGCCTCAAGCTCATGGCCGAGATGGCCGGTCTCGGCACGCGCTCGATGGCGGGCGGTGTGATCCTGAACGAGACCTACGGCCTACTCTACTTCGGGGCTGCTCTCACGACCATGCCGCTGCAGGCCGACGGCCCCTTGGCGACACCGGTGTGTCCCGACCAAGCCTGTATCAGGCAGTGGGAGAAGAAAGGCACGACTCCGTGTCTCGAAGCCTGCCCCACCTGCCTCTCCGGTCAGCTCGAAGACGGCCGGATCGGGTGGATGGAGTATCGCCAGGATCTCTGCTTCCCGCGGGCTCAGACGACCGCTATGGACAGCTTCCAGAAGTTGCTTCTCGCGGCCATGGCCGAGTCGGATGAGGAGCGGAGGAAGATGATCGTGTGCGGGAGCCATTTCACCAGGGCCGTCCGGTCCCTTGCCTACTCGGCTGAGCTCTCCGCGCAGTGCTTCGAGTGCCTCAGGCGCTGCCCGGTCGGGCGCAGGCGCCGTCATGAGCTCAAGTAGCCAAGTCCGGGAGGAGCCGCGATGCCTCAGCCCATATCGGCTGATCTCTACAACAGGTATCGGGATCTCGTCCTCCCGTTGACGAACGCTACCCAACGGTACGAGCCGGGCATGCCGCACCGAGGGCTCACCGATGCCGAGATCGCCGCCGAGCTCGGCGTCACCGAGGCCGTGGCCAGGGAGATCCGCTGCGTCGCGGAGCTGGAGTCCGTGGATATCGCATGTTACTTCGAGGCCGACGGGTGGAAGGAGGCCCGATTCGGCGGGGCCGAGCCGGGTGAGACAGGCGGATAGTTGCCGCCAGGTCAACAGACCGGCACGGCAAGTCAATTGCGCCCAGGCCCGGAAGCCTTAGTATCGCGCCAGGCCGGCGGGGCGGCGCTGAGGCGACTCGACGCCGACGGCCGAGCGCTCGAGCGTCCCGCCGCCAAGGGTCCACGACCACACTGGGGGACGATCATGAGCGGCAGATTGGCGGGCAAGGTCTGCCTGGTGACAGGTTCGTCGCAAGGCCTGGGACGGGAGTTCTGCCACAAGCTGGCGGCGGAGGGCGCGATCGTCGTGGCCGCGGGCCGCAGCCTGGAGAAGGTCCGCGCCGTGGCGGACGAGCTGCCCGCGGCGGGAGACGCCGACCACGGCCGTCACTTCGCCGTCGCCCTCGACACGGGTGACCCGGACAGCGTCGGGGCCGGTGTCCGCGCGGCTGAACAGGAGCTGGGCCGCATCGACGTCCTAGTCAACAACGCCGCCACTTTCGCGGACCTCACCCGGGCTCCCTTCGACGAGCTGACCGTCGACGAGTGGGACCGCATCATGCGCATCAATGCCCGCGGTCCGTGGCTGACCAGCCGAGCGGTGGCGCCGGGCATGCGGGCCCGCGGGTGCGGTCGCATCATCAACATCGTCTCGGCCACCTTCTTCAGCGGGTCGCCTCTTTGGGCCCACTACGTGGCCAGCAAGGGCGCCGTCATCGGCCTGACCCGAGTCATGGCCAAGGAACTGGGCCCGTTCGGCATCTGCGTGAATGCCGTGGCCCCCGGATTCACCCTTACCGAGGCCGCGCTGGCGACCATGCCCGGCGCAGAGTCCTACGGCGTCGACCGGGGCTGCATCAAGCGGGCCGAGCAGCCCGGAGACGTCGTAGGCATCGTGGCCTTCCTCGCCTCGGACGAGGCGGGCTTCATCACCGGCCAGACCCTGATCGTCGACGGGGGGAGGCAGTTCATCTAAGCTCAGTCGCGCACGCGGGGCTGCTACGCGCGCTCCTTGACGGTCCGTTGGCCGAGTCGTCGGGCCGGCCGCACGATACTTGACGACGGCTTATCAATAGTGCATCACAAGTGCATTGTGTGCAGCCGTGGCAGCGGGGAATATGAGGCGGGGAATCCTAGCGACTGACTCGGCGCGCCTATCTCGGGGTCGTCGGCGGACCAGGGGGGACGTGGACTCGGACAACGGCATCTTCAGCTTGACCGACAGAGTGGCCCTCGTGACCGGGGGTGGCGGTGGCCTGGGGCGCGTGTTCTGCGAAGCCCTGGCGTGCTTCGGGGCCGACGTCGCGGTGATGGACCTCGATCCGGACGCAGCGGAGAAGGGGGCCCAGGCGGTTCGAGTCGCCGGCCGGCGTGCGCTCGCCGTTCAGGGCGACGTGGCCCAGGCCGAGGACGTTCGCCGGATGGTCGAGTCGACCGCCTCGCATTTCGGCCGCATCGACATCCTCGTCAACAATGCGGGCGTCAGTGCTCGACCGGCCCGAGTGGCCGAGGCGAGCATCGAAGACTGGGATCGCCTGATGGGCATCGACCTGCGCGGCGTCTTCCTCTGCGCGCGAGCCTGCTTGCCCCTCATGGCCAGCCAAGGATCGGGCAACGTGATCAATGTGGCCTCGGTCCTCGGGATGCGTCCGTTCCCAGGGATGGGCGGGGGCAAAGCCAACTTCCCGTACGGGGTGGCTAAAGCCGGCCTGATAAGGCTGACAAAGGACATCGCCGCCGATTACGCAGGCGATGGGATACGCGCGAACTGCATCGCTCCCGGTTGGCACAACGGGACCGGGTTGAGCAGCCGCTGGGGCAGCTCCGAGAAGGTGACCGAGGAGCGCCGGCGCTACCAGCAGCACGTGGCCGAGCGCATCCCGATGGGACGCTGGGGGGAGCCGGAAGAGCTGGTCGGGCTGCTGATCTATCTGGCCTCCGACGCGTCGAGCTACATGACGGGGCAGGTGCTGATCTCGGACGGGGGTGCATGTCTGTGACCGACTCGAAGACCTTCAGAGTGGTCGACCAGACCATCCGCGACGCTCAGCAGAGTCTCTGGGGCTTTCTCATGAGCACCGACATGATCGCCCCTATCGCGGCGACCATGGACGAGGTGGGCTACAAAGCCATCACCACCGTGGGCAGCAACGGCTTCGTCGTCCAGTCTCGGTACTACGGCGAGGATCCGTGGGAGCGCATCCGCCTTCTTTCGAAGGTGATGCCTCACACCGACCTGCGCGGCTCGTACATGACCGCCGCATTGGCCTCCTTCGACGTCGACACGCCGCAGGACGTGATCGCGCTCTGGATCAGACGCTCGGTCGCTCACGGCTGCACCAGCTTCTGGATCTGCGACTATCAGACCGACGACGAGCGGTTCCGCCACTTCGCCGAGATCGCCAAGGAGGAAGGGGCGGGAGTCGTCACGTCGCTGATGTACACGAGCAGCCCGGCGCACGACCAGGAGCATTGGGCCAAGAAGACCGGCCAGATCGCCCAGCTCAAGGACTGCGTCGACGCCATCATGATCGAGGACGCGAGCGGCGTCCTCACTCCGGAGTCCACGCGGGAGCTGCTCACGACCGTGCAGGCCCACTGCGGCGGCATCCCCCTGGAATTCCACATGCACTGCAACTCCGGCCTCGCTCCGATCTGCTACCTCGAGGCGATCAAGATGGGGGTCGACGCCGTCCACACGGCGGTGGCTCCGCTGGCCAACGGCACGTCACTGCCGTCGACCGAGAACATCGTGCGGAACGCCGCTCGCTTGGGCTACACGGCGAACCTCGACGAGCGCGCTCTGGAGGCGGTCTCGGTCCATTTCCGGGCCATCGCGCAGGAGCGGGGCTTCCCCATCGGGGCTCCCGAGGAGTATGACCTCTTCCACTATGAGCACCAGGTCCCGGGCGGGATGATGACCAACCTGAAGCGGCAGCTGAAGGAGCTGGGCATGCTCGAGCGCCTGCCGGAGTTCCTCGAGGAGATCATCCACGTGCGGCGAGAGCTGGGTTACCCGGTGATGGCCACTCCCTATTCCCAGATAGTGGGCGTGCAGGCCGTGGAGAACGTGGTCTCCGGGGAGCGTTACAAGCGCGTCTCCGACACGGTGATCAAATACCTGCTCGGGTTCTACGGCGAGCCGGCGGGGCCGATCGACCCGGATGTGAGAGATCGCGTCTTCAGCCTCCCGGAAGCCGCGAAACTGCGCGATTGGCAGCCCCAGGGTCGCTATCGCCCCTTGGACGATCTCCGGGCCGAAGTGGGCCCCGACCTGAGTGACGACGAGTTGCTGCTGCGGCTGGTGATCCCCGGGTGGAAGCCGGGGGCGGCGAAACCGCAGATGGTGCCAGGCGCGGCCGGTGGGGCCGGAACTTCGGCGGCCGTCGGGGCCGGCGCCCGGGGGGATCCGGCGCGCGCGGTGTCCTCGCCCGCCTTCCCGATGGCTTTTACCGTGGAGGTCGATGACGAGGTCTTCGTGGTTAGAGTGACCGGGGTCGCACCGGCGGATGAAGCGACTTCGGTGGGGCCCGCGGCGGTCTCCGTGTCGGCCGAACGGACGGCGCCAGGTGGGCGGGTGGCGCCGGGAAGCATCCCCTGCGGGTCCGCGGGCTTGGTCGTGGCCGTGAAGGCGAACGTCGGCGACGCCATCGTCGAAGGCGACGTGATCGCGACCATCGAGGCGATGAAGATGATCCGAGAGGTGACGGCTTCGCACGGGGGAGTGGTGCGGGAGATCATGGTGTCGGAGGGCGATCTCGTCGCGGCCGAGGACGTGCTGATGGTGGTGTCGTAGCGTGCGGAGGCTGCTCGTCGCCAACCGGGGCGAGATAGCCGTCCGGGTCCTGCGGGCCTGCAGGGAGCTCGGTATCCCCACGGTGGCGGTCTACTCGGAGGCGGACAAGGACGCCCTCTTCGTGCACTACGCCGACGAGGCCCATTGCATAGGTCCGGCGCCCGCGTCGCAGAGCTACCTGCGCATTGAGAAGGTGATCGAGATCGCCCAGGCCGCCGGAGCCGACGCCATCCATCCCGGCTATGGTTTCCTCGCCGAGAACCCGCAGTTCGCCGCTGCCTGCGAGGCGGCCGGCATCACCTTCGTAGGTCCCTCGGCCCGCGTGCTCGAGCTGATGGGCAACAAGGTCGCCGCCCGCCTCGAGATGCGCCGCGCCGGGGTACCGGTGGTGCCGGGCACCGATGGGCCTGTGCGCGGTTTCGAGCAGGCTCGGGTGGCGGCCGCCGAGGTCGGCTATCCCGTCCTCGTGAAGCCCGCCTCCGGTGGGGGCGGCATCGGCATGAGCGTTGCCGTGGACGAGCGCGAGCTGCGCTCGGCGCTCGCCGACTCCGAGACCATCGCTCAGAAGGCCTTCGGGTCGGGTGAGGTCTATCTCGAGCGGTATATTCCCGACCCGCGACACATCGAGATACAGGTTCTGGGCGACAGCCACGGCAACGTGATCCACTTGGGCGAGCGCGAATGCAGCATCCAACGCCGCTATCAGAAGCTGATCGAGGAAGCGCCATCGACCGCCCTGACTCCCGAGCTGCGGGCCCGTATGGGAGCCGTGGCCGTCGAGGCGGCGCGCACCATCGGGTACGAGGGGGCCGGCACCATCGAGTTCCTGTTCCACGAGGGAGAGTTCCACTTTCTCGAGATGAACACCCGGGTACAGGTCGAGCACCCTGTCACGGAGATGGTAACGGGGGTCGACATCGTCAAGGAGCAGCTGCGCATCGCCGCGGGCGAAGCCCTCTCATTGGCCCAGGACGACGTACGGATGGACGGGTGGGCGCTGGAATGCCGCGTGAACGCCGAGGATCCGTTGGCCGATTTCGCGCCGAGCCCAGGAAAGCTCACGCGTTACCGGCCACCGGGCGGCGTGGGTGTGCGGGTGGACTCGGGGGTGTACGAGGGCTACACGATCCCGCCCTTCTACGACTCCCTGATCGCGAAGCTGGTGACCTGGGGCCGCGACCGCGACGAAGCCGTGGCGCGCATGCGGCGGGCGCTCTTCGAGTACACCATCGCCGGCAGCCGCACCAACCTGGCCTTCCACGAGGCGGTGATGCAGAACCCGCGCTTTCTGCGCGGGGAGCTCGACACGCATTTCATCGACAAGGAGGCCGGACTCGTGGTCGAGATGCGGGCCATCCTGCAGCGCGACGACTCCCTCGCCGCCAGGCTACCGCCCGCCGGTCGCGAGAAGGCGCGGGTCGTGGCGGCGGTCGCGGCCGCG
>JAJZQZ010000096.1 GCA_021802965.1 Actinomycetes bacterium
CTGCTCTCGGTCTCCTATCCAGACGCCCGGATGGCGGACCTGGTTCTGGAGCCCCACGTTCGGGAGCGGCTCGACCGGGTGATCCTGGAGCAGCGCCAACGGGACCGTCTGCGGAGCCAGGGGTTCCAGCCATTGCGGCGCCTGCTTCTCATCGGCCCGCCAGGGACGGGTAAGACGATGACGGCGAGTGCCCTCGCCGGAGACCTCCACCTTCCCCTCTTCCTGATCCAACTCGATGGACTCATCACCAAGTTCATGGGTGAGACGGCGGCAAAGCTCCGCCTCATCTTCGACGCTCTCAAGGAAACCAACGGCGTCTACCTCTTCGACGAGGTCGACGCCCTCGGTGGAGAACGTGCGAGGAGCAATGACGTTGGTGAGATCAGGCGGGTCCTCAACTCTTTCTTGCAGTTCCTGGAGCAGGACCAGTCCGACAGTCTCCTTGTGGCTGCCACCAACCATCCACAGCTTCTCGACCGGGCGATGTTCCGACGGTTTGACGCGGTCATCGAGTACCCGTTGCCGACGGGAGACGTCGTCAAGGCGCTTATTCGCAACCGTCTTGCAGCGGTTCGTCTGGGGCGCATCGCATGGCCGTCGGTCACCAAGGCAGCGGAGGGGCTGAGCCACGCCGAGATCACGCTGGCAGCCGAGCGCGCTGCAAAGGACGTGATCCTGACCAAGGCCGATGCCGTGACCACTGCGGCACTCGTTTCTGCCTTGCGGGAGCGGCACGGCGAGTCTGCTCGGTAGCGCCTCGTGGCCGAGCGCGACCGTCTTCACATTATTCTTCGAGGTCTTGCTGCACCCGAGCCGTACCGCAGGCCACCTCGGGCGATCCCCGGAAGGGGAATCCCGGCGCCTGCGAACCGGGGCCAGCATGGTCGCCAGCTTCAATCGGAGCTTGAGCAGGCAGGAGCCGCAGGGCTCGCCCGGCGAGGGTCCGAAGACCTCCGGGTTGCCGGTGCGGTGGACGGCATCTACGTCCGCTTCGAGAGCTTTCCCGATCTGGACTTGGCACTGGAAAGTCTCGACCCCCGCCGGGGCAGGGTTCACCCAGAGCTGCGAGCCGTGCGAGAGGTCACGGTCGATGACCGGGCCTTCGAGCAGGCGGTCGTGTTCATCCCGGACGGACAACTCGGGTACTTCCTGGGGCGGATCGAGGCGTACCTCGCGACGTCCACGGATGACTCGCCTCGCAACTACAAGCTGATCGACCGCATTCAGTCCATCGGCCTGGCATCGCTGGAAGAATTGTGGACGGACCCGGAGGCAGAGTTCCCCACGGGCGATGACGCCGTGTGGTGGGAGGTGTGGTTGCGCCGCCGGGACGGCCACGAGGTCGAGCGGCTCAAGCAGTTTTCCGAGGCGGCGGGAGCCGAGGTCGGGGCGCAGACTCTTGGATTCTCGGACCGGCTCGTGGTTCTCGTCCGGGCGTCACGTACCCAGCTCGCCCGTGCCGTCG
The DNA here is from genome assembly GCA_021802965.1 of Actinomycetes bacterium. Classification (GTDB taxonomy): domain Bacteria; phylum Actinomycetota; class Thermoleophilia; order RBG-16-64-13; family RBG-16-64-13; genus JAJZQZ01. The sequence continues at coordinate 1,466 of JAJZQZ010000096.1, forward strand.
ATGTCCTTGATGACATCGCCGAGCTGCGGCGACCCAAGGAGGCAGCGGGGCTTATCGCCCTGGAGCCTGCGGCAGATCAGGCGGAGTGGGTGGACCAGCTCGCGGCCAGGACGACGGCTGCGTCACCCACCGCCCCGGCTGCGTGCATCGTCGATACCGGAGTCCATCAGGCTCACCCTCTGCTCAGCGGGTCACTCCACCCGGATGACTGCCATACCTGTGATCCCACGTGGGGACTTGACGTCCGACATGGGCATGGCACGGAGATGGCGGGGCTTGCCCTCTATGGCGACGTCGGCGCTGCGGTCGTGTCGGGAGGCCCGATCCACCTGCGCCACCGTCTCGAATCCGTCAAGATCATGCAGCGTCCGGGGACGAACCCACCTCACCTGTGGGGAGCGCTGACGGCGACTGCAACGAGCGCCGTCGAGATACAGGCGCCGACCCGCAGGCGGGCATTCGGAATGGCTTTGAGTGCCGAGCGCGACGGGACGGAGGGCACCGAGGCGGAGCGCATCATGTTGGGTCAGCCCACCTCCTGGTCCGCTGCTGTGGACGCGCTGGCCGCCGGGCTCGGCATCGACGTGACCGAGGACGGCATGGTCTTTCTCGACGAAGACGAGGAGAGAGAACGCCGTCTCTTCCTGTTGGCCGCAGGCAACGTCGACAGGTTTGAGGATGGCTACCTGGAACGGAGCGACGTCGAACCAGTCGAAGACCCTGGACAGGCGTGGAATGCGCTGACGATCGGTGCCTACACGGAGGCCGTTACGTTCGACGACCACGAGCTTGGACACGAGGGGTGGACTCCGCTTGCGCCCAATGGCGAGCTGTCTCCTCACAGTCGGACGTCCGTGCCGTTCCACCGGCAGTGGCCCGCCAAGCCCGATGTCGTGCTCGAAGGGGGCAACGTCGCCCGCTCGCCCAACGGCTCGACGTTCGACACGCCGTATGCATTCCAGTTGCTCACGACCAAGGCGCCGATCCACGATGCCCGGCTTCTGACGGTGACGTGCGCCACGAGCGCCGCCACGGCTCAGGGTGCGCATCTGGCGGCGTCGATCCTTGCTGAGTACCCGAGCCTGTGGCCCGAGACGGTCCGAGCGCTCGTCGTCCACTCTGCGGAGTGGACCCCGGCGATGCGGGCGCGCTTCGACGCCGAGCGAACCCGGCAAGGGCGTGTCGTGCTCTTCCGCCGGTACGGCATGGGAGTGCCCGACCTGGCTCGGGCCACCCGGAGTGCCACGGATGCCCTGACCCTAATCGCCGAGGACGTCATCCATCCCTTCGATGGTCAGGGCCGGATGCGGGAGATGACCCTCCACGACCTCCCCTGGCCGACCGATGTCCTCGACGACCTCGGTGGCGTCCCCGTCCGCTTGCGTATCACGCTGTCCTACTTCGTCGATCCCAACCCGGCCCGGCGAGGGTGGCAGCGGCGTTACCGCTACGCCTCGCACGGGCTGCGCTTCGATGTGCGTCGTCCGACCGAGTCGAATGACGACTTTCGCAAGCGCATCAATCAGTTGGCGCTTGCCGAAGAGGAGCACCGCCCCACGACCCACAGTGACGCTGCCGAGTGGTACTTCGGACCCGAGCAGCGGGTGGCTGGTTCGTTACACACCGACATCTGGCACGGCACCGCCGCTGACCTGGCGCAGAGGGGTGCCATCGCGGTCTACCCGGTCACGGGGTGGTGGAAGGAGAGGCCAAACCGCGACCGGAGTGAAGCAGGGGCTCGCTACAGCCTGGTCGTTTCCATAGAGACGCCCGGACAAGACGTCGACATCTGGACCCCGGTCGCCATGGAGGTCGGGGTCCCCGTGCTGATCGAGACGTGAGCACGTCCCTCCCCGGCGTACCGAGCGATGAGCTGACCCCGCTGATCGCTCGGGCCGTCGACCTCGGTCATGGAGGCATGGCGCTGATCGACGAGCTACGGACCGAAGACGGCACGGGAGCAACGCTCCCGGAGTCGACCGTCGTGCGGCTGCACTTCGTCGCTGCGTCGACGTTCCAGTCGGGGCTGCTGTGCCTCTGGATGCCCGAGACCTCACTGGCGTCGTACGGCCTGATCCGTGGGCTTCTGGAGGTCTGGTCCCACCTCGTCTTCATTTCCGATGACACGCAGGGTGGCGGCGCCAGGTGTCGGGCGTTGCGATATGAGCGTGGGGCGCTTCGCGAGTGGTCGGACACTGTCCTCAAAGCCCCTGGTTACCTCGACACGGCGGCGTGGCAGGTTCGCCACGACGAGCGGACGCTCGATATCGACGGCCTGTGGAAGGAGTGCGGCTGCACCGGGTCCCCTCGGACGCGGCGGCACGTCGACGGCACTCTCCGAACCATGGCGAAAGTGCCGACCATGGAGTGGATTCCAGGAGTCTGGAGCGCCTCGTCTGCCTCCACGCACGCCTACGGCGTTGACTTCCTTCTCCACAGCCGGGGCGACACGACCGATCTGGTCTGGGCGCTCTCGTCCCAGGGGGCGAGTTGGTTCGCCTTTCTCGTCGCCGCCTACGACTATCTCACGGTGACGGGGGCGACGATCCTTGCGAAGGGAGACCAGCGCATCGACACCTTCCAGGCCACTGCCGCAGCACTCCTCGAGGACGACCACCTCGCCCGAATCGCACGCGGGGAGTTCGACGCATGACACGGGTTCTGCCCGTAGCTGACCACGAATCAGAAACTCGTCAGCTGCTCGGCGGGATCGGATTTCTTGCTACTGACTCGCTACTGAACGGGGTCACACGGGCTAGATTGAGCGCGACGGGCAAGACACGCATCCCACCTGAGCTGCCCATATGGACAGGGACACACGGCGCAGACGGACGGGATGCGACTACGGATCAGAAGGTTGTGAGTTCGAATCTCGCCGAGCGCGGCGGGGTTGCGGTGCAGTTCGGCCTTGTAGAGGGCGTTGACCGATTCCGCCAGGGCGTTATCCGGCCTGAGAAGCCGCGGCGCCCCTCGCGCCGGAGGCTGTGAGTCAATTAGCCGGTTAATGGCAGGACAAAGCGGCGAGCCCTACGCCGGGAACTCGTCGCCCAGCTCGATCCGCCAGAGCCGCTTAGCTTCGGTGTGATCGCCGCGCTGCTCGGCGGCGATCGCTTTCTTCGAGCGGTCGAGCGCCTCGGCGAAGCGGGACGCGATCGCCTTTCGGGCGTCGCTCGTTAGATAGTCGTCGAGCTGTCCCGAATGGCCGGCCGGGTCGGCGACGCCAATACGGCCCGGCGCGATCTCGAAGAAGACTTTGAGCGCGTTCCCGTAGTTCGAGCTGATCGACTTGAACGTCGAGGCGATCATGACCTCGAGGTGGAACGACTCGAAGTGGTGACCGTGCATGGCGTTCCACCGCCGGACGAGCATACACATCGGCATCAGGTTCGACCCTATCGTCGAGCGCCGCTCCGAGAACCACGCCGCCTGCGCCTCCGGATCGGTCGTCATCCACGATCCGTCCCCGCGGGGGAGCGCGTAGCCGTCGCCCTTCCACTTGAACGTCGGAGCGATGTCGACGTGCGCCCCGCTTTGGTAGAAGAGGCGCACCGCCTGGCCGCGGGCCCCGATCTTCTTGATATTCGTCTTCGCGTTGAGCGCCGTTCGGATGCGCTGGAGGAAATCGTCGGAGTGCTTCCGGTACTGCTCGAAGACGTCGTCTTTGTTCGTGAACTCGGCCATGATGTCGATATCGTTCACGGGCCGGATGATCGTCCCCCGAGCGGCCGACCCGATGAGAATCACCCGGTTGAGCGGGAGGGTGCTCGACGGAGGAAACGCCTCCCTGAGATACCGCTCCGTCGCCTCCCGCTTCGAGGTGATCTGCGTCCGCTGCTCATCGGTCGGACTGATCTTGACGAGGAATGAATCGAAACTCTGGGCGGTCGTCCCGGCCATCTCAGGTATCCGCCTGGTACGTCTGCGACCCGCCCTCGACTTGTTTCTTCGCCTTGTTCCACGCCCGCGTCGAGGGGATGACCGCGTCCCGGCTGAGCTGCTGCTGCCGGTCGACGAGTCCTTGGAGGGTCGTTCGGGCGGCCTCGATCGCCATCGCGTCGAGGTCGATCTGGAGGAATATCCGGGTGTCCTGCTGAAGCGCCCGCAAGGCATTTGCCGAGACGCCAGCCTTCTCCGTGAGCTGCCGGGCGGCGATGGTCGCCGCGATCGCTCCGACAAGGGCAGCGGCAATCGCGATCCCGCCCGCCCACTGTACGGAGAGGAGCTTCGCCAAGCCGCCAACGCCGGACACGGCCGCGAGAGCGGCGGCGAGACTCCCGACCCAACGGTCGATGCTCCGCCACGTCTTCGCGTACTCGAACTGCGTCTCCGACGAGAGCATCGCTGCCTCGAGGACCCGTTCCGACTCTGCCCGAATCTCCTTCCGACGCTCTTCGTCGGTCATGGGCGGGGTTCGCTTATCGGATGGGACATGACTCTACTCTCCATTTGGGTGTGGTCGGATTGTCGGCCGGCGTCATCCGTCCGGTCATGGCCGTCCTAGTCCAGCGGCTCAATGTCGAACCAGTACGTCGGGACCTCCATTGCCAGCCGTTCGGCGAGGCTGATAACCTGATGTTCGAGGTGTCCGACGGCCGTCCGACTCTTGAACGCCACCTTCGGGTCGAAGTCGTCCCCCCGGTCGGACGCGTCCTGGGTCTCACTCGTCACGTAGTGATTGACCGACTTGACGATCTGTTCAGCGAGAGGAGTCAGCGCGGCTCTGACCTCGGCAAGCTGTCCGGGAAGCCATCGCTCAGGATACTCGAGGAGAAGCGAGCCCCGGTCGCTCTTGCGCAGCACCTGCGAGAGCAGGAACGCGAGCGTGAACCGAATGCTGGCGAAGCTCGCCCGCAACTGCGCATCGAGCTCGTCTCGGCGGCCGTCGACGATCTCGACGAACAGGTTCAGTAGGAAGAGCTTGTGGGCGTTGACCGTGTGATCGAAGATGCGCCGGTAGTCCGTGTCGAACAGTCGGACCTTCCGGACGGCGTTCCACGGTTCCTTCAAATACACCGCCATGAGGAACTGCGCGGCCGTCTTGTTGTCCAGCGTCTCCGGCGCCGTCGCAACTTCGCCTTCCCGGATTGCATAGAACAGAATCGACCCGTAGAACTGGGCCATCTCGGCCTGGAGGTCGCGCTGCACCGTGTCGGTCGACCGCTGATCTCGGATATCCACCGGGTTCTGATTGTTCGAGCGATACGTGATCTTGTCGGCGAGATCGGTGTCCTGATCGACGTGGACAACCTTGACCAATAGGCGGAGCTTGGGTGACACGTTGGCCCGGTGCTCGTACAACGTGAGGAGTGACTGGCAGCCGTTGACGACCGTCACGCCGTCGAGACGGAGTGTGTTCCCCGCGACCGCGAGCGCATGAGTTAGGATCGTGACCCCGTTGTGATACGCCATGAATGGTTCATGCTCCGCCGGATCATCGATGGTCTTACCGAGCTCCCGATTGATACGCGTCCGACCCTCACTGAGCCGGACGTTGCGTGCAAAGAGGGAGAGGTCCTGGAGTCCGGGAAGGGCGAGAAGGTCCGTCGCCGGCACGATGCCGACGGCAAGCTGGATCGCGCCCCCCGACGAGACGATCGTTGGAGCGGCGACCGCAGTTATATCGACGGCGTCGGGAAGAAGGTCGGGCCGGCGGGTCCGGCGGGCAACCGCGGCGAGGCGAGCCTGATCCCACACCTCGAGGGGCGGCACGTGCCCCTTGATGGCATCGACGTAACTCTGGCCGGCGGTGTCGAGCTCGCCGCCGGTGACAAATATTAGGCGCGTCGCGTGCGCTCCTGCTGCCACCGTTTGCTTGACCTTCAGCCGGTTCATGAGACGCGTGAGTTCGGCATTCGGATGCGACGCCAGGAGCCCGTCGACACTCGTCTCGTTGTCGAAGTACGCCGCAGCGCCGACCAAGTTCTTGAGATCGAGGGCGCCCTGGGTGCCCGTGGCGTTGACCTTGTGCTTGGTCTGTAACACCGTGATCTCGCCGAGGTCATCATCGACGAGAAGGCCGTCAATCCCTTTGTCACCGGGGCCGTCACAGATCGCACTTTCGACGTCCTCGGGTTCGATCCGCCACACCGCGGCGAGAAACCACGCCAGAAGTGCAGCCGACTCGGTCCTCGTCCCCGTATGGAACGGCTGGAACTCTTCTTGGATGATCTGGTGATCCGCGGCAGATGTCATGTCAGGTGCTCTCGTCCTCCGGCTCGCGGTCCTCTTCGATCGGCAGCTCCCGATGCTCCCGACGCTCGCGGACCTCGACGTGCATCTCGACCGGGGTCCGCTCGATGACCCGGTCGACGAGCGTCGCGATGAACGCATCGGTCCGGAGGTCCTCGGGCACCTCGTCCTGGCGGAGGCGCACCCCGGCAAAGGACGTGTCGCTCCAGTCGGCGAGCACGACACACGTCGCATCGTACACGTCCCGCTCTGCCCGGAGCTTTCGCAGCATGTCGACCGCCCGCTCGAAGGTACCCCGCTCGTCGAGGACCGTGGCGCGGAGCACGAACAGAAAGCCCATCGAAACCAAGGGGTATCGGCCTCTGAGGTTCTTCGCGTCGCCGTACGATTCCTCGAAGCGGTTGGGAAGGTTGTTCCGGAACGACGACACCATGCTCTTGGTCGAGATGAGAAGCTCCGGGCCGCGCGCCCACTGGGCGACGAGCACATCGACTTGCTTGACATACGCCCGGCCAAGGACGCGGGCATCCGACGGCGCCGCCTGCTTGTTCCGGAGTACCTGCTGGTATGCGTCGGCCTGCATCCGGCGCGGCAGGCCGCCGAGGTATAGGCCTAACTCGCGGGGCAGCACCCGCGGTTTCGTCAGGCGCGGCCACACTTCGTCCGGGGGGAAGCCACAGCGTCGCAGTTCGTGCGCCACCCAGGCGTCAATCGCCTTTGCCAGTCGGCCCGATTCCGAGCCTCTCCCCTCGCTGACTGGAATCCCGATGAGTGTCTCCAGGAGCCCATGATCCGGCAGATACGTCCCGTCAAGCTGCCACGGATTGCTGGCCGGCCGAGCTCGGATGGCCTCCTCGAATGAGTCGAAGACATCCTCGCGCTCAGGCACGGCGGACCGTCCCGTTGTGCGCTTCGTAGAAGTCGAAGTTCCGCTCTGCGGGGAGCACCACGAACTCGCTGAACGCGGCATCGAGAGCGACCTGCGTTGTGGAGTCGTTCACCTGGTAGCACGCGAGCGCCGGGTTGAAAGGGTTGGCGTCCACGAGTAGCAGGTGCAGCCGCTCGAACTGTTCATCACGTCCGGCGGGATCTTCACGACCCGTGAAGAGTCGCAGCCGTGGGAAGGCGTTGACGAACGTCGAGTTGCGTTTGTTCGTCTGGTCGTTCTTCGCATCCTTGTCGAGGAAGAAAAACCCTCCGACGACGGCGTAGGGAAAGCGGCGGTGCAGCGTTAGCGCGTCGCCGAGCATGTCGCCCCGCCGGTTCGTGAGGTTCTTCTGGAAGCTCTTTGACCGTCCGGCCCGGAAGTTGATAGTCTTCACGCTTATCCGAAGCAGCGGGCCGGAACCCTCGGTCGCCCAGGTCGCATCGACCTTCTTCGCGCCGATCCCGCCGGCAAATCTCCGCTCTGCACCGGGGGTCCCAACGTCACCCGGATCGGATGGCCGGGCTCCCCGCATGCCTCGATGGCGCAGCTCGTCCGCCATGGCGAGCGCAACCTTGGCGCTCATCTCCTCCGAGTACGCCTTTTTCGTCGGGGGAGGCGCCGCGTCAGGCGGCTTCGTCGGCACGGTCTTCAGGGCCGTTGCGAGCAGATCGTCAATCCGTGCCACGTGGACTGGCTCCTCGGGCGACGCGGCGGCTCGTCAGCTCGGCATGTGCTTCGCGAAGTGATTCGACCTTGGCCCTGGAAAACCCGAGATGCCCAACAAGCAGCACGTCGTCCACCAGCCGTACCGCTTCCAGAAGTCGCCCACTCCGGAGCGCGCGAGCCATCTGTGGCCGGAGCATCGAGAGCGCCTTCTGCGCCTCCTCCAGGACGGACTTCGTCGGCACTGGGAGCTGGTCTGCCTCCCGAGGTTCGAGCTTTAGCATCCCTCCGCCGTACGCACGGCCCACCGTCTCTGCGCCAAGAAGCGTCATCGAGTTAAGTGCTCCCAGGGGGAGCAGGTCCATGCCGGTCCGGACCATGCCAGGCTTGAAGTACAGCCCGTGTACCGAATTGAGGTGATGTACCCGCGCCTTGTTCGCACAGAGCCGTGGCGTGTCGGCGTTCATGTACGTCAGCAGCACGTCCGCGGGTTCGACGAGCGGGACCTGCCACCACGGCGTGCGGACCCGGCACTTGTACGCCTTGTGCACTCCGACCGCCTCGCCTGCCTCGATGTAGGAGGCTGCGGTCAAAGACGGCTCACCGGACGGTCGGAAGAGGAGCGTCGCTCGGTCTGCTGCGCCGAGTTCCTTCCACGCAGCCTCGCTGAAGGTCATGCCCCGCAGGTGGCTCGAGCCAGGCGGCGAAATAGCGATGGTGTCGGTGGGGGAGAGGCCGAGTTCGGCCACCCGAGCGGGACTCATGGCGAAGTACCGATTGTTCCCGGTCACCATGCCAAGCGTTGTGTCGCCCCAGGTTTCGAGTGTCGTGAATGAGTCGTGAGCGACCAGCTCGGTGTACGTTTCCAGTGCCATGGGCGGCAAGAGACTCGGTGTCCATTTCCCCTCCGGGCGGAGTGGCTTCCAGTGTCGGGCGATACCTCCAGCGGTGCGCAGCTCGCTCAGCTCCCGGACCTGGTGCAGCTCGCAGTGATCCGTCGGGCCGATCCCGTCCGCGAGGAGCAGGACGACCTCTTCGAGGACGCCGGGAAACACCCGCTGCGTGAAGAGAACGAGCCGGACCCTGGCGAAGCGCTCCATGAGGTACCGACGTACTTCGGCCGCATAGTTGACCGTCAGCAACTCCGCCGGGAGCACGAGTCCGAGGCGTCCCTCCGGCTTCAGGAAGAGCGTGGCGTGGACCGTGAACGCTGCCCACGACGACGCAAGCCCGGTGAGGGGGACACCGGCACGGAGCGCAGCAGCTCTGCTCCTGGCTCGTGGCTCTCCGGCAAAGTCCTGATATCGGACGTAAGGGGGGTTCCCTACGACGGCGTCATAACGGGGCTTCGGCTCTACGGTGAAGAAGTCCGCCACCTCGATGTCGGCGTCATAGCCTGCTGTTCGGAGGAGAGCGAGCGCAGCCTTGGCGCTCTCCTCGTGCACTTCGACTCCATGAAGCCATCCGCCGCGGGTGCCCGCTTCATTCTGGAGCTGGGCGAGGCGAGCACCGGCCTCCACCAAGAAGGCCGCTTCACCGCACGAAGGCTCGAGAACATCGTCGCCGGCGTCGCGGATCGCCCACTTGACGATGTATCGGCACAGCTCCGGCGGCGTGAAGAAGGCCCCTCGAGCCTTCCGAATCTCGGAGATGGCCGCGTCTGCTCCCGGGAGACTCACGCGCGAACGCTAGCCGGTTTAGCCCCAGGGGCGGCGGATGCTATCGGAGCGCGCGAGAGGACATGAGCGAGGTCGAACATGCCTCGATAATACGAGGGCGGCGTGACATGTGGGCGGGTCAGGACACATCCTCCCGAGATTGTGTACCGGATCTTGCGCAAACTCGCGTTGCACCTAGACAATCTGAGCCGATGCTATCGCACCCGGTCCGGCGAGCGGAGGGCTCGCCCAACTTTGGTGGCGGGAAGATGTCTGATCGGGTGTGGAATTGGTGGCGATGCTCCAAGAGGACACCGGCGCCCCCTATCGCCAAAAGGCCGGCTTGCAGTTGCGGATGCGGTTTTGAGCGCGTAGTGCAGGCCGCGCACCCATCGGAGGGTGCATTGCGCTGCATATATATCGGTAACCAAGACAATGACACGGAGAGTCCGTGATCTACAAAGGAGCCGAGAGAATGGGCGAAGCGACGGTCCTGGCCGATATCGCCATCTATGACTGCCCGGAGGGCAATCTCGAGGCGGTGGCGCACATCCTGAGCGAGACGGGGTTCTCCCTCCGGGACGGCATTGGTGCACACGATCGTGGCCAACTGGTACTCGGGCAGCGCTACTGGTGCGACGAGTTCTGCGGAGGCAACGAGTTTTTCGAGCAGCTGGCTTACCTTGGGTGCGTCGGCCTTTTCCAGAAGGGCGCGGATTACCTCCGTTCTCCCGCCGTGGTCTACATCGCCCAAGGCGAGTGGCGCAAGCTGCACGCGGAGCTGTTCAAGGCGGCACCGTTGGTTCCGGTGGCCTTGGTCGAATCCGTCCTCGAAGACGGGTCGCTGGACGCCTTTGCACGGCTCGACGAGGCGATGGGCGGGGACGTGCGCCGGATCGTAGAGGTGGCGGCCGTGGCCCGTGGCGACAGAGAGGCCCCAGCCTGCGTGCGCGGGCTGGGGCCGTGCGACGATATGGCACCAGCTTCCAGAAGCGGCCTGCGGG
>JAJZQZ010000097.1 GCA_021802965.1 Actinomycetes bacterium
GCCAACGAGGCCGCCATCAAGGTGGCGCGCAAGAGAGCCGGCCAGCGGGGAGGCGGGGTCATCATCACGCTCGAGGGCTCGTTCCACGGGCGGACGATGGCGACCCTCTCGGCGACGGGCCAACCGGAGAAGCAGGCCCCCTTCGCGCCCGTGATGCCGGGTTTCGTCCACGTCCCCCGGGGCGACCACGAAGCCCTGGAGCACGTCTTCGCCGCCGGCCCTGTCGCCGGCTTCATGGCCGAGCCGGTGCTCGGGGAGTCGGGGGTGCATCCGTTGCCGCCCGCCTACCTCCAGCTCGCCGAACGCCTGTGTGCTGAGCACGATGCCCTGTTCATGGTCGACGAGGTCCAGTCGGGGCTCGGCAGGTGCGGCTCGTTTTTCGCGTACCAGCGCTACGGCGTGAGTCCCGACGTCGTCACCGTCGCCAAGACGCTCGCCGGCGGATTGCCCATGGGCGCCGCCGTCATGGGTGGGCGGGCGCAGGGTGTGCTGGGCCCCGGGGACCACGGATCCACCTTCGGAGCGGGCCCGGTGGCGGCCGCGGCCGCTCTGGCCGTGCTCGACCTCTTGGAGGAGCCCGGCTTGTTCGAGCGGATCGAGAGCCTCGGGGCGCGACTCGAGGAGTGGCTGCGCCGCCTTCTGGCGGCCGGCGTGGCGTCGGAGGTCCGGCGCCTCGGCCTGATGGCCGCCGTCGACCTGCAGGCAGGCGGGGCGAAGCAGCTGGCCGGCGAGGCGCTGGACGCGGGCATCCTTCTCAACGCGACCTCCGACACGACTCTGCGGTTCCTGCCGCCCTTCATCGTCCGCCCGGACGAGATAGACCGCGTGGGGACGTTCCTGGTCGAACGTCTCCTTGACTGAGGAGAGCAGTATGACGCCCCATCACTTCCGGAAGGTGAGCGATCTCAGCTCCGACCAGATCCGGGCCGTTCTGGCGGCGGCCGCCCGCATGAAGCGGGCGCCCCTTGCCGACACGCATGTCTTGGCCGGCAAGACCGTGGCCCTGATCTTCAGCAAGCCGTCGACCCGCACCCGGGTCTCGTTCACCGTCGGGGTGCATCAACTCGGGGGCCTCGCCCTCACGCTGAGCGAGCAAGAGCTCCAGATGCGCAAGTCGGAGAGCATCGATGACACCGCACGGGTGCTGTCGCGATACGTCGACGCGATCGTCATCCGGACATTCGCTCAGTCCGATGTGGACGACCTGGCGGCTGCCGCATCGGTCCCGGTCGTCAACGCCCTGACCGACGACCGGCATCCCTGCCAGGCGTTGACCGACATCTTCACCTTCGAGGAACGTTTCCCCGACGCGCGGGGACGCCAGATCACCTACCTGGGCGATGGCAACAACGTGGCCACTTCCCTGGCCGCCGCCGGAGCCATGACCGGTATAGACGTGTGCCTCAGCGTCCCCGAAGGCCACGACGTGCCTGCGCCGCTCTGGGCCGAGATCCAGCTGCTGGCCAAGGACGGCGGCACCCGCGTCTGGGTCGAGCGCGACCCGCGCGCGGCGGTCAAGAACGCCTCGGCTCTCTACACCGACGTGTGGATCAGCATGGGCCAGACTGACAGCGAGGAGAAGATCGAGGCTCTCCGCCCCTACCGCATCGACGCCGAGCTGCTGGCGTCCGCGCCCGGCGACGCTGTCGTGATGCACTGCCTCCCCGCCCATCGGGGCATGGAGATCACCGACGACGTCATCGACGGCCCTCGGTCGGTGGTGTTCGACCAGGCGGAGAACCGGCTGCACGTCCAGAAAGCCCTTCTGACGCATCTGGTGGGCGGGGCGGGCTAGGGAGGCTGTTGAATGAGGACATGCTGACCAAGCGGCAACGCCACCAGCTGATCCGACGCCTGGTCAAGGAAGGTCAGGTCTGCACGCAGCTGGAGCTCGTCCACGCTCTCGGCGCCTTGGGCTGCGAGGTCACCCAGGCGACCATCAGCCGCGACGTGCGCGGTCTGGGGCTGGAGCGCCGGCGAGACGAGCGGGGCCGGCTGCGGTACGTCCTGCCCGAATCCGAAGAGAAACGCGATCCAGAGGCGGCTTGCGCGCGCATGCTCGAAGAGTTCGCCACCGACGTCGCTGCCGCCCAGAACCTGGTGGTGCTGAAGTCCGAAGTGGGGACGGCCCCCGGGATAGGAAGAGTGATCGACGAGCTCGAAGACGAGCGCATCCTCGGTTGTGTAGCCGGTGACGACACCGTGCTCATCGTGGCGCGAGAGGCGGCCGACGCGACCGCTCTCGCCGAGTACCTGATCAAGCTAGGAGGCTAGAGAATGCCCGAAGACACCTGCGTGCTCGCCTATTCCGGCGGGCTGGACACGTCGGCCCTCATACCCTATCTGATGGAGACTAGGGGAGTCGCCGTGATCGCCGCCCTGGTCGATGTGGGAAGGGCCAAAGACCTCGAGATGCTACGCCAGCGGGCTCTCGACGCCGGAGCTGTCGACGCCGTGATCATCGACGCGAAGTCGGAATTCTGCACCGATTTCGTCCTACCCGCGCTGGCGGCCAACGCTCTCTACGAAGAGAAGTATCCACTGGTCTCGGCGCTCTCGCGGCCGCTGATCTGCAAGAAGATGGTCGAGCTGGCGCAGGAGCGCCATGCCGGCTTCATCGCCCACGGTTGTACGGCCAAGGGCAACGACCAGGTCCGCTTCGACGTCTCCATCCGCTGCCTCGACCCCACGATCGAAGTGTTGGGGCCCGCACGCGAGTGGAACATGACGCGCGGCGAGATCCTGGACTACGTCGCCGCGCGAGGTATCGAGATCCCGCTCACCAAGAAGAACCCGTTCTCCATCGACGAGAACCTGTGGGGGCGAACCATCGAGTGCGGCGAGCTCGAAGACGCCTGGGAAGCCCCCCCCGAGGAGGCCTTCACCGTCACGGTGCGGGCCGACCAGGCTCCGGACGACCCGGCCGAGGTGATAGTGGCTTTCGAGGGGGGAGTCCCCGTGGCCCTCGACGGTACGCCTATGGACCCGGTGACCTTGATCGACACGATAGACGAATTGGGGGGCCGGCACGGGTTCGGGCGGATCGACATGATCGAGAACCGTCTCGTAGGCATCAAGAGCCGCGAGATCTACGAGACGCCGGGTGCGCTGGCCCTGGTGAAGGCCCACCGCGAGATCGAGGACATGGTGCTTCCTCGCGACCTGCTTCATTTCAAGCGGGGGATCGAGCAGCGCATGGCCGACGTCATCTACGACGGGCAGTGGTTCGGTCCCTTGGCCGACTCACTCCGGGCCTTCGTCGCCGAGACCCAGAAACGGGTGACGGGCGAAGCGCGGCTGGTGTTCTACAAGGGGTCGTGCGTGGTGGCCGGGCGCCGCTCGCCGTACTCGATGTACGTCGAGGAACTGGCCACCTACGGAGCCGGCGATACCTTCAGTCACGAGTCGGCCAAGGGCTTCGTCACGCTGTGGGGGCTGCCGCTCGAGGTCTGGGCCCGCTGTTCATGACCGACTCGGAGGCAACGGGCGGCGGGCGGAACAAGCCCTGGGGCGGGAGGTTCTCCCAAGACCAGACACCTCTCTTCGAGCGCGTGAACGCGTCGTTGCCGTACGATCACGTGCTGGCTCCGTACGATCTGCGCGGTTCCCGGGCGCACGTGCGCATGCTCGGGTCGGTCGGCGTCTTGAGCGCCGACGAGGTGGCGACGCTCGTTGACGGGTTGGACCGGGTCGAGCAGGAGCTCACGGAGGGATCGCTGGAGTGGGACATCCGCGACGAGGACGTGCACATGGCCCTCGAGAAGCGGCTCGTCGCCTTGGTGGGTCCGCTGGGGGGGAAGGTGCACACGGGTCGCAGCCGCAACGACCAGGTGGCTCTCGACGTCCAGCTCTACCTGCGGGATGCCGTGCTGGGGCACTTGGAGAGGATCGTCTCATTCCTCGAGGTGTTGCTGCGCGTCGCGGAGCGCAACGAGACCGTGGTGATCCCAGGCTACACGCATTTGCAGAGGGCCCAACCGGTGCTGTTGGCGCATCATCTGCTGGCTTACGTCGCCATGCTCGAACGGGACGCCGGTCGATTCATCCGCTGGCGGGAGAGCTCGTGGATGCCGCTCGGCGCCGGTGCCCTCGCAGGGGTCAACTACCCTCTCGATCGCGAGCTGGTCGCGCGGGAGCTGGGCTTCGAGCGAGTGGCCCTGAACGCTATGGACGCCGTTGCTTCCCGCGACGCGGCCTTCGAGTATCTTGCTGCCTGCACGATGTGCGCGCTGCACCTTTCCCGGCTCGCCGAGGAGCTCGTGCTGTGGACCAGCCAGGAATTCGGGATCGCGACCCTGCCCGACGAGTGGACCTCGGGCTCGAGCATCATGCCTCAGAAGAAGAACCCCGATGCCGCCGAGCTTGTGCGCGGCAAGGCCGCCGGCTTTCTCGGCCGACTCGTGTCTCTCGGCGCGTTGATCAAGGGTCTGCCTCTGGCGTACAACAAGGATCTGCAAGAGGACAAGCTCTATCTGTTCGCCACGCGCGATGAACTCGACCTGTGCCTGGAGGCGGCCGCCGCAATGGTCGACGTCATCGAGGTCGACGACGAGCGCGGCCGTGCGGCGGCCGAGGGGGGCTTCGCGCAGGCGACCGATGTCGCGGACTACCTCGTCGCCCGGGGACTGCCCTTTCGGGATGCTCATCACGTGGCCGGGCGACTGGTCGGCGTGGCGCTGGCAAGTGGAAGAGCGCTTTCGGAGGTGAGTCTCGACGAGCTCGTCGAGCTGAGCCCTCTGTTCGGGCCGGACTACTATGAGGTCGTCGATCTCGACCGCGTGATCGCGGCCAAGATCTCTCCCGGCGGTACGTCGCCGGAGAGGGTGCGCGAACAACTGGTCCTGGCCTCCGAGACCACAGTGGGATTGCGACGGCTGGTGCGGAGGTTGCGAGAAGAGGACCTCGGCTGAGGCCGTCGCTCAGGCGGGCGCCGCAGCGATGAGCGTACCTATGGCTCCCCCCGGCGAGCCGGTCACCGCCGAGTTCTTCGCCAGGGTGGCGAGCGAAGTGGCCCCCGACCTTCTGGGCAAGATCGTCTGGCGCGACGGCGTGGGCGGAGGCAGGCTGGTCGAGGTCGAGGCCTATCTGTCGCACGACGATCCCGCCTGTCACGCTCATCGCGGCCGGACCCCACGCAACGCGGCCATGTTCGGCCCGCCAGGAACTATGTACGTCTACCTAAGCTACGGGATACACTATCTGTTGAACCTGGTGTGCGATGACGTCGGGGTCGGCTCCGCGGTCCTGGTCAGGAGCTTTCAGCCTCTGGGAGAAGTGGCCGTTCTCCGGCGCAATCGTCGAAAGCTCGAGGGGGACTCGAGACTTGCGGACATAGCCTCAGGCCCTGGTAGAGTCGGCCAGGCGCTGGGGGTCGACCTCAGCTTGAACGGACGGGCCCTTGGTGGGGATTCCGGGTTCTGGGTTCTGGACGACGGGGTACGGGCGCCGGTCGAGACCACGCGGCGCGTCGGCATCTCTCGTGGTGCCGAGCTTCATCTGCGCTACGCGGTTCCGGGCGACCCCTATGTGTCGACGGCGGGCAGGCGGTCGCGCGGGCAGTGACAGCTTCTGACGGAAGGAGTCGCATGAAGATCCGGGAGATCTACGAGACCGCGGTGCGCATGGGCAGAGAGGCCGACCCTCGCGGGGAGAAGGGCATCCACCGCGTGCTGGCCGACGCGGCCAAGGCGCTCGACGACCTGCCGGAGCGGCGCCGCTGGGAGTTCGATCCGGAGTCGCTGTCCAATCCCTTCGCCGACACCCGTGTCCTCGTGGGCGACCCTGAGGCCGAGGTGCGAAGGGTTTTGGTCGGGATCGATCTACAGGTGGGCGAGGTGCTGCTGGCGGACCGTCTCGGGCCGCGAGGCAAACCGATCGACCTGCTGCTGGCTCACCATCCCGAGGGTCGCGCGCTGGCTGAGCTCGAGGCGGTGATGGGGGTGCAGGCCGACATCTGGCGTCGGTACGGAGTACCCATCAACTACGGAGACTCGGTGATGAGCACGCGCCGTGAGGAGATCACCCGCCGCCTGCACGCGGACAACACCGAGCAGTCCATCGCCGCCGCCCGTCTGCTCGGCATACCGTTGATGTGCTGCCACACGCCTGCCGACAACCGCGTCAACGCGTTCCTCCAAGCTCGTTGCGATGCCATGGACGAAGAAGTCACGGTCGAAGACGTCGTCGACATGCTGAAGGAGATCCCCGAGTACCGGGAAGCCGTGCTGCGAGGCCAGGGCCCGACCGTGTTCGCCGGTGAGGGCGGTCACCGCGCGGGCAAGATCATGGTCGACATGACCGGGGGGACCAGCGGCCCGGAGGAATCGATCGATCGCCTGGCGGCGGCCGGGGTGGGCACCATCCTGGGCATGCACATGGGCGAAGACCACCGAAAGCGGGCCGAGGCCGCCCACATGAACGTCGTGATCGCGGGCCATCACGCCTCTGACTCCCTGGGCATGAACCTGATCGTCGACGAGTACGAGCGGCGCGGGGTCGAGATCGTGGCCTGCTCGGGCTACATCCGCGTCAGTCGGCTGGGTGGGTAGCCGGCGGGCGATCCCGCGGGCGCTCCTGGACCGAGGCGCACACAGCCCCCTAGGGTCGCCCGGATACTGGCATTGTGACCGTGCCTCCCTGCGGCAGGGTCTCGCCGGCCCCGGGGGACTGGCTCGCCACCGTGCCCGCCAGCGAGGGGTCATCGGTGCCGACGGTGGCCCCCACGACCACGTTCAGCTGTAGACGCGTCAGCGTGAGAGACGCGCGCGATAGGCGCTTCCCCGTGACGTCGGGCACGGTGACCTGCTGCAGCAGCGTCGTCGACGTGGTCGGAGCAGGGCCGGAGCTGACGACCAGGGTCACCGGTTGGCCCGTCACGAGGGTGGCGGAGCCTTTCGGATCTTGATCGAGCACGGTCCCCGCGGGTGACTCGGCGGGCCGGCTGGTCTCGTTCACCGCGAAGCCGGCGTCTGAGAGCTTCCGCCTCGCTTCCGCGATGTCGAGGCCGAGGACGTCGGGCACGCTGGCCGGGCGCGGTCCTCCGGCTGTCACTGTCAGGGTGACGGTGCCGCCCTGGAGATAGGTGGCTCCCGCCGCCGGGTCTTGGCCTACGACCACCCCGGCGGGGGAAGTCGTGTCGCGACGCTCCACGCTGCGCACCACGAACCCGGCCTTTTCCACCAGCGTGGTGGCTTCGGCGAGCGGCCGGCCCGTCACGTTCGGCACCGACACCTCCTTGGGCCCGTGCAGCTTGCAGTACTCGGTGGGCTCGGTCCCGCTGAGGAACGACATCGTCTTCCTCTGCGGGCACCACTGCGTGGCGAGCAGGCCCGACTCGGGGTCGATCACGGCGGTCACCCAGTCGGTCCCCGGCGGGCGCACGAAGTCATCGGCGGGCACGCCGGCCAAAGCCTTCTTCATATAGGCCGCCCAGATGCGGGCGGGGAACGTGCCTCCGCTCACCTTGATCCCGTGGACGTCGATCATCTCCTTCTGCTGGTCGGGATACCCCACCCAGATAGCCGTCACGATCTGCGGTGTGTAGCCGACGAACCAGGCGTCGCGATACTCCTGCGTGGTCCCGGTCTTGCCGGCGGCGGGCCGCCCTATGTCGGCCGCGGTGCCGGTGCCGCGCGCGATCACGCCCTTGAGCATGTCGGTGGCCGAGAAGGCGATGCGGGGATCGAGCACGGGGGTCTTCACCAGACGGTTCTCGTCGATCACGGCCCCGCTCGCATCGGTCACCTTGACGATCGCGATGGGGAACAGCGGGTGGTCGGGGTCGAAGATCACGCTGCCCGACAGGCGGTCCCCTCCGGTGCCGATGCTGCCATAGGCCACCGCCATCTCCAGAGGGCTGACCCCCGTCTTCAGGCCGCCGAGGGCGATGGCGGGGTCGGGGTTCACCTTGGTCTCCACCCCCAGATGTCGAGCCATGTCGACCACCTTCTGCGGGCCCACGTCCATCATCAGGCGGGCGTACACCCCGTTGACGGAGCGCGCGGTAGCGTCCGCCAGGCTCATCGGCCCTTCGTCGGTCGACTTGACGTTCCAGTCGGCTCCCGGAAGAGCGACGGTCAGAGGACCCGAGTCATAGGTGGTGCTGGGGGAGATCCCTTGCTGCAACGCGGAGACGAGCACGAAGGTCTTGAAGGCCGACCCCGGCTGACGATGCCCCTGTACCGCGATGTTGAACTGCTCGTTCTGGAAGTCGAAGCCGCCGACCATGGCGAGGATCCTGCCGGTCCGAAGGTCGATGGAGACCAGGGAGGCGGTGGGATCCCCGGGTTTGTCGAGGATCTCTTTGATGGTCTTCTCGGCGAGGGCCTGCTTCTCGAGGTCGATACTCGTGTAGACGCGCAGACCGCCTTGTAGCACGGTGTTTGCCCCATACTTGGCGATCAGTTGCTCCCGGATCATCTCGACCCAGTACGGCACGACGGATGACTGCGTGCGGCGGCTCTTGGCCAGCCTCATGGGTTCAGCCAAGGCCTCGCTGAGCGCGCTCCCGCTGATATAGCCCTGCTGGAACATCTTGTTGAGGATGAGATTGCGCCGCTCGAGGGCCTTCTGAGGGTCTCGGCGCGGCGAGTAGTTGGTGGGAGACTTCGTTATGCCGGCCAGCGTGGCCGCCTGGGCTATGGTCAGGTCCTTGGCGTGCACCCCGAAGTACTCGCGCGCTGCCGCCTCGACGCCCCAAGCCCCCTCGCCGAAATAGATGATGTTCAGGTACTCGTTGAGGATCTTGTCTTTCGACCACTTCTTCTCCAGCTGGTAGGCCAGGGCGGCCTCCCGTACCTTGCGGTCGAGCGTCTTCTCGTCGGAGACGTACGCGTTCTTGATGAACTGCTGGGTGATGGTGGAACCGCCCTGCACCATGCTGCCGTGGCGGATGTCTGTCCAGAGGGCGCGCAGGATCCCCAGCAGGTCCACCCCTTGATGCGAATAGAAGCGCTCATCCTCCACCGCCACCACCGCTTCGCGGAGGGACTTCGGTATCTGGTCCGGGCCTATCACTTCTCTGTTCTCGACCCCGTGGAGCTCGGCCAACAGGTGAGGCTTCTCGGCCGAGTCGAAGATCTTCGTCGTCTGGGCCGATCGGTACTCGCCCTGCGCCTCCAGGGAGGGGAGGCTCTGGATCAGCGAGGCGTAGAGCCCACCCGCCATCGAGAGAGCGGCGACGAGCGCGAGGAGTGCCACCAAGAAGGCCACTCGGAAGAAGCGTGAACGGCGGGAACGTCGTGCACCGCTCCGCCGTTTGCGGTCGTTTGCCATGTGACGCGCTCTCCTGAACTGAATGCTGGTCACGGCAAGATGTTACACGCATCGGCGCGCGGAAGGGGGGAAGGCTCCCCTCCGACACTATGCTATTCTGACGCCCGCCCGCGCGCGAAGACTCGAATGACGGGAAGGCCATGACCGAGAATCCGCCCATGGAACGAACACCCGGCCAGAGCGAGCCGGTCCCCGACGACATCCTCGAGCAATACCAGGACCTCGTGACCGGGTGCGTCGATGTGCTCCCGTCGGGCGGCCTCCTGCAGCGACTCGTGCAGGCCCGTCGAGAAGGGAGACCTATCCGGGCCAAGCTCGGCGTCGACCCCACGGCCCCCGACATACACTTCGGGCATACGGTCGTCCTGCGCAAGCTTGCGCAGTACCAAGCCCACGGGCACATCGCGGTGCTGATCATCGGCGACTACACAGCCAAGGTGGGAGACCCCTCCGGTCGGGCCAAGACCAGGCCCCAGCTGAGCGACGAAGAGATCGCCGCGAACGCCACCACCTATATGGAGCAGGCGGGCACGGTGCTCGACATGGACAAGGTCGAGCTGGTGCGCAACAGCGACTGGCTGGGTCCTCTCCGCATGGACGAGGTACTGCGGCTCACCGCGGTCACCACTGTGGCCCGGATGCTCGAGCGAGACGATTTCTCCAAGCGGTACTCCGCCCAGGAGCCCATTTCGATGGTGGAGTTCATGTACCCGCTGCTCCAGGGCTACGACAGTGTCGCGGTTCGAGCCGACATCGAGCTCGGGGGGACGGATCAGACGTTCAACCTCTTGATGGGGCGCACGGTGATGGAGGCCTACGGCCTTCCGGCCCAGTGCATCATGACGGTGCCTCTGCTCGCGGGCCTCGATGGCGTGCAGAAGATGTCGAAGTCGTACGGCAACTACGTGGGCGTCGACGATCAGCCGGCCGACATGTTCGGCAAGATCATGTCGATCCCCGACGAGCTCATGGTGACCTATTGGACGCTCCTGACGGGAGCGGGCCACCGCGAGATCGAAGACGTGCAGGCGCGGCTCACCTCGGGCGAGTACCACCCGGCGGTCGCCAAGCGCGATCTGGCCGAGCGACTCACCACCCTGTACCACGGAGCGGAGCAGGCGGCCGCCGCGCGCGCCGCCTTCGATCGCCTGTTCAAGGAGAAAGAGCGGCCGTCGGACGTGCCGGAGATGCCCTTGCCGGGCGACGCGGTCGTCGACGGGCGCGTCTGGCTCCCGCGGCTTCTCGCCGCCCTGGGTCTGGTCGCCTCGAACGGGGAAGGGCGCCGGCTCATTCAGCAGGGGGGCGTGCGCCTTGATGACGCAGTGATCAAAGACCCCGGGGCCGATCTCGCCCCCGAGGAGCTGTACGGGGCCGTCCTGCAGGCGGGCAAGCGCCAGTTCGTCAAGATCGTCCGCTAGTAGAGGGTCGTCCTCGAGCGGTCCACCAGCTGTCCCAAGGCGCCCGGTCCAACGTACGCCCTAGTGTGTATGGGCGAGTGTGGGCCGGCCTCCTATCGTCGTCTCCGACCCATGAGCGGCGGAAGGAGGCGGGATGGCCCTTGCAGCGGGAGGCTCGAGGGATGGCGGGGGCGGTGCGCCGCGGCGACGGAGGCTCGTCCTTCTTCTCGTAGCGGTGTTCTTGGTCACCACGGCAGGTGCTGCCCGGTCCATGTCCTCGCCTTCGCAGGTGTCGGCACCTGGATCGTCGGTCGCCTCCGGGCCGTCGCCTCGCGACACGGTCGCTCCCGCGGGGTCTGCTTCCGCCGAGTGGTCGTCGGAGGACGTGCACGGCGCAGACGGTTCGTCCACGGCATGGTCCGCTCCCGCGAGGGAGGTCCTCGATGCCTTCTCGGCACTTGCGCGGCGGCGCACGGACGTCGCTGTACTGGTGCCCAAGGAACTTCCCGACGCTATGAGACTGCTCTGCTGGAATGCCTCGGGGCAAGGACCGACGGCGGGAAAGGTCGTCCTGGGAATGGGGACGGGTCTGCTCGTCTTCTACGAAGGGATGCTCGACGGCCTCCAGACTCTGCCCGGCCGGCCCTGCGGGCTAGGAGAGGGTCGAACAGGCATGATCCACCGGGTCTTCGGTGGGCAGGCCGTTGTCTGGCGGCAGGGGGACACGTGGTATGCGGTCTACGGGCGAGCCATTTCTTCGGAGGCCTTGATCAGGGTGGCCTCGCACGCCGAGGAGGCCGCCGTGGACATGTGGGAGCCGGAGGGGTACGCCGCTGCAGCCCGTCCTCGTTGACGCCGGTAGGCTGCTTCCCGATCGTTCACGCCCTCTTTCAACGTGTCTCCGAAGAACTTAACCCACCTTTTGCGGGGTGATCGTAGGTGGCTCCAGAGAATCTTCGTCGATGGCTTGTAAGCGGTTGAAGACCTGCTAAACTACCCCAGCCGCACCTCTGCGGCGCTCTCCACGAGAGGTGACAAGAAGGGTTTGTTGCTGCCTGGGACGTTGACAGAGGAGGACCGGCGAGTTATACTCAATGGTCCTGAGAGGATGCAGTTCTTAGTCGACAGCCTCGGCTCTCATTGGAGGGCACGCATGTAGGGAACGCCGAATGGCGCTTCCGATTGCGGGCCGCCCGGTGTCGCCGGAGCGGCCTTTTGTTTGAGAGGGTGGT
>JAJZQZ010000098.1 GCA_021802965.1 Actinomycetes bacterium
GATGGTGTTGCAGGGTCAGGACATCCCCATCCACCTGGGGTCGCTCATGCCGGCCATGCGGACCGTGGCCAGCTACTTCGGCGACGAGATCTACCCGGGCGACGTGTTCTACCACAACGACCCGGCCTGGAGCGGCAGCCACATCGTCGACTGCTGCATGTACTACCCGGTGTTCTACAAGGACCAGCTCGTCTTCTGGACCGTGTCCAAGGGGCACGTCACCGACATCGGCGGCCCGGTCCCCGCGGGCTACAACCCGGATGCCAAGGAGAGCTACGCCGAAGGTCTGCGCATCCCCCCGATCAAGATCTGGGAGCGGGGAAAAGAGCGGCGCGACATCGTCAACTTCATCCTGACGAACGTCCGCTCCCGGCGCGACCAGGCGGGCGACATGCGGGCTCAGCTGGGGGCGTGCAAGATCGGCGAGCGCAACCTGATCGCTTTGCTCGATAAGTATGGCATCGAGACGGTGCAGGCCTGCTGCGAGGAGCTCATGGGCATGGCTGAGCGCCGCATGCGCCGCATGATCACCGAGATCCCCGACGGCGTGTATCACGGTGCCGCTGTCGTCGAGGACGCGGGCCATGGCTACGGCGACCTGGAGATCTCCGCCACCATCACCGTCAACAGCGACGCCATGCATGTGGAGCTGAAGTCGCCCCCGCAGATCCCGTACTTCATCAACAGCTACGCCGCCAACTCGCTGTCCGGTGTCTACCTGGGCATCATGATGTTCGCGCAGATCGAACCCCCGTACAACGAGGGTCTGTACCGGCCCGTCACCGTAGACGTGGGCCCTCCGGGCACGCTCACCAACGCCATGGAGCCGGCGCCGAGCGTGAACAGCACGACCACCCCCTCGGAGACCATCACCGACGCCGTGCGTCTGGCCCTCGAGCAGGCCATGCCCGACCGGGCGGTCGCCTCGTGGGGCCACTCCAACGGCCTCAACATCGCCGGCAAGGACCACCGCACCGGCGAGGAATACGTGTCGATGATCCTGGCCACCATCATCTCCGGCGGCGGCGCCACAAGCGTCACCGACGGCTGGCCCGCCTGCGGCCCCGAGTGCTGCTTCGGGGCGCTCACCTCGGGCGACGTGGAGATCATGGAGTACTCGTACCCCATAATCATCAGCCAGTACGCGCTCCTGGAGGACTCCGGCGGCGCCGGCAAGCACCGGGGCGGTTCGGGCACAGCCTGGGAGGTGGAGCCCATCTGGGATCCCATGACCGTGGTCACCTTCGGCGAAGGCCGGCGCTATCCCGCGCCTTCGGCGGCCGGAGCGGTCAGCAAGTACACGGACGCCAAGGTGGGTCGTATGATCCGCTACAACGGCGATGGGACGGTAGACGTGATCAGGAAGAACGTCATCACCACCATCAACCCGGGCGAACGCGTGGCCAACCTGAACCCGGGCGGCGGCGGAGTCGGCAACGCCTTCGAGCGCGACGTGGAGCTGGTCAAGCGCGACGTGCGCGACGGCTACGTATCGGCCCTGGCCGCTCGGGACGAGTACGGTGTGGTGATCGACCCAGCGACCCTCGAGGTCGACCGGGCGGCCACCGCCTCGTTGAGGAAAGGGGCCTGACATGGTGGGCGGAACCGGCTATCGCTTGGGCATCGACACCGGCGGCACCTTCACCGACTTCATCCTTGAAGACGGGAGTGGCGGCATCAGCCTCTACAAGACCTCCTCGACCCCGCAGAACCCGCCGGACGCCATCCGCGACGGCCTGAACCTCATCTCGGAGGACCAGGGTCTTTCGGTCTCTGAGTTCCTGGCTCGCTGCGACATGATCATCCACGGCACGACGGTGGCCCTGAACGCCCTTCTCGAGCACAAAGGCTCCCTGACGGCGCTCCTGTGCACCGCTGGCCACGAGGACTCGCTCGAGATCCGGCTGGGCCACAAGGAAGACGGCCACCGCTACGACGCCGACTTCCCCCAGGCGCAGATCCTGGCGCCCCGCTACCTCCGTCTGGGCGTTAAGGAGCGCGTCCTCTCCGATGGCAGCGTGCGCACCCCCCTGGACGAATCGAGCGTGTATGCGGCCGTTGAGAAGGTCCGCGCCAGCGGCGCCAAGGCCGTGGCCATCTCGCTCATCTGGTCGTTCCTGCACCCGGAGCACGAGCGGCGGGTCGAAGAGATCGTCCGGCAGGAGCTACCCGACCTCTTCATCTCGACCTCCCTCGACATCTTCCCGCAGATCCGGGAATACACCCGCACGTCGACCACGGTCACCAACGCCTACCTGGGGCCGATCCTCTCCGACTATATCCAGCGGATCGAGGACTTCTTCAAGGAAATGGGCTACTACCGTAAGATCCTCTACGTGCAGTCCAACGGCGGTCTTGCGTCCGGCGAAGTGCTGTCGCACAAGCCGGTCTACGCGCTCAACTCCGGTCCCTCCGCGGGTCCGGCGGCCGGTCTGTACTTCGGGGAGCGCCTGGGTGTCGACAACATCATCACCGTCGACATGGGCGGCACCAGCTTCGACATCGCCCTCACCGCTCACGGCCGCACCAACACCATGAAGGACTTCGACTTCAACCGGTACCGCATCGGTATACCGATGCTGCAGGTCGAGACCCTGGGCGCCGGCGGCGGTTCCATCGCCACCGTCGACTCCCAAGGTCTGCTGCGTGTCGGCCCCGAGAGCGCCGGTGCTCAGCCGG
This sequence comes from Actinomycetes bacterium, assembly GCA_021802965.1. Classification (GTDB taxonomy): domain Bacteria; phylum Actinomycetota; class Thermoleophilia; order RBG-16-64-13; family RBG-16-64-13; genus JAJZQZ01. The sequence goes on from JAJZQZ010000098.1 coordinate 2,680, forward strand.
GTCCCGCGTGCTACCAGCGCGGCGGCCAGCAGCCGACGGTCACCGACGCCCTCGTGGTGCTGGGCTACCTCAGCCAAAGCGAGCTCCTCGGGGGACGGCTCGCCATCGACGCCTCCGCCTCGTTCACGGCGGTGGAGGAGAAGGTGGCCAAGCCGCTGGCCATCTCCACCGAGAAGGCCGCGTTGGGCATCTTCCAGGTGGTCAACAGCAACATGGTGGCCGGCATCCGTCGGGTCTCCATCGAGCGCGGACACGACCCCCGCGACTTCGCCATCGTCTCCGGTGGCGGCGCCGGCGCGGCCCACGCGGCCAAGCTGGCCGAGGAGCTGGGCATCACCCAGGTCATCGTGCCCCGCGTCGCCTCGGGCTTCTGCGCTTTCGGGGAGATCATCTCCGACGTCAAGCACAACTACCTCTCCTCGTACGCGTCGCGGATGGATCTCATCGACCCCGACGTCCTGAACGCGCGCTTCGAGGAGATGGAGACCACGGGCCGCACCGACCTGATCGCCGAGGGCTTCGCGCCTGAGGACATCTACGTCAGCCGCTCGGTCGACATGCGCTACGTGGACCAGGTGCACGAGTGCTCGGTCGACCTGCCGGTATTCCGGATCACGGCCGACAAGCTGCCCGAGATCGTGGACGCGTTCCACGACCGCCACGAAGCGCTCTTCACCTATGCCGAGCGAGACAACATCTCCGAGATCATCAACATCGAGTCCACCGTCTACGGACGCGTGCCGAAGCCCGAGCTGCCTCGTCTCGAGGCGGCCGCCGGCGTGGGCGCCGATGCGGCGCTGAAATGCACTCGCGAGGGCTACTTCGAAGACGGCGGCGGCTACCGCGAGGTCAGCGTCTACGACGGCGCCAAGCTGCAGCCGGGCATGGTGGTGGTCGGGCCGGCGGTCGTCGAAGAGGTGACCACCACCGTGGTCGTCTTCCCCGAATGGGAGCTCAGCCTCGATCCCATCGGCGTCTACGCCATGAAGTACGTGGGCGACGTCGAGAACCTGTTGCGTTTGGCGGCCGAGACGGCGATGTCCTTCTAGCAGTCGAACCGAGACGCTGTAGAACGTGCGGCCCCCCGGACGTGTCCGGGGGGCCGCACGTCTTTCGTGGTGACGGGCGAGAGCCGGCTCAGGCCTCTTCCGGGGCCTGGTACGTTTTCGTCCGCGACGTCACGCTGAAGAAGACAGGTACCCCCACGAGTCCGGCCAGCCCACACAGGGCCAAGAAGAGGTAGCCCGCCGTATACCCCCGCCCGGCGTCGAGCAGCAGGCCGAAGACCCAGGGAGCGATCAACGAGCCCAAGAACCCCTCGGCGTTGATGTAGCCGTTCGTCAGGCCCACGTGAGTCGGATCGACCACCCGCGGGACCTGGGCGAAGGTCGGCGGGAAGTACATCATGGAGAAGAAGCCCACCAGGATGATGGCCGGGAACACGATGGCGGCGCCGGGAAGAAAGGGCACCAGGGCCGCGAGCACGGCCATGCCCGCGAATGCGATGCCGAGGGTGGAGCGGGGGCCGAAACGGCTCGCGAAGGCGGCGCCCGCCGGCGTGGCCACTATCTGAGCGGCACCTAGACCGGCCGTGAGATACGCGGCTACAGCGGTGCTCGTGCCGTGCTCGTCGGTGAGAAAGGAGGGCGTCCATGCAAGCGCGCCGACGCCCACGGCCAGGGCGGAAGCGTTGAACAGGCCCAGCAGGTTGACCGCCGGGCGGCCGGCGACGGCTTTGAACTCCGTCCACAGATCAGCAGCGGCGCCCCCCGCTGCGCGCGTAACGCGGGTGGTGAAGACGCCCTGGCTCAGGGCAACGATCGCGGCCACGGCGACGATGCCGGCCGTGCTCAGCGAAGCTGCCATCACCCCTCCGGCGCCCGCCAGACTGGGCAGCACGAGCAAGGCGACTATCGAACCGATCCCCCACCCCGATCCGAAGATGCCCCACGCCCGGCCCAGCCGAGGCACGGGTATGCGCGCGGACATCACCACGCCTGAGGCGGGAAGGGCGATCCCGGCCCCGACGCCCTGGATAACCCGGGCAGCGATGAGCAGGGAGAACGAGTCGGCCACCGCAAGCAGCAGGCTCCCCAGGCACATGAGTACATAGGAGGCGGCCAGGACGGGACCGCCCCATCGAGCTGCTGCCGCACCGGCAGGGATCTGCGCCAGGCCGTACGCGAAGAGAAAGCCCGACATCAGCAAACCGACCTGCGACCCCGTGAGCCCGAGGTCGTCTTCGAGGCGAGGGGTTACGACCGCCACCATGGATAGCGTGAGGGCCGCCGACATGAACCCCAGCATGAGTACGAGGCTCAGAACGTCTGCTTTACGGCCATCGTCCGTCATGGAGCCCTCCCCCGATCGATGTCAGGGAAAGGCTACCAGACGGCCCAGCTGCGAGGCCAGCCGCGTCTCAGATGGCCGCGGACTCCCTGACTCGAGCGCGCAGTCCGGGGATCAGGATGTTGTTCTCGAGGTGCACGTGGCGGTGCACATCGGCTTCGAGCTCCCGCAGCTCGCGAAAAAGGGTGCTGTACGTGAAGCAGGCGTCCGCGGGGGTCTGGAAGTTCGACGTGATACCCCGTATCGCGTGAAGCGCGGAGCCCGCGCCGTCGTGCTCGGTCTCGAGTTGCTCGAGAAGGCCTAGCAACTCAGGCGAGGGGCTCTCGTCGGGGCCCAGGTTGCGCAGAAGTGGGAAGACCTGCTGCTCTTCTTTGTGAAGGTGCTCCTGGAGCTCGCTCTGGAGCTGGCCATAGACCCGTCCGAGCTCGAACAGCTCCGGGTGGTGCTGCCCATGCACCGAGACGACCTTGCTGAGATCGTGGCCCACGCGGGGGAGATGGCGGTCGAGGAAGTCGTGATGCGTCTCGACGATGTGATCTGCCAGCGTGGCCGGGGACTCGCGAGTCCAGTCGAGGTACCGGTGGTCCTCTGTCACCTCCGCCTGCGCCGCTCGTTCGATCTCCACGAGAATATCGCCGACCGAGATTCCCGTGCCCGAGAGAGCCTCGACCAGGGGCCGGCCGCCGTTGCAGCAGAAATCTACGCCGTATCGTTCGAATACCTCCAACGACGCGGGGACTTTGGCGGCGATCTCGCCCACCAGGGTGGTGCCTGACACGTCCATGGGTCACTCCTCTCGTACGTGTGGACGCACAGATGGTACCCAAGATCGTAGCATTAAACAACACGACCATAGTGGAAACATGCAGAAACGTGCGACAGGGGCCTGCTCCGAGCTGATGCTCGAGCGAGAGCGCTGAGAGCGAAGGCGCCCGCCTGGAATGCGCCCGGTTATATGCCGGCGAGTCGCCGCAGGGCGGGCAGTAGCACTTCGCGCTCCAGGTCGATGTGCCGTCGGACATCGGTTTCCATCGCGGCCAGGCTCTCGAAGAGATGGCTGCATTCGGTGGAGCCCTCTTCGAGCGCGCCGCAGTCGGAGGCGTAGCCGCGGATAGTGGCCATGCTCTCGAGGACGGAGGAGTGTTCCTGCTCCAGGAGGTCGAGGGTCTCGCGCAGTCGTTCGGCGTCCAGCGACCCCTCCGGGGCTTCACCCGCTGTACCCAGTTGTCTGATGAGCGGAAAGACCGAGCGCTCCTCCTCGTCCAGGTGAGGGATGATCATGCGCCGGAGCCGGTCGAACTCGCCCGCCAGCTCATACAGAGCGTCGTAGTCGTCCCCGCTCTCGAGAAGGATTCCGACGAGTTGCTGCCCCAGCTTGGGTAACTCCTCGGCCAGGTATCCATGGTGGGTCTCGCTGATGTGATCGGCGAGGTTCGCGGGGGCCCGCGTCGACCACTCCGTGTGTTCGGGGCCCGCTTCGTCCCGGGTCTCCTGAGCCCGCTCTATCTCAGCAAGGATGTCACCCACGGAAAGCCCGGTGTCAGTCAGGGCTTCGGCGAGAGGCCTATCGCTGTAGTGGAAGAAGTCGACGCCGTAGCGTTCGAACACCGAGATCGCGACCGGCCACAGGGTCGCTATATCACCGATCTTGGTGGTGCCTGTGATCTCCACCGCCGTCTCCAGGATCGAGGGGTTTTGTTCGGTTCGACGGTCTAATCCTACTCTTCTCCTGTCGATCCGACAACTGTCTTCTCCCGGAGGCGAATCCCTGGCTGGTCGCCCCGCTGCCTCAATTCGCGGCGAAGGTGGCCTCGCGAAGCAGGTGCGCTCGGGACTTCACCTGCATCTTGGCCGACATGCGCTTGAGGTGGCTCTTCACGGTGTTCACGCTGATCGTCAGCCGATCGGCGATCTCCCCGTTGTCGAACCCCTGGGCCACGAGCTCGAGCACCTGGATCTCACGCTGGGTAAGGACGGGGGCAAGGTGCTGAAAGTCGGGCAGGCCTCCAGGAGCGTAGAAGAACGAGGCAGCCAGGTTCTCCTCCACGGGCAGCTGGACGGAACGGATGGACAGATACGCGTGCCGGCTCAGGCTCTTGGCCGGGAGTCTGACGCTTCTCGTCGTCTGGTTCACGCGCTCTCGCACGTCGCGCAGGTTCTCTTCGAGTCCGTCGCGGACGCAACGCGCGAGCATCTCGTCCGAAGAGCACTTCTCGAACAACCTGATGGCCTCGCTGTTGGCGAACTCGAGCTTGCCGTGCAGATCGGTCAAGATGACGGCGTTGCCGGCCACCTCCAGTACCGATTCGGCCACGCGTTGCTGAGCCCGCATCCGGTCGACCTCGAGCGAATGGTGCAAAGCGACGGAGGTATGTCGCGCCACCTCATCGGCCACCTCGATATCGCTGTCGTCGAACTGTCCCTGCTCGCCTTTGCGGGCGAAGTTGAGCGTGCCGAGCATCTGATCCCCAGCCATGATGGGCGCCTCGAGGACGCTCTCGAGCTGACGGCCTCCGAGGACGTCACGAAGCGGACTGCCCTGCCACTCGTTCCGCGTGAGCAGGCCGTCGTGCACGGGGGTCCTCTCGGCCGCGGCCCGGCGCAGGATGGGGTCGCACCAGCGGGCCCGCTTCTCGTACATCGTCAGGAACTGTTCGTCGACCCCCTGCGCAGCGACGCGCAGGGGGTGCCCGGATGAGGGATCGAGCAGGTACAGGGCGTACGAGGGCGCCGGGATCAGGGTGGTGACCGACGCGAGGTAGTTCGCCAGCAGCCTGTCGATGTCCAAGGTGCTGTACAGCGAAGAAAGGAAGACGTTGAGCCGCTCCTGGACGGAGCCGTTGCTCTGTGAGGCGCTCATGACCCGTTCCCCCTGGTCAGACATCCCGTGGCCGCTCCGAGTGTCCCGGTACTGGAGCGGCCTGCAACGTGGGCGACCATCGTACCATCAAGTGACTCGTGTCGCGAGCAGAGTTCACCCGTTCAGGTGACGCCCGGTCGCACCGAATGCACTCATGCGGGTGATATCCACTGGCGGAGCGGGGGCTTAGTCTGTCATGACGGAGACCGCCGGAGCCATCCGGACGGTCTCGGGGGATCACAACGGGGATTCGAAAGGGGGACGTATGCTGTTCCGATCACTGCCGCCGTTCGACTACATCGAGGCGGCAACAGTCGGCGAAGCCACCGAGGCTCTCGCTGCGGCCGGCGGGGACGCGGCCGTGCTCGCCGGGGGTCTGCAGCTCCTGGATGACATGAAGAGAGGCTTGAAGAAGCCGGGCACCGTCGTGAATCTGCGCCGCATCGCCGGTTTGGACCAGATCAGCGGCGACACGGCCGGCGGTCTGCATATCGGCGCGACCGCCACCATCCGCGCGGCCGAGAAGTCGGCCGCCGTGGCCGGGTACCAAGTCCTGAGCGAGGCGCTCGGGATGATCCACTCGATCCAGGTCAAGAACATGGGCACCGTGGTGGGCAACGTCTGCACGGGCACCCCGGCCTCCGACATCCTCACCGCCCTCATCGCCTGCGACGGGGAGCTGCGGGTAGCCGACGGCAACGGCGGCCGGCCCCTTGGTCTGGGCGTCCTCTGCGAAGGCGCCAAGAAGACCTGTCTCCTGAGCGACGACCTGGTGACCGAGATAGCGGTGCCGGCCGCGGCGCCGGGCACGGTGGGCGCGTACGTGAACCTCTCGCGTACCAAGAACGACATCATGAAGCTCGGTGTGGCGGTCACCGTCACCATGGGCGGCGACGGCGCAGTAGCCGACGCGCGCATCGCGATCGGCGCCGTGGCGCCGACCATCTTCCGGCCGGCCGCTGCCGAGAATCTGCTGAAAGGCAGCCGTCTGGATGCCGGTACGATCGCCGCGGCCGCCGACGCCGCCTACAACGATGTGGGCTGCTGCCCCATCGACGACGTGCGTTCTACGTCGGCCTACCGCAAGGAGATGGTGCGGGTGCTGGTTCGGAGAGCGTTGACCACGGCCGCCGCCCGTGCCGGGCGCGCGTGAGAAGGGGGGAGTGAGAATGAACAAGATGGCTGCCACCTTCACTGTCAACGGGACGCGACGCGACCTGGTGGTCGACTCGAACGCCCTGCTCTCCGAGGTGCTGCGTGACGACCTCGATCTGCATGGCGTCCATACCAGCTGCGGCTCGGGCGACTGCGGCGCGTGCACCGTGCTGGTCGACGGCGAGCCGGTGCTCGCCTGTCTGACGCTCGCGCTGAATGTGCGCGACAAGGAGATCCTCACCATCGAGGGTCTGGCCAACGGTAAGGGCCTGCACGCGCTGCAGCAGGCGTTCGTCGACGGCGGGGCGGTCCAGTGCGGCTACTGCACTCCGGGCATGATCCTGTCGTGTCTGGCCTTCATCGAGCGGACCCCGTCGCCGACGTGGGCGCAGGTCAAGGAGGGTATCGCGGGTAACCTTTGTCGCTGCACCGGCTACAACAAGATCGTCGACGCGGTGCTCCAGGTCGCGAACGGGGGGAACTGAGATGGCGACACAGGACTTGAGGGTAGTGGGTCAGCGGCTCCCCCTCGCGGAGGCCTATGAGAAGGTAACGGGTAGGGCCGAGTACTGCTCGACCATACGGTTGCCGGGAATGCTGGTGGGCAAGATCCTCCGCAGCCCGCATCCACACGCCAAGGTGCTGAGCGTCGACACCTCGAAGGCCGAAGCGCTCGCTGGAGTGCGGGCCGTCGTCTCGGGCAAGGACTTCACTCCTAAACCCTACACCTGGAACGTGATGACCTACCAGCTCCCGGGCGGCGAGATCAACGACATGGTCCTCTTCGGCGACAAGGTACGCCAGGTGGGCGACGCCGTCGCCGCGGTGGCCGCCGTCGACGAGCCGACCGCCAAGAAGGCTCTCGAGCTGATCGAGGTGCAGTACGAGGTGCTCCCCGCCGTCTTCACCATCGACGAAGCCTCGGCTGAGGGCGCCCCCACCATCCACGACTTCGCGCCGAACAACGTGCCCGTCCCGGTGACGCCGGTCTTCGGATACGGCGATGCCGAGCAGATGTTCGCCGAGTCGGCGGCGATAGCCGGGGCCGACTTCACCACCACCAAGCAGATACAGGCCGGCCTCGAGAACGCGTGCAGCATCGCCGACTTCAAGGGCGGCCGCCTCACCGTGTGGAGCCAGATACAGCTGCCCCACATGGCCAAGCGCATGCTGGCATACCTCTTCGACCTGCCGGAGAGCCGGGTGCGCCTGCTGAACCCGTACGCGGGCTGTGGCTTCGGCGCGGGCACCGACATGTGCGTCGAACCCTACGCGGCCGCCCTGGCGGTCAAGGCGAAGGCGCCCGTGAAGGTCTGGTACTCCCGGGCCGAGGACTTCAACAACCGCCTCACGCGCGAGCACGTGGCCAAGATCTCCATGAAGCTCGGTGTGGGCAAGGACGGCTCCCCCAAGGCGCTATCCGCGGTGTACCAGGGTGACGCCGGTTCGTACATGGCGAAGACCGCCTCAGGCTGCGGCGTGGCCCTGGCCAGCAACATCACCGAGTACGACTTCGCCGCCATGGACCAGGCGATCACCGCCATCTACACCAACCACATCGGCGGCGGCGCCATGCGCGGCTTCGGCGGGCCCCAGTCGTCCTTCTGCCGGGAGACCCTCGTGGACGAGGTCTGCGAGCAGATCGGCATGGACCCGGTGGAGTTCCGCATGAAGGCCCACCGCAAGGTCGGGGGCCTCGGCTGGTTCCCCGGAACGGCCATCTCGAGCTGCGGGGTCGACGAATGCCTGCGTATCGGCGCCGAGCGCATCGGCTGGGCCGACAAACGGGGCAAGAAGCTCGGCGACGGCGCCAAGAAGCGCGGTGTGGGCACGGCCATCATGGCGTGGCTCTCCGGCGCGCAGCCCATGCTCATGGAGCACTCCAACGCCACCCTCAAGTTCAACCCTGACGGGGGAGCGACCTTGGTCGTCTCGCCGGGCATGATGGGTCAGGGCATCCTCGGCACTCTCGCCCAGATGGCGGCCGAGATCCTAGGCATGAAATACGAGGACATCAACGTGCTCGCCGGCGACACCGACATCACCGGCTTCGACATCGGCACCCATGCGTCCCGCGGTGTCTACTGCATCGGCAAGGCCGTCGTCGCGGCCTCCGAGAAAGCCCGCGAGATATTCCTGGCCCGCGCGGCTGAGAAGCTCGGCCTGCCTATGGACAGCCTGGAGATGAGGGACGGCCAGATTCGCTCGCGCACCAATCCCGATCAGGCATTGAACACTGCGGACGTCGCTCTCGAGATGATCTACAACCTGGAGAAGGACTGCCTCCAGGTGGTGGCCCACGCCACCGTCGAACCGAGCGACTTCGCGCCGCCGTGGCAGGCGGGCTTCGCCGAGGTCGAGGTCGACACCGAGACCGGAGTGGTCGAGGTGGTCAAGTGGGTCACGGTGCACGACATCGGCCGGGCCATCAACCCGATGGTGGTCGAAGGCCAGCTCGAAGGCGCGACCGTGCAGGGTCTGGGCTTCGCTCTCTGCGAAGACCCTGTCATCAGCGGCACCGACGGCTACATGGTTACCGACAACTTCGACCGCTACAAGCTGATCTCGTCGGTGGATACACCCGACCACGAAGCTCTGATCGTGGAGCTCGGCGATCCCACCGGTCCCTTCGGGGCCAAGAGCGTGGGCGAGTCGGGCATGTTCCTGCAGGCCCCGGCCATCGCGAACGCCATCTACGACGCCGTGGGCGTGCGTATCCGCGACCTGCCCCTGACGCCCGAGAGGGTGCTGGCGGCGCTGCAGGCTAAGTAGGCATATCTCCCCAAAGACGGTGTGGCGCCCCGGCCGGGACGGCCGGGGCGCCCTCGAATCCGGCGCTGTGGCCGGC
>JAJZQZ010000099.1 GCA_021802965.1 Actinomycetes bacterium
GGGCGTCGGCGTGCTGCTCACCGACCTCGCCCTACGGGGGGACGTCTCCTTCGCCTACCTGACCCTCACGCTGACCCTGGCCGGCATCGGTTTCGGGATCGCCGTGGTCCCGATCACCTCGGTGGTCCTGTCGGTGGTGCCGGCGAAGCATTCGGGGATGGCGGCCTCGGCCACCACCACCAGCCGCGAGGTGGGCACGGTCCTCGGTGTGGCTCTGCTCGGATCGCTCTTCAACACCCGTCTCACCGAGTATCTGACTCGGCGATTGATCGAGCTCGAGGTGCCCGAGCAGTTCCGCAGCATCGTCATGGAGGGTGTGTTGACCGGCAAGGTGCCAAGCGGAGCTGAGGGTGCGGCGGCGGCGGAAGCTCAGTACGGCCCGTTGGTGGCCAAGGTGATCGGCGCAGCCTACGAGGCGACACACAGCGGGGTGAGCTTCGCGCTCCTGGTGGCCGGCGGCGTCATCCTCGCCTCGGGGATAGTGGCGTGGTTCACATTCTCGCCCGAACGATTGACATTCGAGTAACCTCCGGCGCGCTGCTGCGTTTTGGAGTCTGGTCGCCCGATGAGATTCTTCTCATGCCGGTACAATGAAACTCTCATCTGCAGACCAGATACTTGGGGAGCGGTCCGCCGTGGGCCCCCACACAGCCAGCGAAAGAAGGTCCAAGGATGACGAGCGCAGAATGCCTCTCGCCGTACCGCGACAGCTCCTCGCTACGTGCCGGACTCCGTTACATCCGCGAAGAGTTCCCCGCTCGCATCGCCGAGCTCGAGGCGCTCGAATCCGAGTCGTCGGCTTCGGCGGCCGCGCAGGCTCGATATATCAGGGTGCTTCGCGATCTCCTGGCGACAGCGCACGAAATCGACGGCGTGCCCACGCCGGCAGCCACCAGCCGGTACGAGTCCCTTTGGGAGGACGAAGACCGTCTCTGGACGGAATGGTCGGCGCGGCTCACCCCGAAGGGCGCGGCCGTCCGTTTCATGGCCACCAAGCTCCGCCTGCCCGGCACCTCGGTGCGCCGGGCGAGGACAGCCGCCTAAAAGACTGTTGAGCCTCTCAGCAGGCCCCGGAAGCCTCCTAGTCTTCCGCGCGCACGATCAGCACGGGGCAATGGGCGTGGTGCAACACCTGGGTGCTCACCGAGCCCAGCACCAGGCTGGCGAACCCGCCGTGCCCTCGGCTGCCCATGACGATGAGGCTACAGGTGCCCTTGCTGTGCGCTTCCTCGATGATGCCGTTCGCGGCCGAGTACGCTTCGATCAGCACTGAGTCGACCTTCACAGCGGGGTTGGTCACCGCCGCCTTGACCCTGGCGACGGCTTCGGACAAGGCCTCATCGGCCGCGGCCACCTCATCAGGGGTCGACGGGTAGAGAGCGGCTCCTTTTACCAGCGGCATGTCCCGGGGCGGCACCACCTTCGCGAGTACCAGCTCGCTCTCGCCCAACTTGTCGGCCAGGCTCGCGGCGAACATCTCTGCGCTGCGCGCCGAGGGCGAGCCGTCGGTGGCCACCAGGATTCTGTTCGGCACCATCGCGTACCTCCACGTCTCGCTTTGTGCACCGTACCGAGCGGAGGCGACCGCCGGCCCCTCTGCCCAAGCGGCATCATACCGTTCACGCTCTTCTTTCACACATCGTGCCTGTCCGGATATGATGGGTGGTGATCCTGGTCACCCGACCAGACGGTCGGACCGGCGACGGACGGGGGAAGCCATGGACAATACGGCGCCCAGAGTCGACATCGTCGACGCGACAGGAGTCCGCAAGACCTACGACACAGGGCTGCTCCAAGTCCACGCCCTGAGGGGGGTCGACATCCGGATCGAGCGAGCCGAGATGGTCGCCATCATGGGACCTTCGGGCTGCGGCAAGACCACGTTGCTGAACACCCTCTCCGGCCTGGACGACCTCACAGCCGGTGAGGTCCTCATCGAGGGCACCGCTATCCACAAGATGAGCGACAAGAAGCGCACTCGCTACCGAGCAGAGCGGATGGGGTTCGTGTTCCAGTTCTTCAACCTCCTCCCGGTCCTGACCGCGGTCGAGAACGTCGAGCTCCCCCTTCTGCTCGGCGGTGTTCGTCCATCGGCCGCCCGGGGGAAGGCCCAGGAAGCCTTGGCTCTGGTAGGCCTCGCCGACGACCGCGAGAAGCGGCCGTCAGAGCTCTCGGGAGGCCAGCAACAGAGGGTGAGCATCGCGCGGGCTCTGGTCAACGAACCGGCTCTGGTGTGGGCCGATGAGCCGACCGGCAGCCTCGACAGCGAAACCTCCGCCGACGTGATGGATCTGCTCTGCGACCTCAACCGGGAGAAGGGCCAGACCTTCGTGCTGGTGACCCACGACTCGACGGTGGGTGGACGCGCCGATCGCATCATCCGCATGAGGTCGGGGCTCATCGAGAGCGTCGGCGCCGGTACGGCGCCCACCGGCTACCAAGCCTAGGAGGTCGCTGTGGACAAGATCTTCGGCGTCCCCCTCGATTCGTTCATGGTGGTCTTCCTGGTGATGTTCGCCATCGGCCTGCTGGCCATGACGGTGGTCGCTCTCCGGGACCGCGTCGTGTTCAAGATGGCGTTGCGCAACCTACCTCGCCGCCCGCCCCAGACGGTGCTCATCATCGTGGGGCTCATGCTGGCCACCCTGCTCTTCTCGGCGTCGTTCTCCACGGGCGACACCATGACGCACTCCATCCGCCTCCAGACCCTCAGTGGCATCGGGGCCGTAGACGAGGTGGTGCAAGGGGCGACCCGCGATGCCTCCGGACGCTACCCCTACTTCGACGCGGCTCTCGCGGGCAGGATCAGGGACGCCCTGGGCGCCGCCTCCGGGGGCGATGGTCGATCCGGGATCGTGAGCGGGGTCGTCCCCTTCGTGCACGAGACCGCTCCGGTGCTGGGCAGCTCGTCGGGACTGAGTGAACCCGGCGTCGACGTGCTCGGGCTGGCTCCGGAACACGCGCAGCTCTTCGGCCCGCTCACGGACGCCGCTGGAAAGACCCTGGATCCGAAGGCGCTCGCGCCCGGATCGGCATACATCAGCGTCAAGGCAGCCGAGGAGCTCGACGTCGCGGCGGGCGACGACATCCAGGTCTACCTGGGTCCCGGACCCACGAAGCTGCAGGTGGCCGGGGTGTTCAGCGAAGGGGCCGCGGAGTCGGCGCTGGTGCTTCCCCAGAGTGCGCTGCAGGAGATCGTCGGGCAGCCGGGCCGAGTGAACGCCGTGCTCGTCAACAACAGCGGCGGCGACATCGACGGGGCCGAGCACACCGACGCCGTCGTCGCGGCTCTAAAACCGGTCCTGGCGAACACCGCTCTCGAGACCGCGCCGGTCAAGCAAGACGCCTTGAAGCAGGCCGATTCGCTAGGCAGCTCTTTCAGCGCGATCTTCCTGCTCTTCGCTCAGTTCTCCATCGCCGCGGGCATCCTGCTGATCTTCCTCATCTTCGTCATGCTGGCCGCCGAGCGCAAGCACGAGCTCGGGATGGCCCGGGCCTTGGGCGCGCAACGCCACCACGTCGTGCGGCTGTTCGCCCTGGAAGGCGCTTTGTACGCCCTCATAGCCGGCGTCGTGGGCAGTCTCCTGGGCGTAGCCGTCGGCTGGGGCATGGCCCGCATAATGAGCGTCGCCTTCGGCAGCAGCGACCTGCGGCTGAGCTTCTTCTTCAACTGGAAGAGCGTGGTGATCGCCTACACCATGGGGGTCGTCTTCACGTTCGTGATCGTGGTGATCTCGTCGTGGAGGGTCAGCCGCCTGAACATCGTGCGCGCGGTGCGAGGTCTTCCCGATCCCAAAGCGAGCCGGCGGGGGCGCCGGCAGCTTGTGCTGATGATCGTGGTCTTCGTCGCCGCCGCGTTCCTGACCCTGTCCGGCTTCCAGGGCAAGCAGCTCGGAGTCACCTTCATGGGCTTCTCTCTGTTCATCATCGCCCTCGGACTTCTTGCCCGCCGTTTGGGCGCTCCCGATCGGGCGGCTTTCACGGGCGCCGGCCTGTTGCTGCTGGCCCTCTGGCTTCTTCCGGGAGACACGTACGGCAGCGTCTTCGACGACATGACGGCCGGCATCGAGATGTTCTTCATCTCGGGCATCATGCTGGTGATCGCCGCGGTCTGGGTGGTCATCTACAACTCGGACCTACTGGTCGCGGCCATCGTGGTCGTGCTCGGCCGCTTCCGCAGCCTCCCGCCGGTGCTGAAGACCGCGGTGGCCTACCCCATGCAGAACCGCTTTCGCACGGGGATGACCCTGGCCATGTTCTCGCTCATCGTGTTCACGTTGGTCTGTATGGCCTTCATCATCTCCGCGATGGCCGGCATCTACAGCAACACGGGCGGACTCTCAGGCGGGTTCGACGTCCGAGCGTCGACCAGCTACGCCAACCCCATCGCCGACCTCGATACGGCGGTGACCGAGGCCGCCAAAGCCGCTCCCAAAGACCCGGCCGTCACTCCCCTCAGAAGCATCGCCGCCATAGGCACCGTGACGGGCGCCTTCGCCGACGTGCAGCAGGCCGGCTCCGCGAACCAGCCCAAGAGGGTCTTCGTCGAGGGGGTCGACCGGGGATACGCCGACAACGTCACGTACGACTTCATGCTCACAGCTCCAGGCTACGACACTCCTCGCGCGGTATGGCAGGCGCTGCTCACCGAGCCCGGCACCGCGGTGGTCTCGGCCTCGATCGTCCCCTCGCGCATCAACTACAGCTTCAACCTCGGAGAGATCCCGTTCATGATGGAGGGGTTCGCCCAACAGGACGAGACTCTCCCCGCCGTCTCGCTGCGTGTCGCCAAGCCGGCGAGCGGCACCCCGAAAGACCTGCGGGTCATAGGCGTGATGAACAGCACCGCGGCGTACGCCGGGATGGTCATGACCTCCGGCGCCACCCTCTCGGAGATCTTCGCTCCCGAGCCGACGATCCCCGTCATGCAGCTACTCAAGCTCGAGAAGGGGGCCGACGCGGTGGCGGTCAGCCAGGCCCTCGAGAAGCGCTTCCTGACCAACGGGATGCAGTCTAAGGACATCGTCGGCGAGATCCGAGGCAACGCGCGCGCGACCGTCATGGTCAACACGCTGCTGCAGGGATTCATGGCCCTGGGGTTGATCGTCGGCATCGCCTCCCTGGGCGTCGTCGCCGCGCGCGCCGTGGTCGAGCGACGCCAGCAGATCGGAGTGCTTCGGGCGATCGGGTTCCAGAAGCGCATGGTGCAGAACGCCTTCCTGATCGAGTCGTCCTTCGTGGCCCTAGTGGGTATCGGGATGGGAGTGATCCTCGGAGCCGCGCTCTCGCCTCAGATCATCAGGCAGATGCAGGAGCAGTTTCCCGGGATGCCCTTCACGATCCCTTGGAAGAGCCTGCTGGTGGTGATCCTGGTCGCCTACGCGGCTTCGTTGGTCACGACCTACCTGCCCGCGCGGCAGGCGGCGAAAGTGTATCCGGCCGAAGCGCTCAGATACGAGTAGGAGGCGCCACGTGAACTGCCCCCAGTGCGGGACCGAGGTATCCGAGCGGGCCGCGTTCTGCCGAACGTGCGGCGCTCCCATGGCGCCTCCCGACCCGACCCCTCGGCCCCCCGATGCCGGTACGCCGCCCTACTACTACCAGCCCAGTGGTCCTCAGGCCGGACGGCCCGGCGGCCCCGGATACCCCGGCGGCGGCTACCCGGGAGGCCCGGGATATCCTCCAGGGCAGTGGGGGCCGCCTCCTCCTTCCGGCGGTCACCGCACGCTACTCATCGTGCTTGCCCTCAGCTTGGGGTTGCTCCTGCTCATCGCCGGGGTCGCCGCGGCATTGATCATTCCGGCCGTGGTCGACCGGACCACGGAGGCCACGACGGCGGAATCGGAGGCCGGGACGACCTCGACGCTGCCCCCCGGCCCAGCCACCACGGCGGGCGGCGGCGTGCCCAGCACCACCAGCACCGAAGCGCCAAGAACGCCCACGGGCACCTGGGTCGAGGTGGACGTCCCCCAACCTGCCGGAGAAGTCTATATGGTCGCCGTGTCCGACGCGGCGCTCGTCGTAGACACCGCCAACGGTCTCTACGCCTCGATGCTCAGCCCGGGAGCGGCGGCCGACCTGATCGCGCTACCCAAGACCAAGGGCCAGGCCGGGGCGCCCACTCTCGACGGCCCGCTGGCCGTATGGTGGGAGGGCGACTACGACGAGGGCACCGGCACGTTCAGCGGCCAGACCCTCTACAGCATGCGTCTCCCCGACGGACCCAAAGTGGAGGCCGTGGGCGGGGGAAGAGCGGCCGCCTATCCGCAGATCAGCAACGGCTATCTGACCTGGGTGGAACCAGCCGCCCCCGGGGGCGATCCCGAGAGCGAGATCTGGAACGAGCCTCTCTTCGGCGTCCCGTTGGGCCGGGACGGCTCGGCGGGCGGCGAGCCCGACCTGCTCACCAGCGCCCCCCGAGCCTACGTCATCGGCGACTCCAGCTGGACCTACAGCCTCTCGGGCACCCTACTCGCCTGGGAGCAACACGAGCAGGCCGAAGGCCTTTCCCCGGGCGTCTACTACCTCGACCTGGCCGGCGGGGCACCCCACCAGCTGGGGGCCCAAGGAGCGGCCCGCCCTTCGATCGCCGGAAGCACCGTGGTCTTCCATGAGGAAGCTCTCGAAGCGGTCGATCTGACCACCGATCGCCAGTGGGTGATCGACCCGGCAGGCGACTGGCCGGCGGCTGCCGGGGACTTCGTGGTCTACCTCCGCGCGACGGGCGACTCGGCAGCGTGGGACATCGTCGCGCGCTCGCTGACCGGCGACGCCGAGCAGAATCTGGGGACTCAGACGACGCCGCCCTGGTTGTCGTCACCCTTGGTCGCGGCGCCGCACCACATCGCCTTCGTGGACGATCAGAGCCGGGTCAGGCTGTTCGAGCGGCGAGGGTAGCGCGCCGCAGCGTGCGCGTCACTCCGTGTCCCCGCCCGGGCCGAAGGAGCGCTCCCAGGTCATCCGGGGATGGTCGGGGTAGAAGCCGAGGGACTCGAGAAGCGCGGCACCCGGGCTTCCCAGCACCGGCTTCCCGTCCCACGATTCCACCGTGACGCGCCGCATGAACCCCTCGAGATGCTCGAGAACGGCTCGGAGCGCGGCACGCAGCACGCCCTCGCTCACTCCGGGCGCTGTTCGCAGACGCGAGGCCGAGTCCTCGGCCACCAGTACCGGCAGGCCGCGATGCTGGACCACCCACGTCGAGGGCACGCGGGAGAACGCGAGAACGTCGGAGTGCCCGCCCGCGCCCCACACGAGGGCGGGATCGGTCGCGTTCATCACCACCAGCCGCCCCTGGTCCCCCGGATCGCCCCCGCCATCGTCCATGGGTGAGGCCGCCGCCCGGAGGCACTCCACGGTCTCGGGCAGCGCGAACTGCACCCCCGGCAGGCCACGCACGAAGTAGCCGCGACGCACTTCTCCCCTCAGCTCCATCCGCTGGAGCTGCCCATAGACCTCCACCCAGTTCCAGGGCCCTTCCTCGCGCTCCAGCCCAGCTCGGGTCGCAACACCATACCGTAGGAGAAGCTGACGCGCCTGTCGAAGGGCCCTCTCGGTAGCGGAGAGCGGCGGGCCCATGACACCCAGGCGGTGGACGAGGCTCCACCGTCCGTCGGCCGAGAGGTCCAGGCGGCTGCCGCCCTCCTCGGACCCCAGGCGATCCCTCACTCTTCGCGAGGCCGATCGGTAGAGAGACTTCGACGGTCGGCGCATCCCGTGGGGCGTCACCGTCGGGTGCGACGCGAGACCGGAGGTGCGGCCCGCCATCCGGCGAGAGGTACCGCCCCGAAGTCCCTGCTCCCCGAGCCGCCGCGCCAGCTCGGCCTCGAAAGCGGAGGCGGCAGGTTTCGCTCCGGGTCGCCGCCCCTGCCCACCCCCGCCGGCGCCGTCCCAGCCGGCAAGCCGGCGCAAAGTGTTCAGGCTGTCGTTCGTGACGAGACCGGCCAGCACCAGCTCGATCAGGGCTGCCTGGAGGCCGTCTTCGCGAAGCCCCGATCCGGCTTGAAGGTCGGCGGTGAAGAGCGCTCCCTCGGCCTGGAGCAGATCGTGGAGCACGCGCGCGTCTTCGCCGAGGTCGGGCGCCGGATCCGACGGGCCATCGACGAAGGCGCCCCCTTCTCCCCGGAAGAAGAAGCGCACGCGGGCGCGACGGATGTCCTTCTCGCCCGAGGCGACCCAGACCACGTCCCCCCGCCGGCAGATCGCCTCCAGCTCAGCCGAATAGAAATGGCGCAGGCGAAGGGGAAGAAGATCGCGTTCCCAAGCCACGCCGGGCGCGCTCGCTCCGCGGAGGATGGTCAGCACCTGTCTGAGCCCGGACTCTCCCTCCAAACGACCATCGGGCGGCAGATGGTGGAGCTCGGCCAGAAGATCGGCGTACTCGGTGAGGCCGACGGGCTGCACCTGCCTCCGCAGCGATGCCAGGGTGTGTCGGTGCATCTGCTCCAGAACACGGACATCGACGTACTCGAGGGGACTGTCGGACGTCGGCTCGTCGGCCGTCGGGGCGGCTGGTGTGAAGCGCCCGCTCGCGACCCGGCGGGATGCGACCAAGCGAGCCAGCACGCTCTCCAGCACCTCGGGCGGCAGACCGTACCGGCGCCCGAGGGCGGCGAGCGTCACGGGGCCTGCGCGGGCCAGGTAGCGCTCCACGATCACCGAGGCCGCCTCGATCTCTCCTGTCTCGTCCCAGCCGCCCATGAAGGCCGCCCGGTATCCAGCGACGGACTCCGCCGAGATCCAGCGGAGCTGGGCCCCGGCGGAGGTGGGCACGGGCAGCCGCACGATCCTCTCGTCCGCGCTCAGGCGCTCCAACCACGGTGACGGGTCGCCGGTGGTCCGCTCCGCCACCTCCTGCGTCGTCAGGTCGCCCATCTCCTCGAGCATGAGCGCGAGCTCTTCCGCCGTGCGCGCCTTGGCCCCCGGACCCGAGTGGTCGAGACGCCCGCGCACCTCCTCGACCGAGTCCACCTGCAATAGTTCATGCACACGGATTTCTTGCAGAATATCTTGCAGCAAGGCCGGGTTGACGGCCAGGCCCTGCAGCTGTCGTTCCGCTTTGGGAGCATCCCACTCGTAGAGGTGGACGTTGGCGAACCACCAGAGCAGGCCCTGGGCTACCGGCGACGGCGTCAGCGACTCGTAGGCGACCACCCGTATATCGCCGCTCGAGATCGCGCCCAGGACCTCCTCCAAAGCGGGCACGTCCATGACGTCCTCGAGGCAGTCACGGTAGGTCTCGGCCAGAAGCGGGAAGTCCGGGTATCGCTTCACCAGCTGCAGCAGATCGCGAGCCCGTAACCGCTGGAGCCAGAAGGGCGTTCGCTTTCCCCCCCGCGCTCCCGGAAGCAGCAGCGCGCGCGCCGCGTTCATGCGGAACTGCGCCCCGAACACCGCCGACCCGGGCAGCTCGGCCAGCAATCGCCTGCGCGCCTCGTCGGGGCCGATGCTCGCCACGAGGTCGAGTGGGAAGTCGGCATCGGCGTCGGGGAACCGGAAGAGGATGCCGTCATCGCCGGCCTGCATCTCCACCTCGACCCCGGTCCGCTCCCGCAGCGCGCTCGCCAGCACCATCCCCCAAGGCCCGTTCACCCGCCCGCCGAAGGGGGAGTGCACCAGCATGCGCGGGTCCCCGATGGCGTCGTCGAAGACCTCCACCATCATCGTCCGGTCCGAGGCGACGGCGCGGCCTTGCTCCAGCTGAGACGCGACGTACCGCAGGAGCAGCCGGGCGGAAGGCCCGTCCAACGCGTACTCCTCGCGAAGCCAGCGGGTCGCACCCTCGACCAGGGGATGGTAGGGATGTTCGTCCAAGAGCAGTCGAAGATCGTCCGCCCCGTGGGCGGGCGGCACGCCGGGGTGCGGCGCGGCGCCGGAGCCGGCGCCGCCACCGTCCGCGGCGGTCGCCAACGCCCGCCCGATCTCTTCCACGCGCTCGGCCACCTCGCGGCGGAACTCGCCCACCCGCTTGCCCAGCTCGTACGGGCGCCAGGGTCGGTCGCCGTGCCAGAAGGGCATGCGGGGGAGGGCGCCCGGGGCCTGGTTCACGACCATCCGGTCTTCGTCGATGTCGAGCACCCTCCACACCTGGGACCCCAGGATGAACGTGTCGCCCAGGCGGCTCTCGAAAACGAACTCCTCGTCGAGCTCGCCGATCCGCGTCTTGCGGTCGGGCAGGTAGACGCCGAACAAGCCCCGGTCGGAGATGGTCCCCCCGTTGGTGAGCGCCAGCAACCGCGAGCCCGGCAGCGCCGCCAACCGGTCGTTGACCCGGTCCCAGCTCAGCCGGGGGCGCAGCTCCCGGTGGGCAGTGTTGGCGTAGCGGCCGGACAGCATGTCGAGGACGGCCCGGAAGGCCCGCTCGGTGAGGTCGCGGTAGGCGTAGGCCTGCCTGACGAGCGCGAAGAGGTCCGCCGCCGCCCAGTCCTCGACCGCCACGGCGGCGACGATCTGCTGAGCGAGGACGTCGAGGGGGTTGGCGGGAGTGTGCACCTCCTCCACCTCCCCCCGGAGCATGCCCCCGGCCACCACGGCCGACTGGAGCAGATCCTCCCGGCCCGTGGGGAAGATCCGCCCCTTGCTCGCCTGGCCCACGATGTGTCCCGAGCGGCCCACCCGCTGCAGCCCCTGCGCCACCGACCCCGGCGCCTCCAGCTGAACCACGAGGTCGACGCTCCCGATGTCGATGCCCAACTCCAGCGAGGAGGTCCCCACCAGAGCGGGGAGCCGCCCGGTCTTGAGGTCGTGCTCCATCTCGAGGCGCGCCTCTCGGGCCATGCTGCCATGGTGGGCGCGAAACTGTCCCCCCGATCCGGCGGCAGCGAAGCCCGAACCTTTAACCACTCCTCCCTCCACCAGCCCCATGCTCTCGCCCCGAGCCTCGGCCTGCATCTGCTCGTTGAGCCGGTCCGCCGTCCGCTCGGCGAGGCGTCGGTTGTTCACGAATACGAGGGTGGTGTGATGACCACGAATGAGCGAGAGCACACGCGGGATGATCACCGGCCAAGGCGAACCTCCGGCAGCCTCACCCGCCCCGATCCCCAGAGACTCGACGCGCAGATCGAGGGGCTTCCGGTAACCGGTGTCGACGATGGTGACCGCTCGAGGGACGAGGACATTACCTTGGTCTCCAGGGGCGCCGGTCTGGGACAGATCACCCCCGTCCCGCCACTCGCCGCCCCCGAGAAAGCGCGCCACCTCGTCAAGGGGACGAATGGTCGCGGATAGGCCGATCCTCTGCACCCGGCGCCCGGCGACCCTTTCCAACCGCTCGAGACTGAGGGCAAGGTGGACCCCTCGCTTGCTCCCGGCCATGGTGTGGATCTCATCGACGATGACGGTCCGCACAGCGGTGAAGAGCTCACGGCCGCGCGGACTGGTGAGGAGCAGGTAGAGCGACTCGGGAGTGGTTATGAGGATGTGGGGCGGCTTGGTAAGAAGGCTCTGGCGCTCGCGTTGCGGCGTGTCGCCCGAGCGCACGGCGACACGGATCTCCGGCCACTCGAGACCCGCGTCGGCCGCCGCGTCCCGGATACCCGCGAGCGGCACCCGGAGGTTGCGGTGGATGTCGTTGTTCAGGGCCTTGAGGGGGGAGATGTAGACGACGCGAATGCCGGGGAGAGGGGCCCTCTTTCGCCCCGATCTCCCGCTCGCGGGGTCGGCCGAATTCGTCGGGTCGCTCAGCTCCCGGAACAGGGAGTCGATGGCCCACAAGAAGGCGGACAGGGTCTTGCCGGAGCCGGTCGGCGCAAGAATCAAGGTGTGCCCGCCGGCGGCGATCGGCGGCCAGCCTTGGATCTGGGGAGGCGTGGGTGCGCCGTAGGTCTGGGCGAACCAATCGCGTAC
>JAJZQZ010000100.1 GCA_021802965.1 Actinomycetes bacterium
GTCATGGGCGTGAGCCCGGCTTCGGCGCCCCGTGATAGCCTGACACATCCGCACAGCGCGGCTGTGTTGCCGTCCACAGACCTCATGGGGGGATCGACATGCCGAAGTACGTCATCGAACGCAACGTGCCCGGCGCCGGAGGAGCCCCCGCTGCCGAGTTGCAGGCCATCTCGCAGAAGTCATGCTCGGTCCTGAACGAGTTGGGGCCGCAGATCCAATGGGTGGAGAGCTACGTCACCGACGACAAGATCTACTGCGTCTACATCGCGCCCGATGCGGAGACGGTGGCCGAGCACGCCCGTCGTGGCGGCTTTCCCGCCGATCGCATCTCCGAAGTCAGGGCTGTGATCGACCCCACCACCGCCGAAAGCTGACGCCCTCGACCTGAGGCGATGACCGTTCGTCGAACGCTTCGGGCAGTTCCCGCATCCGAGGTTCAGTCCTGAGCCTATAGGGTACACGTTGCCCAGGCACCGCAGGATCGTGGGGGTTGGGCGTGAGAGAAGATGCCTCGATGTCGTTGGCGCTTCTGGACCGGATGGTCGCGGAGGCGTCGGGTTGCCCCGAGCTGCGGTCGGTGGAACGCCTTGAGATCACCGCGATCGTGGACGACACGCTGGGACCGTTCGAGGGTCCCAGGTTGATACCTGACCATCAGTTCTGCGCGGCGATCCGGGTGTCCCGGGGAGGCATCCACCGGACCGTCCTGTTCGACACCGGCGTGGACTCGCGGGAGACCCTCTACAACATCGATGACCTCCGTATCGGCATCGACGACGTCGAGGCGATCGTTCTGAGCCACGCCCACGCCGACCATGCGCGCGGCGTCTCGCATGCTCTGGAGAGCCTGGGGATGCCCCGGCCGGCTGTCGTGCTGCACCCCGACGCGTATCTGAGGGGCGAGGCCGTGCGACCGGGCGGGGAGCCCATGGCGGTGCGCCGAGTGAGGCGGGAGGACCTCGAGGCGGACGGTCTCGAGGTGCGCGAGAGCTACGGGCCCACGTTGCTGGTGGAGGGGACGCTGCTGGTGTCGGGCGAGGTGCCCGGCCCCGGAACGCGTAAAGGGCTCTGGGCTGCGTGCGAGGGACTGCGGACCGGTCGTGCCTCGGTGCCGGGAGCGCGCGACGACCAGTTCGTGGTGGCCAACGTGCGCGAAAAGGGCCTGGTCATCGTCACGGGCTGCGCCCAGCGGGGCGTCATCGACGTGATCCGCCACGCGCGGGCGCTCACCGGCGTGGATCGGGTGCATGCGGTGCTCGGTGGCTTCCACCTGGCCGGCGACGCGCACGACAGCGGCGTTTCGGCCGCCGTAGAAGCCCTGCGTGAGATAGAGCCCCGGTACCTGGTCCCGGCCCGCTGCGCGGGCTGGTCGGTGGTGGAGGAGATCGCCCGCCGGTTGCCCGACGCGTTCGTGCCCGAGACCCCGGGCACTACGTACGTCTTCTGATCCTCACCCATCCGCGCGCGGGAGCACGAGGTCGCCCCACGCGTCGTGACTTTTGTCGCCGGAGAGCGCTGGGCTCTCCTCAAAGTCGACCACCGCGCGATGTGCTTCGAGCACGAACCGCCGGACAGCTCGGGGGTCCTTGCGGCCAGGTTCGACCTCCGTGCCCGAGGCGGCGTCGACCGCCCAGGGCCGGGCCGTACGCACCGCTTCCCCGACGTTTCCCGGCGTGAGCCCCCCCGCCAGGACGACCCGGCCGCGCGCATTGGCCGCCGCCGCCGACGTCCAGTCGGTGGTGTGGCCCGTACCGCCGGACGCTCCGTCCGGGTCCACACCGTCGAGGAGGAAGACGCTCTGTCCGGCGAACAGGGGCAGCCGCTGCACGTCGGATGGTGACCGGGGGGCGAAGGCTTTGAGCACGGGCAGGCCGAGGGCCCGCATGTAGGCGAGGTCCTCGGTCCCGTGAAGCTGGGCCACGTGCAGGCCGCAGCCGGCC
The DNA here is from genome assembly GCA_021802965.1 of Actinomycetes bacterium. Classification (GTDB taxonomy): domain Bacteria; phylum Actinomycetota; class Thermoleophilia; order RBG-16-64-13; family RBG-16-64-13; genus JAJZQZ01. The sequence continues at coordinate 1,941 of JAJZQZ010000100.1, forward strand.
ATGTACTCTCGGACCTCGACCAAGGGCTGGTCCTGGAACACGCCCACAGTGACGATCTCGGAGGGGAGGTCGGCGACGATGTCGGCCACCGTCAGCGGGTCGGCTCGGCGCCGGCTGCGGGGTGCGAAGACGAAGCCCACGGCGTCCGCTCCGTACTCCACCGCATGAAGGGCGTCGTCACGGCGGGTGAGGCCGCAGACTTTGACCTGGATCATCGAGGGAGCCTCGGAGGCATGTGCGGCGGTCTCACGTGGGCGTCGTGACACGGAGCAGATTACGGAGGGCGGCGGCCGGGTCGGCCGCCGCCACGAGGGCCCCTCCGATCAGGAAGGCGTCGGCTCCCAGGGCCCTCAGGTCATCGAGCTCCTCCGGCCGTGACAACCCGCTCTCCGCGACGGCCGACACGTGCTCGGGCAGGCGGGGCAGGAGCCGCCGGCAGACCGTCATGTCTACTTCGAGCGTCCGAAGGTCGCGATTGTTGATCCCGACCAGCCGCGCCCCCGAGGCGACGGCCGTCTCCAGCTCGGCTTCGTCGTGTATCTCGACCAGCGGTTCGAGGCCGCACCCACGAGCCAGGCGGACGAACTCGCCCGTGCTGTCGCCGAGTACAGACACCATGAGGAGCACCAGGTCGGCCGCCGCCGCCCGGGCCTGCCACACCTGGTACGGGTCGACCACGAAGTCCTTGCAGAGGACGGGGATATTCACGGCGTCGGTCACCTGCGCCAGGTCGGTGAAGCTCCCCCCGAACCAATCCGGCTCGGTCAGCACCGAGACCGCCGCGGCGCCGGCCGACTCGTAGGCCAAGGCCGTCCGAGCAGGGTCGAGGAGGGGCGCGATGGGTCCGCGAGAGGGGCTGCGGCGCTTGACCTCGGCGATGACGGCATGCACCGGCCGCGCGGGGTCGATGATGCGCATCCACGAGTCCGATGGCTGCGGGGTGAGGGCCTGTTTCCGTACGACGTCCACCGGGATACGGGCCGCGTCCTGGGCCACGCGCGCGCGACGTTGCGCGACGATCTCGGCGAGAAGGGACATCACGCGCAGCCCGACATCCGCGGCATGTAGCAGGGCCTCATGGCGCCGTCTCCCGCGCTTGTGGTCAGCTCGACCAGCGCTCTCAGCTTCGCCCGGGCCTGCCCCGAGTCTATCGATCGGGCGGCCTGTGACACCCCGTCGCGCAGGTCGGCCGCCTCGCCCGCCACGGCCAGGGCCGCGCCGGCGTTGAGCAGCACCACGTCGCGCCGGGGCCCCGTCTCCCCCTGCAGGATCCGGCGGATCATCTCGGCGTTCGTCTGGGCGTCCCCGCCCTCGAGGGTGTGCGCCGGGGCGGCACGCAGACCGCCGTCCTCGGGCCTGATGTCGTATTCGCGGACCGCCCCGTCACGCACCTCGGCGACGTGGGTCGGCCCGGTGATGGTGATCTCGTCCAGTCCGTCGGACCCGTGGACCACGAGGGCACGCCGGGTCCCCAGGCGCGCGAACGCGCTTGCGAGCAGGCCGAGGAGTTCCTTGCGAGGCACTCCCACCACCTGGCAGTCCACCCCGGCCGGGTTGGTGAGGGGGCCCAGAAGGTTGAAGACGGTGCGGATGCCCAGATCCCGCCGCACCTGAGCGACGTGCCGCATCGCCGAGTGCATCTTGGGGGCGAACAGGAACCCGATGCCGATGTCGTCGACGCACTCGCGCACGGTCTCCGTCGGAACGTCGATGTCGACGCCCAGGGCCCGCAGCACGTCGGCGCTGCCGCAGCGGCTTGAGACGGCTCCATTCCCGTGCTTGGCCACCCGCATACCCGCGCCGGCGAGCACGAAGGCGGCCGCGGTGGAGATGTTGAAGGTGTGGGCGGAGTCGCCCCCAGTCCCGCACGTGTCCACCAGAGAGACAGAACGGGCTCCGAAGGGCTCAGCGTGCTCGCGGATGACCCGGGCGGCCCCCACTATCTCGTCCACGGTCTCCCCCTTCAGCCGGAAGGCGGTGAGGAACGCGCCGACCTGAGCATGGTTGGCCGTCCCCTCCATGATGGTCTCCATGGCCCCCATCATCTCGGACTCGGTCAGGTGATCGCCCTCTACCAGCTTGCCGATCAGTGGTTTCAACATGACGTTACCTCCAAGAAGTTGTCGAGGATGTGCATACCGGAGCCGGTCAGGTACGACTCCGGGTGGTACTGGACTCCGAACTGCATGCGCTCTTCGTGTGCGATGGCCATGATGGTGCCGTCGTCCTCGGCGCGGGCGGTCACACGAAAGCCCGAGGGGAGCGTGTCCTCGCGTACGGCCAGGGAGTGGTATCGGGTCGCCGGGAAGTCCTGGGGGAGCCCCGCGTGGAGGCCGGTACCGTCGTGGGCGACCGGGGAGGTCTTGCCGTGCATCACGCGCGCCGCCCGCACGATCTCCCCTCCGTGGGCATAGGCGATGCACTGGTGACCCAGGCAGACACCGAGGACCGGGACGCGGCCGGCCAGGTGCCGGATCATGTCGACGCAGACTCCCGCGCCCGTCGGGTCTCCGGGCCCAGGTGAGATCACCACGCGCTCCGGGCGGAGCTGGTCGGCTTCACGCAGGCTGATGCGGTCGTTGCGGACCACCCGCACGTCCTGTCCCAGCACCATGAAGCACTGGGCGAGGTTGTGGGTGAACGAGTCGTAGTTGTCGATGAGCAGGAGCACCGGGAGCCGGCTCATGCGCCCACCCCCGCGTGCGCCGGCGCTCGTCGGAAGCCCCCGGCCTTTTTCGACGCCCTGTCGGCGACCTCCAATGCCTGTCGCAGGGCATCCGACTTGTGGAGGGTCTCCTCGTATTCACGCGCGGGGTCCGAGTCGGCCACGATGCCGGCTCCCGCCTGGAAGTGAACCTGCCCTTGATGAAAGACCATGGTGCGGATGGCGATGCACGTGTCCGCCGACCCGTCGAAGCCGAGGTACCCGACCGCACCGGCATAGATCCCTCGTTCGTGGGGCTCGAGAGACGCGATGATCTCCATCGCCCGCACTTTGGGCGCCCCCGACACGGTCCCGGCGGGGAATGTCGCCCCGAGCACGTCGAGCACGTCAAGACCCGGTCTCAGCTCGGCGGACACGGTGGAGGTCAGATGCATCACGTGGGAGTACTTCTCGACGTCGAACGCGCTCTCGACGCTGACCCCTCCGGCCACGGCGACCCGCCCGAGATCGTTGCGCCCCAAGTCGAGAAGCATGACGTGCTCCGCCCGCTCCTTCTCGTCGGACAGAAGCTCGGCCTCGAGTCGTTCGTCCTCGTGTGGATCCGCGCCCCGCGGCCGGGTGCCGGCGATGGGCCGGAGAAGGGCGCGTCCGCCCTCCACGCGGACCATCACCTCAGGGCTCGCCCCCACCACCACTTCCTCGCCCAGGGCCAGGTGGAACATGTAGGGACTCGGGTTGAGACTGCGGAGGGCCCGGTAGGCGCTGAACGGATCGACGTCGGTGGGCCCCGAAAAGGCCTGGGACAGCACCACCTGCACCACTTCGCCCGCGTGCACGGCTTCTCGCGCGTCTGAGACCATCGCCTCGAACCGTCCGCGGGTGATGGTGGGGCGGACGGCGGTGGGCGTGACCTCACTCGTCAGGATCGGTGATAGATCCAGGGGAGCGGAAAGGCTCTCGAGCACCTCGTCGATCGCGTCCCGAGCCGCGTCGTACCCGGCCGGCCCGGCCTCCGCGGGCGCCAAGACCATGACGGTGAGGGTCGCCCGCACGTTGTCGAAGGCGAGCATGGTACGCGGCGCGAACAGCTGGATGTCGGGCAGGCCGACGGGGTCGGGCGGGCCCGCGGGAAGCTCCTCGAAGAGTCGAGCCGCGCCGAAGCCCAGGTACCCCACGAGTCCGCCCGCGAGTCGCGGAAGCTCGGGAAGCCGAGGCATGCGGTGCGAAGCGAGGAGGTCTCGTATCATGCCGATGGGGTCTTCGCCGTCGAGCGTGTCGTCGCCGCGCCGCACGACGGTGTGCCGCCCACGCGCCTCGACCGTCACGAACGGGTCGAGCCCGATCAGGGAGTACCGGCCCCACCGGGTGCCGCCTTCGACGCTCTCAAGGAGGTACGACCACGGCCGGTCGGCCACCTTCAGGTAGCTGCTCACGGGTGTCTCTGTGTCGGCCGATACCGTGCGGCAGACGGGGACCAGAGCGTATTCGCGGGCCAGCGTCTCGAACTCATTGCGACTCGTCGTCGGGTGCATGTCCATCCTCCTCTTTGAGAAAAGCAGAGGGCCGCGGTGTGCCACCGCGGCCCTCTGCTCCCTGAACGAGAAACGCCGCGGACGGTCCCTGGGGGCCGTCCGCGGCGTCTATGTCTCTATGTCAAAAGAACGCGCCGGCGCTAGCCCCGTGTATCAGGCCAGCGCCACCACGACCACAGCATGCCGTGGCTGAGTGGGCTCGAAGCGTGTTCGTACGTAGACATGGCGGCACCGTACCATGGGTCGGGGACAGGGTCAACCGCCTCATGATAGTCTTCTGCGGACGGTCGCCGCGTGGGCGCCGCTCCTTCACGTCACCGCGATCCTCTGTCTCTGGGCGCCGCTGCTCTTCGCGTGGCGGCGCAGCCGGGGTCGCGGAGCCGGGCATCGCCGAGGGGGTCTGTGGTGGTTCAGCGGGTGCGCACGATCTGGAGCAAGCCGGTGGGACGCGGGTTCATCATGCTCGCGGTCATGTCGTTCACCTTCGGGTTCGCTCTGAACGCGCACCAGAACATCGTGACCAACTACTTCGAAGAGGTGCTGCACTTCCGGGGCCCCGATTTCGGCTACATGGTGGCGATCCGGGAAGTCCCGGGCTTCATCCTGATAGCGCTCACGGCGCTCTTCTACCGCGTGTCCTTGCAGCGCGTCACTGCCGGAGCCCTGTCGTTGTATGCCCTCGGTCTCGCCCTCTTCGGGCTTTCCGTGGGCTTCTGGACCGTGGTCCCGTGGATCGTCATCACCAGCATCGGCTTCCACACGGTGCTGCAGACTCAATACGCGCTGGGCATGAGCCTGACCAAGGAGGAAGACAGCGGCCGGGTCCTCGGCCAGATGGCCGCCGTGGGCCAAGCGGGCACCCTCGCGGCCCTGGTCCTGATCCTCATCGGTTTTCACTTCGATCTGATCTCGTTCCGCCCCACCTTCGTGGTCCTGGGAGCGGTGGCGTTTGTCGGCGCCATCGCCATCGTGCGCTTCCCACACCTGCACGAGGGCGAGCACCGGGCGGTCGCCCCCAAGCGGGAGCGGATGGTCTGGCGGCGGGAGTACAGATACTTCTACCTGCTGAACCTGCTGGACGGGGGACGGCAGCAGGTGTTCTTCGCGTTCGGGCTGTGGGTCCTCGTCAACACCTTCGGCCTGGGGGTCGCTCAGATCTCGGCCGTGCTGATCGCGGTCACGTTCGTGAGCATGGTGTCGGGCACGTGGATCGGCAGGCTCATCGACCGGCACGGCGAACGGCGTGCCCTCTCGATCGTAAACGTCGCGTACGTCATCGCCCTCACCGGGTTCGCCCTCGCCGACAACGTGGTGCTCGCCTGCCTGGCGTACGTCCTCTATTCGTTCATACTGCCGATTTCTGCCATCGGTTCGTCGACCTATCTGCGACGTATCGCGCTGCCGGAGGAGGTGGCGCCGAGCCTGGCGATGGGCATCTCGCTGTTGCACGCGACCGCCATCGTGGTGCCTCTTGCCACGGGGTTCATCCTCAACTATGTGGGCTACCAGGTGCCTTTCTACATCGCCGGCGCGTTCGCGGTGGCGACGTTCTTCGTCACCTTGCGGCTCGACCCCGAGACGCAGCGAGTGGCGGGGCGGGCTCCGGGCCTGCCGCGCCGCGGCAGCCGGGAGACGGCCGCCGAAGCCGAGGCGCTGCTCCTAGCCGGTGACGGCGGAGCCGGCGAAGAAATCGCGAGCCTCCAGGCGGTCATATCAATGGGGGAGAGGGACGCGGGGGAATAGCCGGCGGCGCGCTACGCCCGCGGCCTCGCCGGTGGAGGGCTCCAAGGGCCGGCCTCCAGAGACCGCTCCAGTGCCCCCCGCCCGCCGGTGAGCACCGGATGCCCATGCGTGACGAGGATGCGCTCGACGTCGAGGCGGGTCAGCGCGCGCAAGGTCGGCAGGAAGCGCTCGTCGTACCAGCGCCGGCGGTTGGGCGCGTCCAACGGCGATTCCCACACGCGCAGGCCGCCTTCATGCTCGACCACCGCGTCGCCGAACACGAGCGCCCGCTGCGACGGAATCTCGATCGGCATCTCCGCCCGCACCGGCTTGCCGATCACGTGGATCCGCGCGACGCGGTCGACCTCCTCGCCGCCCACGAGGGCGACGAACCCGGTCGTGTCGGCCAGCCTCTTGGCCACCAAGCGATGGCCCATGATGGTGGCGTCGTGGTCGGCGTACCGGCGGCGCAGCAGCTCGGCGCTGCGAGCGTGGTACGGGATGGTGATCAGGATGCGGACTCGGCCCGTGACCAGTCGGTCGAGCTCCGACAGCACCCGGTCTTCCGCCGCATCGCGCGCGCGCCCCCCTTCGTCCACCAGCGGGTCGATCAGCAACGTGACGGCGCCACAGAGGACCGCGTAGCTGCCCACCACTGCGCCGAACGCGCCGGGCTGCCACTCCGGGTGGCGGCGCTCCCAGCGCCAGAGGTCCTCGTCGAGCTGGGCAAGGGAAAGATCCGGTTGGGGCGACGCGACCATGCCTCCATCATAGTGAATCGGAAGCGGCGCGCAACCGGCTGCCGGGCAGGTCGTATCATAGGGGGGGTTGAAACCACCGAATGAGGTGCCCATGTGGTTGAAGCAGGTGCGCGTGCGGAGCGACGACTTTCCCCGACACGACCGCTACCCCTTCTCGCTCCAGTGGCTGGCGGGCTCCCCGGGGCTGGTGCTGCGCGGCCCGGTGACCTTCCTCGTGGGCGAGAACGGCGCGGGCAAATCGACGCTGCTCGAGGCAATCGTGCGCCGCGCGGGCATCCACATCTGGACCAGGTCGAAGCGCCACATCGCCCACAAGAACCCGTACGAGACCGCGCTCTCGGACTATCTCGACGTCGAATGGACCGAGGGCCCGGTGCCCGGCTCGTTCTTCAGCGCCGAGACCTTCCGCGACCGGGCCGAGTTCCTCGACGACGTATCGCTTGTCGACCCTGGGCAGCTCAAGTACTTCGGGGGGCGCACTCTCCTGGACCAGTCGCACGGTGAAGGCATGCTGACGTTCTTCCGTGGCCGATTGTCGTACCGGGGTCTCTACGCTCTCGATGAGCCCGAAGCCGCCCTCTCCCCGGCCGGTCAGCTGGAGCTGCTGCGGCTGCTGCACGACTACGCGGGCGACGGCCACGCCCAGTTCATCATCGCCACGCACTCGCCCATCCTGCTGGCGTTGCCGGGGGCGCAGCTCTTCACCTTCGCGGCCGACGGGGTGGTGGAGACGACCTACGAGGAGACCTCGCACTTTCGCCTATACCGGGACTTCATGGCCGACCCGACAGCGTTCCTACAGAAGACCGGGTCGTTAGGGGAGGAGGTCGCGTGAAGCTCTATCCCAGCGTGCCCGCCCGGCGGCGAAGGACCATCGTGCGTGATCTGGCCGTCCTCGCCGCCCTGCTCTTCTTCGCCTGGCTCGGCGTGCAGGCGCACGACGCGGTCGACACCCTCACGGTGCTCGGGTCCGGGGTCGAGCAGGCGGGGACCTCCGTCCAAGGTGGCCTCGACTCCCTCGCCGGGGTGGTCGGCGGGCTGCCCATGCTGGGAGACAAGCTGGCCGGGGCCCTGAAGGGCGCGGGCGCCGGCACCGGCGGGCAGCTGGCCGATCTGGGCCGTCAGGGGATCCAGACGGTGCACGACCTGGCGCTCAAGGTGGGCCTGCTGGTGTTCGCGATCCCGGCGTTCTTCGTGCTCCTGATCGCCCTGCCCGGGCGCGTCCGCCAGGTGAGGCGACTGACGGCAGCGAGCGTGGTGCTCTCGCACCCCGACGACGTCGAGCGCCACCGGCTCATGGCCATGCGGGCGGCCTTCTCCCTCCCGTACGGCGTACTCCTGTGCTACACCCGCGACCCGCTGGGCGATCTCGTCGCAGGTCGCTTCGACGCCTTGGTCGCGGCTGCGCTGGACGACGCGGGCATCGCCGCCCCCGCCCGGCCGCCCGCGGGCCCGAGCGCGCCGCCGCCCGTCACTTCCGGACAGGCGCCCGTGACGCCCGTCGTGGACGTGCCCGTTCCCACCGTGCACACGGACCCGTGAAGCGAGAACACGGTTCCCTGTACCCCGAGCACTGCTCCCTACGCGGCGGCTCCGCTGGCTGAATCCGTCCTGGTCAGGCGCGCCTTGCGGGCGAGGATGCCCGTGAGGGTGGGCATGAGGCGCCCGCCGTCCGAGGATTCGGCGTCGTCGGCCAGGACCTCGAGTAGCAGGGCGCTGAGAGCGATGCGGTCCGTCTCGGGCGGCCGGTCGTGAGGCGGGTCGTGGGGCACGGTCGCTTCCATTCTGCTCACCCCCGCGGTTCGTGGCACTGCGCAGACCATCGGACCGCTGGATGAGACCGGGATGAGTCTTTGGTGAGAATCCTCTCAGCTTCGTGCTGTCGGCCCCAGCATACGAACTGCCGTGCGATGTAACACCTGTTTCATCGTGACCGAGTCAGGGCTCGCTGCTGGTCCGCTTCGTCAGGGGACCTGCGTCTCGTAGGTCTTGTGGACCAGCGCTCCACCTGGTCCGAGCGCGAAGACATCGATGCGGCCGCTCTTCCAGGAGATCGCCACGGGCGACGATGTGATCGGCCCCCCCTCCAACAGCGCTGCATGGCCTTCGGCCGTCCCTCCGAGGATCCACCCGCCGCTGCCGGTCCACGCGTAGTGCCACAGGTTGCCGTCGGCCCCCTGGACGAAGATGTCGGAGCGGCCCCATCCCCACGATGCCACAGTGGGATCCCCAACCATGTCGCAGACCGGTCCCGACATCTGCTCGATCCATTTGGAGCCCTGGAACCCGTCCCACTCGATCTTATAGAGCCGCTTGTCTCCCGCCACCCGGCGCGCGTAGATATCCAGACGATCCGGCGCCCAGGCGACCGCTGCGGGTGAACTTTCGATGAGGGCGGTCCCCGGAACCTGCCAAGCCGACCAGCCACTGCTCCAGACCTTGCGCCGGAGCTTGCCGTCGGTGCCGCGCGCGAGGACATCCAAGCCCTCGCTGACCCGGACTACCGCGGCGGGGTTCCCGGTCACGTGCCCTCCCAGGTCCTCCCAGGGCAGCTGTCGCGGTCCGAACGTCGCCCGATGCCAGATGTGGTCGTCGGTACCGCGGATGAACACGTCGAGCTGGGCTCCGTTGTACGCGACCACCGCGGGGGAGGAACCGGCGGCGGGGGTGCCCCCGATAGAGAACCAGTCGCCCCACGTCATCCCGGTCAAAGCCCGGCACCACACGGCGCCGTCCGAGCCCCGGGCGAAGACGTGGATGCGGCTGGAGCCCAAGGTCACCGCCGTCGGCGCCGAGGTCAGCGATCCCCCGAGGGATGCCCATGCGGACCACGAGGAGCCGTTCCAGACCCTGGTCCGGAGGGCCTTGTCCGCGCCCACCACGAAGACATCCATACGGTTCGGGTCGCACGACACCGCGGCAGGCCGGTAGAGGCAGTCGCCGCCGAGGTTCTCGAGGGGCGGGACGGGGATGGTCGTCGTGGTCGACTAGGTGGTCGACGGAGTGGTGGTCGTCGTGGCAGGCGCGGTCACGGTGGTGGTAGTCGGCGTCAGGTCGTTCAACAGGTTGCGCAGCACCTGGGCCACCTCCCCGCGGGACATGTTCCCCCACGGATCGAGGCTCGCGAGGGGCA
>JAJZQZ010000101.1 GCA_021802965.1 Actinomycetes bacterium
ACGGTCACTCCCAGCACTGCCGCTTCGAGTAGCACGATGAAGGTGAGCGTCGCAGCAGAGGCGGCGGGAGCATCATCGAGCACGCGGAACTCACCCTGCCAGTTGCGGGCGTCCAGACCGCGTTCCAGGGCGCGTCCGCGCTGCAACGCCTGTCCGAAGAGGGCGCCCGTGAGCATGGCGAGCGAACGATACGAGCGGCCGTAGCTGGTGTAGCCCATACGGGCCTCCTGCGCCCGCCGGATGCCTCCAACGGTGCTGACGAACACCCATGCGTAACGGTACACGAGCACAGAGATCTCGGTGACGACCGCCGGCACGCGACACCGATGCATGACGCCGAGGATCTGGGGGATGGGTGTGGTGAGGGTCAGGAAGAAGAGGCAGTTGACTCCCGCCAGCGCCCGCAGCAAGACCCTGAGGGCCAATTGGACTCCGTCCGGCAAAACACCGAGGTGCAGCGGGTGGAAGCTCAGGGTGAAGAGCAAGGGCAGGACGCTCATGGCCATGAAAAGCAGCGGGCCGGCGATCAACTTGAGATAAGCGCGCACCGGCACGCGCGCGACGGCCAGGAGGGCCACCAGCAGCACGACGAGGACCACCACCGCCCCCGGCCAGGGCGGGAGCGTGACGGCCAGTACGAGCATGCCCAGCGAGAAAAGCATCTTCTCGGCCGCGTTCCTCCCGGCCAGGCGGTTGGAGTGCGCCAGGCGGTCTATGGCGTTCATCGGTAACCCGCCGGCCGAGGTGGGTGCAGGCTGCTGGGTCGGGCACTGCGACCGGTCGAACAATCAGCCACGATGTGATGCTGCCAGACGCGCGTCGGTTTGGACATCTCCGCCGGCCGTGTCCGGCGGACCTTGTTCACGTCCCTTGCGGCGGCCGCTCCAGTAGCCGAAGGCGAAGAACACTACGCCCGCGCCGAAAGCTGCCTGGAGGGAGAAGAGCATGGTCGCAGTCTCGCTGCTCGGTTCCCACAACGGCGTGAACCAGGGCTTGTAGCCGGGGTCGGCTGTGGTGATGGCTGCCTGCGCCTTGCTGTCGGCACCGGCAAAATCATGGCTGCTTGAGACCACGAGCGGCACGACCATGAGCACGATAACGGCACCTACGAGGAGCAACGGCGTCCAACGCCCGGTCTTCATGACCACTGCTCCTTGACCTTGAGCACGCCCAGGTTGGTCATCTCGTTGTACTGGTATTTCGTGAGGTAGATCAAGACGAGCGAGGTCAGCACCCCTTCGGCGATGGCCAGCGGGATCTGCGTGACGGCAAAGATGCTCATGAACTTCACCCACGAGCCCCAGAAGCCGCTGGCTTTGTCGGGATAGGCGATGGCCAACTGGGTGGCGGTGGTGCAGTACGTGAGGAGATCGCTGATGGCGGCCGCGAAGAAACCGGCGACGGGGATCGATCGGCCCAGCCTGCGGCCGATCTTGAACACTATCCAGGCAGACAAGGCCCCGACAATGGCCATGGAGAAGGAGTTGGCTCCCAAGGTGGTGATGCCCCCGTGGGCGAGCAGGAGGGCCTGGAAGAGCAGCACTATCGTGCCCACGATAACCATAGGCCCGGGGCCGAACAGGACCGAGCCGAGACCCATGCCGGTAGGGTGCGAACTGCTGCCGGTTACCGAGGGCATCTTGAGGGCCGAAAGGACGAAGCAGAAACCGGCCGCCACGCCGAGCAGCAGGAGCGTGTCGCGATGCTCCTGTACGAGCCGCTGCGTCTTGCGCACTGCCACCACCCAGAACGGCAACGACACCGCGTACCAGGCTGCGCACTGTTCCGCGGGCAGATACCCCTCCATGATGTGCATGCTTCCTCCCCTTTCGCCCGATGGACCCCTGCTTGTCTCGCTACCGACCCGTCGTACGCCTCATCGGAGCACGCTTGACCATCGGGAGGTACTTCTCTTCTCCACACACTGCGGGCACAGGCCGTAGACTTCGAGATGATGGCCGTAGATCATGAACCCGGTCTCGAGTTCCAGACGGCGCTGCAGTTCGGAAAGATCGTCATCGCCGACGAACTCGACCACCCGGCGACACTCGCCGCAGACAAGCGGGTGTCGGTGGCCGAGCAGTGCGGCCGTGTAGCAAGCCTCCCCGGAGCGGACCTGTACCCGGTGCAGTAGGCCGAGTTCTGCGAACATCGCAATCGCTCGATACACGGTGGCCTGGCTGACGCCCGCCGGTTGGAGGTCCGCCGCCGCCTCGGCGATCGTGGCCGCCTTGCCGACGTGGAGGTAGTACTCCCAGACGAGACGCCGCTGCCGCGTGAGCGGAATGCCTTTTGAGATCAGGACGGCGCTGATGCCGTCTGCCTCAGGGGTGATACTCAGGGGCATAGGTTGAGAAGATTTCGCATGCATGTTGCTAATTATTATCGGACATGGGGGACCTTTGTCAAGCGGTTGGAGCACGAATGGTGGATGCATTCTGGGTAGAGCGTGGTGCTGCGTCAGGTCCAAGTTGCCGCAGGTGGACCACCTGTGGGTCAGCTGCTCCTCATAGCCGCTGGTGCCTCCTTGCGAGGGGCCCGAATCGTCAGTGGCGATGCAGGCCTCGACTCGGGACACTGATCGCCCCCCACGTGGCTCTAGCAGAGCGTGAGGGCATGATCAGCCCGACGCCAGCCGCCGGACTTCGACCGCGCCACGACTCCAGGGCCGACTCGGTTGTTACTCTGGCCTGTGCAACCCCGTACAGCGTCTGGGGGTTCACTACTAGGTTTCCCGACGAGTCCATGCAGGCGGGAACTGCCTCCATCACGTCGGTCATCGTCCTGCCGAGTTCGCCGACCTCGGTGGAGTAGGCGTTCACCCGCTCTTGAATGGTGTTGGCTGCCGATGGCACAGGGTTCCCACTCGTAGAGCCCGGCTCAAGCTCGACCGCCCCGACCTCCGCACTAGAGTCGGTCGAGACCGGGGGCCCGCACCCCACCAGGACGATGAACACGACGCGAATCCATGTTGTCAGCGGGTGGCGCGGCTGCGAGTGCCACCCCTGGTGGCGGCGCGGCCGACGCGGGGGCTGTTGGCGCTTCCCGCGACGCGATCCCGGGCAAGCCCCACAAGGTGCGGGGAATGGGTCTCGCCTGCCTCATGCATGTTGGCGGCGGAGCCAAGATCTGCAAGTCCGACGGCTGCGGCACCCTCATCAAGGTGCAACACCATGTTCATGGCCGCCCACTTCTACGAGCCTCCCACCGACTTCATGGGGGGAGACTTCAAGGGCAACGGGAACTCGTTCCATGCTGACGCTCGCCGTCAGGACGTGATCGGCGGATACGAAGCAAGGACGAAGCAGCGCGCCGTCTAGCACGTCCGCGGCGGCCGAGCCTCAGTGTGGAGCGAGTTCCCCCGGTTGTGCGCCTACAAGGTCGCCCGGATCTCCACAAACGCCGGTGACGAATTATCCTTGCATTTCCCGTACTGACACTCCATGATTGCACACATGATCGAGCGTCGCCTCAACTCCATCCTCAACCAGCGGCTGGACGACGTTCCCGCCGTGGTACTTATCGGGCCGCGTCAGGCGGGCAAGACGACGCTCGCCCTCGGCGTGGCTCGGCAGCGCGAGGCGATCTACCTGGATCTGGAATCCGAGCAGGATCGGGCCAAGCTCGCCGAGCCGGAGCTCTACCTGGCCGACCACCTGGACAAGCTGGTCATCCTGGACGAGATCCACCGGGCGCCCGGGCTCTTCCCCGTGTTGCGCGGGCTTATCGATCGGGCGCGCCGCCAGGGGGCGGATCATGGCCTCTACCTGTTACTGGGGTCGGCCTCACTCGATCTGCTCAGGCAGTCGGGAGAGACTCTCGCCGGGCGGGTGAGCTACATGGAGCTCGAACCCTTCGACGTGTCCGAGACGCAGCGGACGGCGGTGGAGCGAGATCGCCTCTGGCTGCGCGGCGGGTTCCCCGAGAGCTTCCTCGCGTCGAGCGACGCGCGGAGCCTGCGCTGGCGCCAGGACTTCATCCGCTCCTACCTGGAACGGGATATCCCCCAGTTTGGCCGGCGCATCGCCGCCGAGACGCTGCGCCGGTTCTGGGTGATGCTCGCTCACCATCAGGCGGGGCTACTGAACGTGGCCCAGCTCGCCCGCAACCTGGGAGTCGATGCGAAGACCGCCGCGGCCTACATCGACCTTCTGGTCGACCTGCTCCTCGTGCGTCGGCTCCCTCCCTGGCACGCCAACGTGGGCAAGCGGCTGGTGAAATCGCCCAAGGTCTATGTGCGTGACAGCGGGTTGGTCCACGCTCTCTTGGCCATCGGCGACAAGGAGACCTTGCTGTCGCATCCGGTGGTGGGGGCGAGCGGGGAGGGCTTCGTCGTCGAGCAGTTGCTGGCCGTCGCTCCCGAGGGGGTGGAGGGCTACTTCTACCGGACGAGCGGCGGGGCGGAGATCGATCTTCTGCTGAGCTTCCCCGGAGGCGACCTCTGGGCGGTGGAGATCAAGCGCAGTCTCTCCCCGCGCCCGGAGAGGGGTTTTCACTCCGCCTGTGCCGACCTGCGCCCGGCCCGCCGGTTCGTGGTCTACGCGGGCGAGGAGAGCTATCCCTTGGGGGACGGCATCCAGGTCGTTTCTCTTCCAGGAATGGCCGGGCTGTTGACGGGGGCGGCGTTGTAAGTGAGCCGTTGGCCGGAGAGGTAGGTGGGTGTGTGAGTTGGCCGGTTTCGCGAAATACGCAGCGCGACCTGAGGCTACACCGCGTCCAACGCCGCCAGCGTGGCGGGAAGGGGTGTGCCCGTCTCGGTGTCCCAACCCATGAGCTCGTAGTACAGGCGCTTCATGTCTTCCGTGACCACGCCGATGTCCCTGCCCCGCGCAGGTCCATCCAACACGGGTGATGCGTAGCGCTCCGAAGGCCGGTCCATCTCTGCCGAGATCCCGGCTCGGAGGTTATAAAGACGCATTAGGTTGATCGCCCGCCGCCCGACCACCATGGCTTCCTCATACGTGTAGTCTTGGCCGAAGACCAGACTCAGGGCCTGCACCGTCGATTGGATGTCCTCACACGCCGACAAGCGGCAGATGCCCAGGCTGTCCTCGAAGACCCGGCGACCGGCGACGGCGACGTTCCTTCGCACGATCTGCTCCCAGGAGAAGGGATCGGAGACACGCTCGATACCGTGCTGGGTCACGTCTATCCCGCCTCCGCAGACCTCGACCGTGCCGGTGCTCGAGACGCACGTATCCAGGTGCTCGTCCCACACCGCCCGGTGATCGTGTCCGCGCGGCGTGTTGCCCTTCTCGGTGTAGACGGCTCGTCTCTGCGCTTCGCCGCCTTCGTGCTTGGCCGCGAGCCGAACGCCTTCGGCGAGCAGATCGCCGATCCCCTCCTTCCGCGTCGCGATATCCTCCAGCAGCCGTCCGATGTCTTTCGCGTTCCCCCACCGGAGATCGAGTCCACCGGTGCGATCTTTCGTGAAGAGGCCTTCCTCGTAGCATTCGATGACCCAGGCCACCGCCCAGCCGGTCTCATTCGCATCCATACCCAAGCGGTCCAGTTTGTCCGCGAGGATGAATGTCTCTTCAGGCTCCGTGATCCCGACCAGTGAACCCATGGCCACCATGGATTCGTATTCGGGCTCATCAGCTGAGAACCCGGCGTTGGGTCCCTCTTTGATCGTCCAGGTGCCGCAATGACTCCAGTTGCAGCCCCAACAGGGGCGCTTCCTGTATTCGAACCGGTCGCGCAGGAGCGGCGCGGCGAACTTCGCGTGCTCCGGAAACACGCTCGTGGTCAGGTTCTTGACGGGCAGAGCCCCCAGGGAATGCAGGGGGATGTGCCCCATGTTCGTACCGAAGGAGGACCCGTCGCGTCCCAGGGGAGTGGATCTCCCTCTATCGTTGATGAGTTTGGCCAAGTCCTTGAGCTCTTGTCTGTGCGCCACCTCTACGGGCTGTTTGCCCCTCTTCACGGCGATGGCCTTCAGGCGCTTCGAACCTAACACCGCGCCGATTCCGTTGTGCGCGGCGACATGCCCATAGTCACCGGTCAACATGGCGAACTTGACCTTGTGTTCACCCGCCGGGCCGATACAGTACACGCTCATCTGGGCGGACTTGGTGCCCCACTCCGCGTGCAGGGCGTCCTGTGTCTCGGTGGTGTCAAGGCCCACCAGGTGCTCGGCGCTGCGGAGTTCCGCGTGGCCCTCGCCGTCGAGGTATAGATAGAGCCAGTCCGACGAGGCGCCTTGAACGACGATGGTGTCGTAGCCGTTGAACTTGAGGAACGCCCCCAGGAACCCGTTGGACTGGCTCGCAGCGAGGCCGTTCGTCATGGCGCCCTTCGTCACCACCCCGATGGTCCCCGAACCTTTCACCGTCGTCCCGGCGAGCGGGCCGGTGGAGAGGCAGACGCGATTCTCGGGTTCGTCCCAGTCGGTCTCGGGGGGGACTTCATCGAACATGAATTTCACCCCAAGGCTGGTGCCCCCCATCCACTTCTTCAAGTACTCTTCTGTGAGCACCTCATCGGTGACGACGTGGCTCGTCAGATCCACTCTCAGCGATTTCCCCATGTGACCGAGCATCTCGCCCTTTCTGTTTCCTCGCGACAGCGGCGATACACCATCTCGTGCGGTGGTTCGGTGAGCCACTCGTTGACAGTGGGCCCCCCGCCCGGTAGGCTGCTTGCACTCGAATACTGAACACAGTGTAGTGGACGGAACCGCGGTACCGCAAGTCCAGACGAGAGAGGTGCCCCCCATGTGGAAGACACTTCGCGTAGATATGACCTCCCGGTCGTGCCATGAGGAGCCCTTCAAGTACGAGTACGTCGGTCTCGGGGGACGCGGATTGGTGGCCAGGGTCCTGCTGGACGAGATGGATCCCTCGGCTGATCCTCTGGGCTCGGAGAGCACCCTAGTGCTCGCCACCACCGCCCTCGCCGCGACCGGAGTCGGCTGTGTGAACCGGCTCTCGGTCGGGTGCAAGAGTCCGATGACCGGCGGCATCAAGGAGGCGAACGTCGGCGGCAGTTTCGCCACTCTCATGGCACAGCACGGCCTGCGCATGATGCTCCTCCAAGGGAGCCCCCAGCAAGAGGGCATGTGGATCGTCCACGTGGACGCGAATGGGACAGCGGCCCTCGAGCCGGCCGGCGACTGTGAGGGGCTGAACAACTACGAGTTGGTGCGACGCCTGAAGGAGCGGTATGGCAACCGGATCGCCGTCGCTTCGATCGGCCTGGCGGGCGAACGCGGCTACAAGAACTCGAGCGTGCAGGTGACCGAGTACGGCACCGACTATCCCAACCGGGCCGCGGCCCGGGGCGGCACCGGCTCGGTCATGGGGTCCAAGCGGGTCAAGGCGGTGATATTCGAGAAGCCTGCAGTCCGTGCGACCCCGGCGCTCGCGAACCAGGAAGAGTTCGAGCGTCTCAAGGCCGAGCTGAACCAGGTCCTGAGCGATGGCGCCGCGGTGCACGAGATCCGCCACACCGGCACTCCGGCAGCCGTGCGGCTGCATCACGAGAACGGCGTCCTCCCGGTGCGGAACTTCTCGGGGAAGCACATGGTGGACATCGATCGCATCTACCCGGAGCGGTTCATGGAGATCGTCCGAGCGCGCGGCGAGACTGGGCGCGCCTGTCAGGCCGGATGCCGCATCCGGTGCTCCAACCAAGTCATGGACGAGGCCGGGGAGTACGTCACCGGAGGCCTGGAGTACGAGACCATCGCGCTCTGCGGCGCGAACACGCTCATAGCCGATCTCGACGCCATCGCCCGGATAGATCATTTTTGCGACGATCTGGGTGTCGACACGATCGAGACCGGAGCCACGCTCGGCGTCTGCATGGAGGCCGGGAAGATCCCCTGGGGGGACGCGGAGGCGGCTATGGGCTTGCTGCGCGAGATGGGAGAGGCCACCGAGTTCGGGCGAATCATGGGAGCCGGAACCGAGGCCGTGGGCAGGCACCTGGGAGCCGACCGTATCCCTGTCGTCCACCACATGGCCATACCTGGGTACGACATTCGTGGAGCGGCTCCCACAGGGGTCGCGTTCGCCGGGGGGGCTCAGGGCGCCGACCACACCACCTGTCCGTCGCTCGGCACCTTCGAGGAGATGACGCCTGAAGAGATATGCGCGGTCTCGTATGCCATCCAGCGCATCTTCGCTACGTACGACAATCTCATGTGTATCTTCGCCGCCTTGTTCCTTGAGCAGCATCTGGCCATCCTGGCTGCGCTCTATGCGGCCGAGTACGGGGGAGACCCATCCGTGGACCGCCTCCTCGAGCTCGGTGATCGGACACTGCGATGGGAGAAGGAGTTCAACCGGGCGGCCGGCTGGCAGGACGGGGACGATGTGTTGCCGGCATTCTTCTACGCGGAGGCTTCGGAGATGGCGGGCGCCGCATTCAGGGTGCCGCAGCAGGTCATGTCTCAGACGGTGAAGCTCTAACCCAGGGGGAACGGTCGTGCCAAGCGTGTTCTCGAGTCCGAATCCCATCCTGTTCGGACGCGGCGCGGCCGCGGTGGTGGGTGACAAGCTGAGAGAGTTCGGATGCTCTCGGGTCTTGGTCGTATACGACAAGGGCGTTGAGGCCGCAGGCGTCGCCGCCACCATTCTTGGTCACCTTCACGCGGCGCACATCCAGACCGTCTGCTTCGACGGAGTGCTCCCCGACCCGCCGGACACCACGGTGGATCAGGCCGGGGCTCTCGGGGTGGCGGAGGGGGTCGACGGCATCGTCGGCGTTGGTGGCGGGAGCTCGCTCGACACCGCCAAGGGGGCCTGTCTCCTACTGACCAACCCCGGCCCCATCGGCCGCTACTATGCACGCCCGGACGCGCCCCCGCCCGCCGGCCTGCAGCCACTGAAGCCGATCGTCGTCATTCCCACCACGTCAGGCACGGGCAGCGAGGCCACGCCAGGCGGTGTGATCACCGACACGCAGAACCATCGGAAGCAGATCATCATCTGTCCGGTATCGCTGGCGATCGTCGATCCGGAACTCACGGTCGGTCTTCCGTCCGCGATCACGGCCGCGACTGCGTTCGACGCCTTGTGTCACGCGGCTGAGGCGCTCACGTCGGCAGCCCCGAATGCATTCGGCAGGGTGCTGGGCAAGGAAGCCATAACGTTGATAAGCCGGGCGTTGCCGCTCGCGTACGACGACGGAGGCGACATCGAGGCTCGCGAACAGCTGCAGCTGGCGGCCACGTTGGCCGCGATGTCCATCCTGGGACCGTTCTGTCATATCCCGCACGAACTGGGTCAGCCTTTGGGATCGCTCTTCGGCATCCCGCACGGCCTTGCCTGCGCGGCGACCCTGGCGGAGAGCATGCGCTTCGTCGCGCCGGGCGTTCCCGAGCAGGTGAGGCTCGTCGCCGAGTGCATGGGGCCGGCGCTGTCTCCTGGCGCTACGGCGGACCAGGTCGGGCAGGCCGCCTACGGACGCATCTACGATCTGCGCGAGCGCGTGGAGCTTCCCTCACTGGCGAGCTTCGTGCCGGACAAGCAGCAGCTCCTGGCCGCCGTGCCGCATATCTGCCAGGTATCCCCGTTCGTGTTCTCCCCGGTCGCCGTCCGCCCCAGCGACGTGACCACCATCCTCGAACAGGCGTACGCCGGGCGGGTCGAATCCGCGGTCGCCCCATGACTGACACCCGCGCCGGCGCTGCGGGCGCCACGACATTCATCCACAGATTCGGGAGGTAACGACGTGCCGAGCATCTTCTCCAGTCCTAACCCGATCCTCTTCGGAAGGGGCGTGTCGGCCGAGACCGGGGAACGGCTGAAAGCCCTAGGCTGCACCAAGGTCCTCGTGGTGTACGACCAAGGGGTGGCGGCCGCGGGGATAGCGGACCGCATCCTCGACAGCATCCATGCGGCCGGCATCGAGACGGTGCGCTACGACCGGGTGCTACCCGATCCACCGGATTGGTCGGTGGAAGAGGCCGGTGCCCTGGGAGTGGCTGAGGGCGTGGACGGCGTCGTGGGTGTGGGCGGCGGGAGCTCGCTGGACACCGCGAAGGCGGCGAAGCTCCTGCTCTCCAATCCTCCTCCTATCAACCAGTACTTCGGGCGTCAAGGCGTGGTGACCACGCCGGGCAAGCCCTTGGTGGTCATTCCCACGACCGCGGGGACCGGCAGCGAGGCCACCCCAGGCGGCGTGATCACGGACACCGAGAAGAAAGTCAAGAACGTGGTCGTGGGGATCGGCTGCGCCGTGAGCCTCGGGATCGTCGACCCAGAGCTGACGCTCACGCTGCCTGTAGCGATCACCGCAGCCACGGGGGCCGACGTGCTCTGCCACGCCATAGAGTCATACACGTCCAAGCTCTCAAACAGGTTCAGCGACGTCATCGCGCGGGAGGCCATAGCCCTGGTCGGCGAACACCTGGCGACCGCCTGTCGGGATGGCGGGAACATCGAGGCGCGGGAGGGCATGATGCTGGCCGCGTCGCTGGGGGGGATGGCGCTTTCGGGTCCGCTCTGCCATCTGGGGCACGACATCGGGAAGCCGCTGGGCGCCAACTTCCATATCCCGCACGGCGTCGCCTGCGCCACCTGCCTTCCGCAGGTGGTGGACTATGTCGCGCCAGCCGTGCCGGAGAAGGTGGCCTACATCGCCGGAGCCTTGGGCGCCACCGTGTCTCCGGGGGCCTCTCCCGCCGAGATCGGGAGGATCGCAGCCGAGCAGATCAGGCGGCTCTTGCAGGAGATCGACCTGCCTAACCTGAGGGCGCAGGGGCTGAGCAAGGAGCAGGTCCTGGCGATCGCCCCGGAGGTCATGCAGCTCGGGCTGGGCCTCGCGCCCATGCCGACGACGCTGGAGGTGGTCGAGAGCCTGCTTGAGCACGCGTACGACGAGAACTAACCCCCAGTATCCTATGGCGAAGCTGTCGGCTGCGGGATCGGCCATGGCCGCGAGGCCTCGTTGAGATCGAGTGAGCTACCTGTGAAGCGGGAGAGTGGACGTTATGGAGAACCCGGTAGAGTCAACTGAATCCAAAGCTCAGGACCAGACATACCTCCAGATGGTCCCCGCGGTTGACCAAGCGACCCGGATTCTCTTCCTGCTGGCCAACATGGTCGGGGGAGAGTCTTCGCTCACCGAGCTCTCTCGCGAAGCGGGTATCAGCAAGAGCAAGGGTCTCGCCATCCTGAATACGCTCCGCAGTTCGGGCCTCGTGACCCGGAACGATCGCACGAAGGCCTATCGGCTGGGTCCCAATCTGTTGCTCTTGTCTCGCTCCCTTCTCAACCACACAGACCTGGCCCAGGAAGCCGGACCGTTCCTGGAAGAACTGGCCATGGCGAACGGGTGCACCATGCTTCTCACCGTGCTCTCGGGCGAGTCGGTGTTCGTGGTGGCTCGGCGGCACGCTCCCGGAGGGGCCTACGTCGCGGTCAATGTGGGCAACCGATATCCCATCCCCTGGGGAGCGCATGGGCGTGCCATCCTGGCCACGATGTCCCCGGAAGAGGTCGAGCGGCGCCTGGCTCCGGACTCAGTGCTGCTCGCGTCGGAGACCGGGAACGAGAAGATCGACCTGGCTGCGCTCCGAACCGATATAGAGGAGGCGCGTAGGACCGGGTACGGCCAGAGCCTCGGGACCACGTGGTCAGGGTTGAATGCGGTGGCAGCCGTTCTGCGGGTCTCCGCCTCGCCGGGCGAGGCCATGGAGACGTCTCGTGTGGTCGGCTGCCTCGTGGCGGTGGGGCACTTC
>JAJZQZ010000102.1 GCA_021802965.1 Actinomycetes bacterium
CCGCCGCCAGCCACGGTCTGAGCGGGGCCGGGACATGACCGTCGAGGTCAACGTGTCGTTCGAAGATTCGCTCAAAGGGGTCAGCGCTAGGATCAGCGTGCCGACCCAGGTGCAATGCTCCACCTGCGGCGGATCCGGCGCGGCGCCCGGCACCACCCCCCAGGTCTGTCCGGAGTGCCACGGCCGGGGCGTGACCAGCCAGAACCAGGGCTTTTTCGCGCTATCCACGCCGTGCCGTCGCTGTGGCGGTGACGGCACCATAGTGGAGACGCCCTGTCCCACCTGCGGTGGCCGGGGAGTCACCCAGACCCTCAAGAAGTACACGGTCCCCCTACCGCCCGGAGTCAAGGACGGCACGAAGGTCCGTCTCAAAGGTAAGGGCGAGGTGGGCGATCACGGCGGTCCTCCGGGCGACCTGTACGTGGTCACCCGGGTCGAGCCCAGCCCCGTCTTCGAGCGCCGGGGCTCGGACCTCTTGGTCGAGGTGCCCGTATCGATGACCGAAGCCGTGCTGGGAGCGACGGTGCAGGTGCCCACACCCGATGGTAGAGTGGCGCTCAAGGTTCCCGCCGGTGTGCAGGACGCCACGCTCTTGCGTATCAAAGGCAAGGGTGCGCCCCTACTCAGAGGGTCGGGCAAGGGGGATCTGCTGGCCCGCGTATCTCTCGTGTTGCCGCGCGACCTGAGCGCGAAGCAGCGGGAATTGCTGGAACAGTTCGCGGACCTCCGCGGGGAAGACCCACGCCAGGGTCGGCCTGGCTGGGAGACGTGAGCGGCGGGGTGTAGGTGGCGCTTCGGGGGTGTGAAGCATGGTCCTAAGCGACAGGAAGAAGCCCTTGTTCATGATCTCGGTGGCCGCGGAGCTGGCCGAGATGCATCCGCAGACCTTGCGCATGTACGAGCGCCGGGGGTTGGTACGGCCCAACCGTTCGACCAAGCAGACGCGCCTGTACTCTATGGACGACGTGGAACGACTCCGGTACATCCAACGGCTCACCACCGAGGGAGGCCTCAACCTGGCCGGCGTCGAGCGGGTCCTCCAGCTGGAGGGCCTGATGGAGGAGCTGCGAGAACGTATCGGCGCGCTCGAGTCGGAGTTGGAAGGGCTTGTGGCCCAGGCACGTGACGAGGTCGAGGAGGTGCACCGCTCCTACCGACGGGAGCTGGTTCAGCTTCCCGGCCGCGCCGTGGTCGTTCGCCGGACCTCCCTGCGCCGCACGTGACCGCCGACGATAAGTACTCGTCTATCCCGCCGGGCGAAGCCGTTCCGTGCGCGAACCATCCCGGTCGTGAGACCCGCGTCCGCTGCAGCAACTGCGGCAAGCCCATATGTCCGGAATGCATGGTCTACTCGGCCGTGGGCATCAAGTGCGCGGAGTGCGCCAAGCTGCCTCGGTCGGCCCTGGTGACATTGAAGCCGGATCGGGCCGCACGAGCCGTCGCCGCCGCCCTTGGCGCGGGGACAGGAGTGGGGCTGGCGTACTATCTCCTCCTGTCGTCCACCGGCTTCATGTATTTCCTGTTCTTCTTGGGAGCGGGCATCGGCTATCTGGTCGGCGAAGCCGTGGTCAGGGCGAGCGGCCATTATCGGGGCGTGGAGACGGCGGTCATCGCCGTCATCGGCACGGTGTGGGCTTTTCTCGTCCCGCCTGTGCTCAGTTCGATATTGCGTTTCGGTCTTCGTTGGGATGCGGTAGTCTTCTCCGTGTCGCGAGGGTCGGTGACGACCTGGATCTTGATCGCGATCGCGGGCTATGTGGCTTGGCAGCGCAACCGCTGACCGGGGAGCGCATGAGCGAGTGGGGAAAGATCAAGAGCTTCCTGTGGGGTGGGCTGCTGGGAGGGCTTCTCGGCCTGGTGCTGGCTCCGCGGCGCAGGTTGCCGGCCTTGAACCCTCTGCCCTGGAGACCGGAGAGGCCCGACGAGTTCTCCGGTGCCCCGTGCTATCGGGACGACGATCAATTCACCTAGCGGAGGGGGTCGACGCGTATGCCGGGTACTGCTGAGATGTACCGGTGGGACATAGTCGTCCCTGCGGGGCGCTATATATTCGCGGTCGAGGATGGCGAGGTGGTCGAGTTCAACGAGACGGGCGACGACCCGGCCGACCGCTTCAACCGCTACCAGTCGATCAAGCCGTCGCATCCCGTCCACGGGATGATTACCTGGCCCAACACGGTCTTGCTGCGTGGGCCGGTGACGGCGATCGTCGACCCGGGCCTCGTCACGCAGGGGCCGCCGCTTTTGCTGGGGATGGAGCGCCTGGGGGTCGACCCCGAGTCCGTCGACCTGGTCATCAACACCCACCATCACGTGGACCACTGCCACGCCAACTGCTACTTCCCCGGGGCGACCGGCGTCATCCACAAGTTCGAGTACTACCAGTACACCTCGGACTATCGTCTGGGCTACGAACCCCCTGAGTTGCGTCTTCTCGAGGGTCGCTGGGGCACGATCGCCCCCGGCCTGAAGTTCGTGCTCACGCCGGGCCACACCGTCGGTTCCATCTGCATCGTCGCCAAGGTGGCTGAGGGCAACCTGGTCCTGGCCGGAGATACCATCGGCCCACTGCCCGAATACTTCAGCACTATGAAGCCTCCCCACGACATGCCCAACCGCAAGGAGCTGATCGACAGCTGGTGGCGTATCCGCGACACGGAGCCCGCCATCATCGTGCCCGGACACAATCCTCCCATGGTGCCATCGGTCTGAACTCCGTCACGGCGCGCACGCTCTTCGTACGAGTCTGCGGCCTGCCTGGTTTGGCACTCGATGCATGAGAGTGCCAGAATACGTTGCTGAAGTGGTTCACTCGCACGCCTTCATCGGGTATACTTGCGCCGCGAGCAATGCAGAGGAGGTGCGTGTCTTGCCTACCTACGAGTACCGGTGTGGTAGCTGCAGCCATCAGTTCGAGCGTTTCCAGAAGATGTCCGACGATCCCGTAAGAGAGTGTGAGCTCTGCGGGGAAGGCGTCGAGAGGGTGCTGTTCCCGGTGGCCGTCCACTTCAAGGGCAGCGGCTTCTACACGACGGATTACGCCCGCAAGAAGACCTTGCCGGCTTCCAGCAAAGATTCTGACAAACCCAAGTCTGACGAGTGCGCCTCGTGTCCCAGCAAGGACACGAACGCCTGCGCGGCGTCGTCGTGAGCAGCGCCGCCGCGGGCTGCGCCTGATGGATCCTGCCGGCGGGCAAGGAGCTGGAGCCGGGGGCCCCGCGGCCGCCGACGACTCGTCCGCCGGCACATGGGCGTCTCCTCTCGGTAGCTGGCTCCGCGGCATACTCGACGATCCTTTCTCGCGCGTCCCCTCCGTGGGCCGCGTCTTTGAGACGTTGCGCATCGAGCTCGAGAAGGCTCCCGTGCTGGGGGTCGTCTTCGTCCGCCTCGATTACTGGGGTGCAGCCGTTGAGCTGTGCGGATGGAAAGACCTGGAACGCGTCTATCAGGTCGTCTCCGGAGTCACGGTCGACATCATGGGCAAGGAGTTGCGCCGGGTCGATCTGCCCGCCGACATCGGCCTCCACGGCGAGGGCCTCGCGGTGTTCCTGTCGGCGCCCCGGGGCGACACCACGCTCGGGATCTCCGTCGTCGACATGGTGGGCAACCGGGTGGGGGCAGCGGTGCGCCAACGGATCGGCGAGGAACTGCCGGCTGAAGTAGCCGAACGGATCTGCGTCGACATCGGATCGGGCCTGCTCGGGCGCCCCACCGGCGACGACACGCTCGAAGATGTGGTGCTCGCGGCGCTGATCGCGGCGGACAAGGCCTCGCGGGCCGCGCAGCGCGACCGTCTGGAAAAGCGGGCCGAGCAACTGGTGCAGATACTCGAGGCCGGCCCCCTCCAGGTCACGTATCGGCCGATCGTGGACGCCTTGGCCCAACGTGTGGTCGGGTTCGAGGCCTTCGCTGAAGGGCCTGTCCACCCCGATCTGCGGCTCGGAGATGTGCTCTTGGATACGGCACGTAGGAGCGGCCTCGCCTACCGCGCGTACGACGCCTACCACCATGCAGCCGTGATCGGCGCCGAGGGCGGCCTTGCGGACGACGATCTACTCGTCCTGGAGGTGAGCGCCAGTGAGCTGCTCGAATCGGCGGTGCGCGTGCTCGCTCTGCTGTTCCGGCGCGGGGTCAGCCATCTGACTCCCGGCAACATCGTCTTCACGGTGCAGGCCCACGAGGTGGTCGCCCAGTTCCCGCCGGTGCTCGCCGCCTCGCGGTCGGTAGCCGACATGGGATTCAAACTGGCCGTTCACCTCGCCCCCGACGGTCCGCTGCCCTTCGATCTGCTTCGAGAACTGCGGCCGGATATCCTCAGAGTGGGTGGGCGAACGGTGCGGGAGCTCGGGCGCAACCAGGACGAGTTCGACCTGCTGCTCATGCTCAGCCGCTTCGCCGGCCGCCACGGCATGGGCATGATGGCCACCGACTGCAGCGATCAGGCCGACCTTCTCGCCCTGAGTCGCTCCGGCGTCAACCTCGTCCAGGGCGACGCGGTGGCTCCGCGGCAGGCGCGCCCGGTGAAGGCCGGGGTGTCTGGGCGCTAGGGGGCATGACGGCCTCCCACGACCCCGCTCTGGTGCCGATCGGCGCGCTGCGCCCCCACATCCTGCTCACGAACGATGACGGCGTCGGCTCGCCGGGTCTCTTCGCTCTGAAGCTCGCACTGGATCCCCTCGCCGAGGTCACGGTCATCGCTCCCGACCAGAACCGCACCGGCGCCGCGCGCAGTATCACGATGCACGCCCCCCTCTGGGTGGAGGAGGTGCCACTGCCGGACGGCACTTCCGCGTTCGCCACCGACGGCACCCCCGTCGACTGCGTGCGTCTGGGAGCCCTGGGTCTGCTCGATCGCCCGCCGGACGTCATCTTCTCCGGCATCAACCTGAGCGGCAACCTGGGTGACGACATCACCTACTCCGGTACCGTGGCGGCCGCGTTCGAGGGCATCATGCTGGACATCCCCGCGGTGGCCGTGTCGGCCGAGGGCTACCACGAGGGGTACGACCTTTCCGTCCCGGCCGATGTCGCGGCCGCCTTGACGCGCCTCTTCCTGGAACGCGGGTTCCCGCGGCGCACCCTGCTCAACGTCAACTGCCCCGACCTGTCGCTGGCCGCGCTAGGGGGAGTGAGGTTGACCACGCTGGGCAAGCGCATCTACGGCGACAAGGTGCAGCTGAGGGAGACCGAGGGCGAGCGGAAGCGCTACCTCATCTACGGCGACGAGCTGAGCTACCACCAGGAAGACGGGACCGACTTCGAGGCGATCGCGTCAGGCTGCGTCTCGGTGACGCCGATCCACTTCGACCTGATCTCGCGCGAAGCGCTGGAGACGCTGCGCGGCTGGGATACCGACCTGCAGCAAGCGCTGCGCGGGCAGGCCTCGGCCTCGGGTGGGCGGCCTGGAGCCTGGGCCTCGACGCCCGCGGCACCGGGCTCGAGGCCGGGAGGACACCAGCCGCTCGAGCCCCGGCCCGCCACAGTGATCTTCGATCTCGACGGAACGCTGGTCGACTCGGTGGAGCTTATCGTCCGCTCCTTCGACCACGCGGCCCGCGAGGTCCTCGGGCTGGAACTGCCGCGGGAGCGCCTGATCGAGCACGTCGGCCGGCCCCTGCGCGAACAGATGGCGCTCCTGGACGAGGAACGGGCGGACGACCTCGTCAAAGCCTACCGGGAGTACAACCACCGAGAGCACGACCGCATGCTCCGCCTGTATCCGGGAATGGCCGAGCTGCTGCTGCGCCTGCGGGCTCGAGGCGCGGCCATCGGCCTGGTCACCTCAAAGTCGCGGGCGACGACCGAGATGGCTTTCGCTCTCACGGGGATCGACCAGCTGCTCGGCGCCTCGGTATGCGCCGACGAGACCGAGCACCACAAGCCGCGCCCCGAGCCCCTGCTGCGCTGCTTGGAGCTTCTTGGCGCCGAGGGCGGCGAAGGTGCGGTCTACGTGGGCGATGCCCCTTATGACCTGCAGGCCGCGAAAGCGGCAGGCGTGCGTTCGGTGGCGGTGACCTGGGGCGTGTTCGCCGAGGCGCCTCTCGCCGCCCAGGCCCCCGACCGGCTTGTTCGCGACGTGGGCGAGCTCGCGACGGTGCTGGGGCTCGAGTAGCCTGTCGGAACGTCTCCTGGTCCGTAGTATCCTCTCCGCATGACCGCGGCATCGGACGACATTCTCTCGATCACCGCTCCCGACCGGACGCAGGTCGCCGCTCGGCTCGAGGAGCTGCGGAACTCGATCAGGCATCATGACTACCGCTACTACGTCCTCGACAGTCCGCAGATCGCCGACCAGGAGTACGATGATCTCTTCCGCGAGCTCAGGCTATTGGAGGAGGCCCATCCAGACCTGGTGACCGCGGACTCGCCCACGCAGCGGGTCGGGGGTGAGCCCCTCGCTG
Organism: Actinomycetes bacterium; assembly: GCA_021802965.1. Lineage (GTDB taxonomy): Bacteria > Actinomycetota > Thermoleophilia > RBG-16-64-13 > RBG-16-64-13 > JAJZQZ01. The sequence goes on from JAJZQZ010000102.1 coordinate 6,402, forward strand.
CCTTCGGCGAGCTGCGGCACTTGGAGCCCATGCTGTCGCTGGCCAACGCCAAGGACCCCGGCGAGGTGGCGGCATGGCACGCGCGCGTCATGAAACTGGTGGCCGATGCCGGCTTTGCACCCGAGGCGGTGCGGTTCTCGTTGGAGCCCAAGATCGATGGGCTGGCCGTGAGCCTGCGCTACGAGGCCGGCCGCTTCGTCCGTGGGGCGACGCGGGGCAACGGGATAGTCGGCGAGGATGTGACTCAGAACCTGCGCACGATCACCGCCCTGCCCCTGACCATGCGCGAGGTCGTGGGGACCTCAGGGGAGGCGCCCCCTTCGTCTGTGGGGGATGGTCCAGGGGAGCCGAGCCCCCTGGCGATCCCGGCGTTGATGGAGGTGCGGGGGGAGGTCTACCTACCTCTTGCCGCCTTCGAACGGCTGAACGAGCAACGGGTGGCCGCGGGAGAGTCTACTTTCGCGAACCCGCGCAACGCGGCCGCGGGCTCTCTGCGCCAGCTCGATCCGCGGACCACGGCGTCACGGCCCCTTTCTCTCTGGATCTACGGAGTGGGGTACGTCCAGGACGACCCTTTCTTGCACCAGACCCAAGTTCTCGCCTGGTTGCGCGAGCGGGGTTTCCGGGTGAATCCCGACGTCCGCAGTGCGGAGACCCTGGCGGAACTGCTCGACGCGTGCCGGGGATGGGAAGAGCGAAGGGCGGACCTGGACTACGACATCGACGGCGTCGTGGTCAAGGTGGACGACCGGGCCATGCAGAGGGCTCTGGGGTCGGTGGGGCGCGATCCCCGCTGGGCCGTGGCCTACAAGTTCGCGCCGACCACGGCCCAGACGCGACTGCTCTCGATCGGCATCAACGTCGGCCGGACCGGGACCCTCAACCCCTTCGCGGTGCTCGAACCCGTCGAGGTGGGGGGCGTGCGTGTTGGTCTCGCCACTCTTCACAACGAGGACGACATACGGCGAAAGGATCTGCGCGAAGGCGACATGGTGGTCGTACAGCGGGCGGGGGACGTCATCCCCCAGGTCGTGTCTCCCCTGACCGATCTGCGGACCGGGGCCGAGCGAGAGTTCCGCATGCCCGCCGCGTGCCCGTCGTGCGGTACCCCCGTCGTCCGGGCCTTGGGTGAGGTGGCGGTGCGCTGCCCGAACCCGGATTGCCCCTCCAAGCTGGTGGAGACTCTGAAGCACTTCGTCGGCCGGCCCGCGATGGACATCGAAGGGGTGGGAGACAAGCTCGTGCAGCGCTTCTTCGAGCTCGGCTTGGTACACGACCCCGCCGATCTCTATCGGCTGCGCTACGAAGACCTGCTGCCGCTCGAGGGCTTCCAGGAGCGCTCGGCACGCAACGTGCTGACCGCCATCGAGGCCTCCAAGAGCCGGCCGTTCGACCGGGTCGTCTTCGCGCTTGGGATACCGCACGTGGGCGGCCAGGTAGCCTCATGGCTGACCGAGGCCTTTCCTTCGATGGAGGCGCTGCGCTCGGCCTCGGCCGAGGAGATGGGCCGGGTAGAGGGCATCGGCGCCGTCATCGGCGACGCCGTCGCCGCTTGGTTCGCCGAGCCCAGGAACCAGGACCTTGTCGATCGCCTCGCCGCAGCGGGGGTGCGGATGGAAGCCGAGCGACGGCGGGCCCGTTTCGCCGGGGTCGGGGCGGCCGGCGCGGCGCCTGGCGGGGACCATGCGTCGTTGTCGGGGTCGTTGTCGGGGTCGACCTTGGTTCTGACGGGCACGCTGCCCACGCTTTCGCGCGAAGAGGCCACCGAGCTCATCGAGGCAGCGGGGGGGCGCGTCACCGGCTCGGTGAGTGGCAAGACCGACTACGTGGTCGCCGGCGATGCGCCCGGTTCAAAGCTGGCGAAGGCCGAGAAGCTGGGCATACGCGTGATCGGCGAGGACGAGCTGCGGGCGCTGCTCAGTCCAGGATCGTGACCGTGAGGTGCTTGACTCCCCAGTCGAGGGCTTGGGCTTCGCTGGGTAGCCACACGTCGATCCAGTTGCCCTTGATGTCGCCACCCGTGTCCGCGGCGATGCCTTCGCCGTATCCTGGTACGTACAGCCTGGTCCCCAAGGGGATCACCCGCGGGTCGACGGCGATGATGCCGTAACGAACTGATACCCCTGTCGCCGTGGTGCCGGGCAGAGCGTACGCGGTCACCTTGGCCTCGAACTGCCGGCCATGCGGGCGGGAGGCGTCGGGTCTGGATGTCGTCGGTGCCGTCGTGTCGCCGCGCCCCTCTGACGGTCGCGTCGTGGGGGTGGCCCTGGACGGGGGGCTCTGGCTCTGCGCGTCACGATTGATGGCATCCATCCGCGCTTGTGCGGCATTGGCCGCGGCCTGAGCCTCCTGGAGCCGGCCCCCGAGCCTAGCCACCAGAGCGGCTTGGTCGGTGCGGACGCGGGCGAGCTCGTCACGGGCCTGTCGGGCTTCGCGGAGCTTGGCTTCCTGGGCGACCCGTGCCGCACGCAGGTCCGCCTCGGTACGGACTGACGCATCGCGGGCAGTCTCGATCTGATGCGCCAACGAATCCTCCGCCTCGAAGATCCGCCCGAGTGCCCCGATGCGCAGCACGAGCTGGTTGAAGTTCGCGCTCCCCGCCAGGAGCTCGAGCCAGCCGAGCCCCCTCGCCTTGTAGGTGGCCCGGAGCCTTGTCGACAAGCGGGCTCTCGTAGCTTCGAGGTCGGAGCGCGCGCGATCGCGGGCCGCGGTAGCTGTGGTGATGTCGGAGTCCAGAGCGTGGAGCGCCTGCTCGGCTTCGGCCACGTGCCCTTTGCTGGTCGTCAGCCGGCTGTCGAGCATGAGGAGGTCGACGACGGCCTGATCCCGCGCCTCGGCGGCCCGCGACACGGCCGCCGCGCCGGGGCTCGTGGTCCCGAGGCTGTTCCGAGGGGCCGCGTGCGCAGGCACGAGCACGAGGTCTCCCAGCCCGAAGAGGCAGACAACGGCCAGGCCGGCGATGAGGGAAGCCGCGAGAAGAGGGCGCCCGAGCCGGGCGCCCCAGAGGCCTTTCACGCTTCGCGCCGCTCCGTGAGCCGCAGGCCAGACGGATCGACCGACACCTCCAGAAGCTTCAGCACCCGCGGTTTTCCCCCCGCGTCGCGCCCCATGTGGACCATCAACGGAGCGAGGCGCCGGAGGTGTTCGAGGGTGGGGGGAGACGTGGCCGTCCAGTCCATCAGCGTCACCTCGGGATCGGGCGTCTCGAGCGTGGCGATCCCTGTCGTGCCGGACCCCAGCGCCCCGAAGAACGCCGGTCCGTCGTCATGATGCAGGGCGCCTGCCAAGATCCACGTCGGCTTCATCCCCGCGGCCTTGAGAAGGGCGGTGGCGCTTGCGGGGGTCCCGGGCTTCGCCGTGAGGTGCACGGTGAACGACCGTGACTTGAGCACCGGCAGCTCCGCCGCCTGCTCGATCGCGATGATGCGCTGATCTACAGGGATGAGCTGTATGAGCGAGTTCAACAAGGTGGATTTACCCGACGTGCGCAGACCGGTGACGATGATCACCCGCTTCATGGAAAGGCAGCCGTGGAGGTAGCGAGCCTGCCACGTCGTCAGCGTGTTCGAGTCGACGAGGCTTCGCAGAGGCACGTCGAGCACTCGGGGCTGTTCGTTGTCAGCGTCGGCCGTGTTCGCCGCGTACATCACCGACGTGCTCGCGTCCAGTGCCTTGGCCCGGCGAAGATTGTACGAGCCGTAGGACTGGAGCAACCCTTCGAGGAGGTGGCCCAACAAGGCCAGATGGTCTCGTTCTTCGGGCGAAGGATCGAGCTGCGCCATCAGGTCGTCGTTGAGCTGTCTGAGCCCGCGCTCGTAGGCCAGCAGGATGCGTTCAAGGTCATCCATCACGGGCCGATTCTAGCAGTATGTGACCGGTGGCGGGCTGCTGGGTCCCGCAGCCGCCGCTTGACGGTCCTTTCACGCTCCCGTGCCTGCTTGTGGGCGCAGGACCTTTTGGACTAGTATGGAACAACGAGATCGACGCGGACTGCCGCATGGGAGGTGGGATAGGGATGGACTTCTACGAGGCGGTTTCGAAACGACGCTCAGTCCGCAGCTTCCTCCCTGACCAGGTGCCCGACGAAGCTTTGGGGCGCGCCCTCGAGGCGGCCATGCTCTCGCCTTCGGCTCAGAACACGCAGCCGTGGCGGTTCGTCGTCATGAAGGGTGCCGCCCGCGACGAGCTCTGCCGGCGAGTGTCGTCCTCGTCGCGCCTGCTGGCCGACTTCTTCCCTGACATTTCGAAGGAATACCTGATCGAGTACGCTGCCCGCTTCCTCTCCGATCTCGGAGGAGCGCCAGTGGTCGTGGTGGTGACGCTCCCGAAATGCCAGGAGGGATTCGATCGCAAGGTCGCCCTCGTGGCCCTGGGCGGCGCTGTGGCGCAGTTCCAGACGGCTCTGGCCGCGGAGGGCATAGGCAGCGTGTGTGTCACCGCGGCGGTGTGGATCGAGGAGAGCATCCGCAACGATCTTCAGCTGCCTGACGACGAGCTCGCCGTGATAATCCCCGTCGGTTTCGCCGACGAGGAGTTAGGGCCGCGCCCTCCGAGGGAATCTAAGCTGATGGTCTTGGACGAGTGGCCCGGCTAGGTCGATCGGAGGTACGTCATGGCTCTCAGCGCACGCAATCAGCTCAAAGGCACCGTCACCGAGGTGGTGTCGGGAGTGATCACGGCGAAGGTGACCATCGATGTCGGTGGCGGCAACAAGGTCGTAGCTGTCGTGACCAAGGATGCCGTCGACGACATGGGCATCAAGGTCGGTGACACGGCGACCGCCGTGATCAAGGCGACCGAGGTCATGGTGATGAAGTAGCCCACACAGGCAGAGTCTGGTAGGATGCCCGCCATGGACATGGAGCAGATCAAACGCGAGGTGGAGCAGGCGGCGACCGATCGCCGCATCGACTGCCACGACGCTCGCGCCCTGGCCGAGAAGCTCGGTGTGGACTATGCCCTGGTGGGCAAAGCCTGCAATGAGCTCGAGGTCAAGATCCACGCCTGCGAGCTCGGCTGCTTCTAGCCTTCTTCCGCGTCTCCCCGTTTCGACGCTGGGGACGCCGCGAGTGGTGACGGTCGCTGGTCCGCGTAGGTAGATGCTTCCTGGCCTGACATAGGCGCGCCTCGAGGCGCGCCGCACGAGCGTCTCCGAGCCCGCGATTCCTAAGGGAGGTCTAACTCCTACGGAGCGTCGGGCCGGTAGGGTACAGCTGGAAACGGCCGTGTCTCCCAGTGCGGAAAG
>JAJZQZ010000103.1 GCA_021802965.1 Actinomycetes bacterium
GTACGAGCGCCAGGGTGACGTCGCCGACGTGGTCTTCCCCTGTGGGTGGGTCATCGAAGGCGATGAGCTGCGGCTCTACTACGGCGCGGCCGACAGCAGCATGGCGTTGGCCACCGCTCGGGTCTCGGAGGTCCTGGATTGGCTTCGCCGGCATTCGACAGCCGTCTGAGCGCGGTCAGACCGGCCGGGTCGCCCGTCCCAAAGGATGCGGACCCGGTTTCTGGGGCTCCAGTAGAGGGTAACGCTCGGGCACATCGAAGACCTGATCTGAGAGGAGGCGCTGCATGCGCGTGTTCCTAGGAATCATGGTGATCCTTCTGATCCTGCTCCTCATCTTCGCGGTCCAGAACCCCGGTTCGACGGAGGTGTCGTTCCTATCCTTCTCGGGGACGGTGTCGCTCCTTCTGATCATCCTGGCCTCGGTCGTCGTAGGTCTGCTGCTGGGGCTCGCCATCATGCTCCCGGGCAGGCTGCGCAAGTCTTCGCGGCTGCGCAAGCTCGAATCGGAGACCGGGAGGCAGCGGGCGCCGGCGGTCGACAGGCCTTCGCCGTTGGGGCAGGAACGTCCAGACTCGGCCGACCCGAAAAGCGGCCCCAAAAGCGACGATCCGACCAAGGGGTCCTGAGCGCGTGCGCATCGCCATGCTGGCTCCCATCGCCTGGCGGACACCTCCTCGCCACTATGGTCCGTGGGAACAAGTGGTCTCGCTGCTCACCGAAGGGCTCGTGCGCCGAGGGATCGACGTCACCCTTTTCGCGACCGCCGACTCCCTCACGGGCGCCCGCCTCCGCGCGGTTTCCCCCACCGGCTACGAGGAGGACCGCACCCTCGACGCCAAGGTATGGGAGGGACTGCATATCTCGGAGGTCTTCGAGCACGCCGATGAGTTCGACCTCATCCACAACCACTTCGACTTCCTGCCCCTGACGTACTCCCGTCTGACCGAGACACCGATGGTGGTGACCGTCCACGGGTTCTCCTCCGAACGCATCCTGCCGGTCTACCGCAAGTACGACCAGACGGCACACTATGTGGCCATCAGCGAGAGCGACCGGGCGCCGGGCCTGCGCTACGCGGCCACGGTCCACCACGGCATCGACCTGTCGCGCTTCACGTTCCAGCCGGAAGCAGGCGAGTATCTGCTCTTCTTCGGACGCATCCACCCGGACAAGGGCGCGAAAGAGGCCGTCCAGATCGCGCGCGAGACGGGGCGGAAGCTGATCCTCGCCGGAGTCATACAAGACGAGTCCTACTATCGCACCGAGGTCGAGCCGCATCTGGACGGCGATCGAGTCACCTACATCGGCTCCGTCGGCCCGGACCAGCGCGACCGGCTGCTGGGCGGGGCGCTGGCGCTGCTGCACCCCATCGCCTTCGATGAGCCTTTCGGCCTCTCGGTGGTCGAGTCCATGGCCTGCGGCACGCCCGTGGTGGCCTTCGAGCGGGGCAGCATGCGCGAGGTCGTCGCTCATGGGGAGACCGGGTTCCTGGTGGGATCGGTGGAGGAAGCAATCGCCGCCATCGGAGCTCCAGGCGCCGACGGCCCGCTGGCCGCCCTTGACCGCCTGGCCTGTCGCCGTTGGGTCGAGGCGCGCTTCTCCGTCGACAGGATGGTGGAGGGCTACCTGGAGGTCTACCGCCGAGTCCTGGATACGTCGCGGCGTGAGGATCACCGCCCCTGGGGCTACTACCGGGTGCTCGAGGACGAACCCGACCACAAGACCAAGCGCATCGTGGTGTTACCGGGCGCGCGCCTGAGCCTGCAGCGGCATCAGCGCCGCTCGGAGCACTGGCATATGGTCTCCGGTCGGGCGGTGGTGACCCGCGACGGCGAGCAGCTGGCGCTTGTCGCCGGGGAATCGATCGACATCCCGATGGGCGCGGCACACCGCATCGCCAATCCAGGGCTGGAACCCCTGACCTTCATCGAGGTCCAGCGGGGAGACTACTTCGGCGAAGACGACATCGAGCGTCTCGAAGACGACTTTGGGCGCGTGTAGGCGCGGGCGCCGTCCGCTTCCAGGCGGTGCTGGCATCCGATGACCCAGATCCACCGGCACGCCGGTAACCCCATCCTCACGAAGGCCGACGTCCCCTATCCGGTGGCGACGGTGCACAACGCCGGGGCGGTCAAGCACGAGGGCCGATACCTGCTGCTCTTCCGCTCCCACCGCCGTAACGGCCGTTCGATCATCGGCCTGGCCGAGAGCGACGACGGCTTCCGCTTCAGGGTGCGCCCCGAGCCGTTCATCGTGCCCGCCACCGGAGGCGTCTTCGCCGAATACGAGGAGTGGGGCGTCGAAGACGTCCGTGTCTGCCCGCTCGAAGGCGAGTACCTGCTCACCTACAGCGCCTACTCTCGGCACGGGGTGCGGGTCGCGTTGGCCAAGACGACCGACTTTCGCTCGGTGGAACGGGTGGCGCTCATCACCCCGGCGGACAGCCGCAACGCGGTCATCTTCCCGCAACGCATCGGGGGACGATACGTGCGCCTGGACCGACCCCATTCCGAGATCTCGCCGTGGGGCATCTGGATCACGTACTCGCCCGACCTCGTCCATTGGGGCGACTCCCGGGTGGTCATGGGCCCGGTGCCGTACCACTGGGACGAGCAGAAGATCGGTCCCGGCGCGACACCCATAAGGACGACTCGGGGCTGGCTTCACATCTATCACGGCGTCTACCCGACCATGGCCGGAGCCGTCTACCGTCTGGGCGTGGCCCTGCACGACCTGGCCGACCCGGCCCGACTGCTTGGGGTGGCAGACGACTGGGTGCTCGAGCCCGAGGATCCTTGGGAGCGCGTCGGCTACGTCCCTAACGTGGTGTTCACGTGCGGCGCCATACCCGAGGACGACGGCACCGTGAAAGTCTACTGGGGCGGGGCCGACACCGTGATGTGCGTGGGCACGGCGGTCATCGAAGATCTCGTGGACCTGTGCCTGACGAAGCCACGAGTAGACTCGCGCCAAGCGACCACGGGAGGGTGAGCCGCATGGAGATCAGACTGAACGCCGGCGCCGGGCGCCCGCTCTCCACGAGAGTCATCTTCAGCGACGAACCGGGATTCGAGGTCGCTTCGGTCATCGTCACGGGTGAGACCGAGGCCATCCTGATCGACGCCCAGTGGACCCTGTCGAGCGCCCATCGGGTCATCGCCGAGATCCTCGAGACCGGCAAGGACCTCAAGACCATCCACATCACCCACGCGCATCCGGACCATTACTTCGGGGCGGGAGCGATCGCGCAGGCGTTCCCCCGGGCTCGGGTGGTGGCCGTACCCGCCGACGCCCACATGATCAACGCCCAGTTCTTCGGCAAGATGGAGATCTGGGAGAGCGTCATAGGCACCCACAACGTGTGCAGGAGCATGGTGAAGGTCGAACCGCTCGAGGACGACCACCTGGAGCTCGAAGGTCACCGTCTGGAGATACTCGCCAACATCATGGGCGACATGAGATACAACACGATGGTCTGGATCCCCTCCGTCGAGACGCTGTACGCGAGCGACGTCCTGTTCAACCAAGCACACCCGTTCACGTGCGAGGTGACCCCCGACGAGCGCAGGCAGTGGATCGACGAGATCGACAAGATCGAGAGCCTGGGCGCGGAGGTGATCATCCCCGGGCACCAAAAGCCCGGCATGCCCTTCGACAGAAGCTCGCTCGACTTCACGCGCGAGTATCTCGTCGCCACCGAAGAGGAGCTAGCGCGGACCGCTGACGTCGCCTCTTTCTACTACGCCATGGCCGAGCGTTTCCCCGAAGCAGACCTTGGTCATCTGAGCAACGAGATGAACGCGAACGTCTTCAAGGGCGGCAGGGACTGGCACTGGCGCGAAGACTCCTAGTCGAAGACGTCGTCTCGATAGCAGTAGCGCCAGTCCTCGTGTGGCTCGGCCGATCGCACCACTGGGTGGCCGGTCGCACCCGCGTGCTTGGTGGCGTGCTTGCCCACAGACTGGTCGCAGCACCCGATGTGTCCGCACTCCAGGCACTTGCGCAGGTGCACCCACCGCTGCCCTATCTTGAGGCACTCCTCGCAGCCCGGGGTGCGCGCATCGGGCTCGGGGACCGGGACGTTCGCCATATGTTCGCACTCTCTCATCGGCGCTCCTTCAGCCCCGAGAGGGGCGGGCCGAGGGTGGAGGAGGTGTGTAGGCAAAGGACTCAGAGTCCCATCCACCAAGGCTTCTGGCGGCTTGGTACACGCTGTCGAGGAACTCGAGGATCGCCTGCCGCGGATCGTCGGCCGTGAGCACAGCCTCGTACGGCCGGATCCACTCGCCCATGGCTTCCACCCAGTTGGCGTGCGGGGGCTTGACGGGCGCGGTCTCACAGGCGGGAGGAGGGGGCACCAGGTAGGCGTAGAAGATGGCCTCGGGGGAGTCGTCGTCGCCCGGCCAGAAGCCGGCGTTCATGTGCTCGGCGTCGAGGTCGTAACGCATGATGTAGCCCTTGTCCTCGGGAGCCTCGACCTTCTTGCCCGTGAACAGCAAGACAGCTTCGTCGAAGGTGCCCCACCAGAACTGCACCCCGCTCCTGCCGAAGAATCGGGAGCGGAACTCCTCGAAGGGCCCGTAGACCGACGAGAGCACCGTGTGGAAGCGTCGCGCGTGTTCGGGGATGATCGTGCAGTCGTGCGTATTCTCCGAGAAGGGAGTCGTATCGGCGGTCTCTTGTGGCTTCTCCCAGAGGTCGACCTCGACGCCTAGCTTTGCGAGGCTGCGGACGTAATCGTCCCAGATGTCGGCCACGCAGCGCCCATCGGCGATGGGTATCACGATGCGGCCGCCGTCGCTCTTGCGGATCTTCAGCTTGGAGTCGAACAGGTCGATGGCGACAGTGAGAGTCTCACCCCGAAACGGCATGGGGCCGGTGGTGAACCCATGGCCGTCCAGGAAGAGGCGGGCATGGAGCCACTCCGGCTGGGGCGGCGTGAGGGCCAGCCGCGTCTTGCCCAGCATCTGCGTGCACATGTGCAGCGTCTTCTTGGTGGCGGCCCACTCCGCGTAGGGAAGGGCGGGCCATTTCTCGGGATCGGTCATGGTCAGTCCCCCATGATTGAGGTCGGCGTGATCAGTCCTCAGGTATAGATGCTTGCCGTTGTGCTCTCCGACGTTCCCCATCGAGACGCGGAGTAGTCCAGATGTTGTGATCGCAACCTCGGGACTTGATCCCAGGAAGCGCCGTGAGCCCTGTGGTGGGTGGACTCTCGCCCACGAGGTCGAGCGGACCTAGCGCGGGGCGAGCCGCTCGAGGCGCAGGCGGTCAGCCCACTCCTCGTACGCGCCCAGCGTCAGCCCGAAAGCGAGGTATCCGGCCAAGACCATCCAGACCCTGAGGCCGTCGGCCGATCCGGGGTTGAAGACCTTGGCGATGCCGGCATCCGAGCGGAGTACGCGGCATGCCTGCGTCTAGTCTTGCCAGATCAGCTGGTTGACCCATTCGAAGACGTCCCACGTCCACACGATCCTCGTGCACCCACACCTCCGCCGGGGGGTGGAATTGTCCATCATTCTGCCGAGGCCTGAGGGGAATAGCTTCTCAGCCAGGCGTCGGGTCTGCTGGGCGACGTCGTGGTGCAGCTACCTGGGTCACCGGATGGCCGGCGAGCACGTCGAGGACGGGCACGTGGAGCTGCCTGCGGCGCTGCTCCATGAGATCCGTTGCCGGAGGGAGATCGGCGCCCAGACGCCGTTTCCCCGCCGCCGGCGCAGGAACTCGGCCCGGCAGACGTCCCTGTAAAAGAAGCTCAAAAGGCGGAGGGGGCGGGATTCGAACCCGCGAGACATCGCTGTCTGCCGGTTTTCAAGACCGGTGCGATAAGCCAGGCTCCGCCACCCCTCCGCGTGGAAGCAGTATAGCGTTTGGCCGCAGAAACTTGGGCGGTAGGCCAGGTAGCCGGTGCAATTGCACATGCAGAAATAGTGTATTGCAATTCATGGTGCGTGGTTCGCCCAGATGACTAAGCCGTCTTTCAGTATGAGGTGTTAACACCAACGACCTCCAGGCCCATCGCCCGGGAGGCCAGACCAAGGCGCGCGTCATGGGTGGCCATCACGAGGTCGATGGAGAAGAAGTCCCTCCACTGAAGTGCCGTCGCCAGATGCAGGGCGTCCAACGTACTGACCGTCACCGGTAGGGGCTGAGATGCGCGGTGAAGGATCGGGCTCGACAGCTCGACGATCTCCGCCGAGCGGAGCAGGGTGCTGAGGGCCGCTCTCCGTTCGGCGAGCTCGGCTTCATCGAACAGACGCTCGAGGCGAAGACGATCGATCGTGCGCAGGCACTCCACCTCGGTGATCACGCTGGTCACGCCGCGTTCGATGCTGTTCCACTCCCGGAGGGCCGACGCCTGCCCCATCAGCACTCGAAGGATCGCGGAGGAATCCAAATACGCGATCAACGCTCTTCTCGTTCGAGAAGCAGGAGCGCGACGATGTCTGTCTCCAAGGGGAGTGGGGGAGGCAAATGTACGTCGCGAAGCTTCGGAGCTCCGGTTGCCGGCGGTCGCGTGCGAAGGGGCTGAGGGCCCTTCTCGACGGGAACCAAGCGGGCCACGGGTAGGTCGCGACTGACCACGGTCAGACTCTCTCCTTGCCTCACGTCGCGCAGATATTTGCTGAGGTTGTTCTTGAGATCCGCTATCGTCACCATTCTCATGGCCCCATTATAGCCTTACATAGCTATCTATAGCTATGTACGACCGCCTATGCATTCTCCGGCTCCGCGACCGCCGCCTGGGTGGCAGGCTGTCGGCCGCGCAGCAGCGACGCGCCCACCGCTCCCATGAGCGCCACTCCTCCGGCCAGCAGATAGGCGGGAGCGAACGTGCCGGAGGCATCGGCCATGGCGCCCGCGACGCTCGGGCCGGCCGCCTGACCGACGCTGAAGAAGAGCGTGATGAAGCCAAGGGCGGCGGAAGCGAGGCGCGGGCCCATGATGTTCCCGCACGCGGCGGCCATGATGGCCGGGATGCTCCACGCTGTCAATCCGAAGAGGACCGCGCCTATCGTGAACCCAGTGGGACTCGCCCAGAGCGCGAAGATCGTGTAGACCGCCGCCTGCACCAGGTAGACCATGATCAGTGCGGCCTTGCGGCCGACCCGGTCGGCGACCCTTCCCCAGATCACCCCGCACAGCAGGCTCACCCAGCCGACAGCCATGAAAAGGGTGCCCGCGGCCTCCTTGCTGTAGCCCCCGTCGGACATGAGTCTCTTGTAGAAGAAGGTCGTGAAGATGATGTACGAGAAACCAAAAGCCACGTAGACCAGGCCGAGGTGCCACACCGTGCTGGAGCGGTAGACGCTGCCCCAGTGCAGACCGAGCGACCTCAGCTCGCCCGCTGGAATCGGCGCGCGGGCATCCGCAGCCCCGCTCCCCTGAGTCGTCGCGCCTCGTCCCGGCCGCGTCTCGACCGCCGTCTTCGTGGGCGGCGCGAGGCGCGCCTCATCTCCGATGGCGGTCAGTCCCTTGTCGGCGGGGCGATCGCGTATCAGGACGGCGGCCGCGAGAGCCAGGGCGATGGTCGTCGCGCCGAAGACCAGCCAGCTCACCCGCCACCCGTTTTCGGGGTATGCGTGCAGGATGCGGGGCACCAGGGGGCCGACCACGATCAAGCCCCCCGAGATGCCCGAAACCGCTATCCCCGCGGCGAGCCCGCGCTGCCGAGGGCCGAACCACGCGGACACGAGGCCCATGCTGGCGACGTTGCCGGCTCCGCTCCCCATGCCCGTGAGGAACGCGCCCGCGGCGGCCACCCCGAAGCCCGGAGCCGCCGCGGTGACGAACATCCCCACGCCGGCCAGCGCGAGGGCGCAACTGATGACGAGGCGGGGTCCAAGGTGAGAAGCCAGGGCTCCGCCGATCACGGCGAGAGTCAGATACCCGATCAGGCTGATGGTGGCGAGGTTCCCGGCCCGCGTGTTGCCGAGATCGAGGCCCACCTGCATCGAGGGCAGCACGGCGGAATACGCGAAGCGCCCCATACCCAAGGCTCCGAATATGGAGAGGGCCGCTCCCGCGAGCACGATCCAACCATAATGGACGCGGGTGATCCCTCTGTCCCGCCGCGTCTGTGCCACGTTCCCCCCGCTAAAGCAGGCGCACTCCCGCGCCGATATTGTGGGTGCATTCGAGCGCGCTCGGCGCTAGAATAGCAGCATTCTGTCCTTGTCTTGCGGGGAGACAAAGGAGGAGGACATGCCACAGGCGCTACCCAAGCCGACTCGTGCCACCCGTTTCGTCCTGACCGTCATCGCCGCGGCGCTCGTGCTTCTCATGCTGGCGATCGTCGTCTGGAGCTTCGGGGCGGTGTTCGGCTAGAGGCAAGCCCGGAGGATACCGCTCCGGGCTCGGAGGCTGCTGAAAACCGAAGCCTTGGCCCCCAGAACGCACTGAACGGCGCGATACGGCGTTCTCGGTCGCGCGAATAGCGCTGCTATTCCGCGCTTCCTGCGTCCTTGTCTCGCACTCGTCCATCGCGCCCTGGTGGCGAAGCGTCACTTTTCAGCAGCCTGCTACGTCCCGGTCAGCTGGTCGATCCGTAGTCCCGCTTCGGTGGGGACCACGTGGTAGCGCCACGTCTCGGTGCCGTAGGTCCACTCTTCGGTGGCGGTCACCCAGAAGGCGCCGTTGTCGGCCGCTCGGGTCTTGTCGATCCGGAAGCCGGTGAGCTCTCCATTGCTGTACTGGGCGCTGGCCGGATCTTGGGCGAAGGGGTCGATGGTGAGAGCATGCGCGTCGTCGGCGCGGTTTTCCTTGACGGCGGTGATGAAGGCTGCCACCATCTTCGCGGCTTCGTCGCCGGGTTCGGGGGAGGTCGCTGAGGGCGCTTGATCGACTGGCCCGGAGCGGCTCACGCGCCAGCCCCGCGAAGTCTTCGTGACGGTGTACGCCGTGACCCACTCGCTGTTGGGCGGACCGCCCCAGTAGACCACCTCATCCGGGGCCTCTTTGGCCATCTTGTGCACCCAGCCCTGGGGGAGCTCCGCATTCACGGCCTCCTCGGGAGTGCTGTACGAACGGTCGGTCGAGCCCTCTGACGTAGGCGTGACGACCGCGGCGCCGGGTGCGAGGGTGGTGGTGGGGCGCAGGCTGGTCGAGACGCCCGCAGTCGCCTTGTCTCCGTTCCTGGTCACCAATACGGCCACGATCAGAGCCAGTCCGAGGACGGCCACCACCACCGCCACGGAGATGATCGCGATGGAGCTCGTGCGGTTGCGCCGGCGCTCTTCGGGAGCGTAGCCGTAGCCTCCGTACGATCCGGGCGGGACGGCGGGCGGTGGGGCCTGCGGCCGCCACTCGGGGGCCGGCTGGGGGACCGGTTGGGGGACCGGTCGCACGGCGGGCGCGGCCGACGGGTCGACGTCCAGCAGGGCGCCGCACGAAGCGCAGAAGGCCGCGCGAGGCTTGGTCGGCTGGCCGCAATTCGGACAGTTCATCGTGGTCCCCCCTCCCTTGGCGCCTCGGAACCTGCATGCGCGTGGTCGTGCCGGTAACCCCACCACGACCGCCACATGGCCCGGCTGCCGAGGAGAAGGCCGACTCCCACCATCACATATATCAGACCGAGGTCGGGACGGGGAATAGGCAGCCGGCGCAGCACCTGGCCCAGGATCATGAAGCCCAACGCGATCAACCAGGTGCGGCGTGAGTAGAACGTGAGGACGAAGCGGTCGTCACCCCGCTCGTCGATGCGCTCGGCGGTCCGGCGGGCGGTGCGGTCGAGGATGAACAGGCCTTTGGCCATACCGAGCACGAGAAAGGGCAGGGCGTAGTACAGTCCCTGGACCCCCCAGCTGCTGTTGACCACCCACCAGACTCCCAGCGCGAGGAGGGCCGACCCGATCAGGGTCCACATCAGCTGCGCCAGGAGTATGTGAGTCCGGCGCCCGACGTGGAGGAACGCCGGGATGCGAGAGGGGCGGGAGTCCTCGGGCGACGGGTCTGTTCCGGTCGGCGTCGTCTCGTCGGTGCCGTGGCTCCCGGCCGGGAGGGTCTCTGTGGTTCTGGCCGGGTGTGGCGTCATGGATGGTCAAGAGTATAGCCGCTCGCCGCCTCGTCGAACTCGGCCAGCAGCCGCCGTCGCCGCGACTCGTCGATGAAGGCGGCGGAGTAGGAATCGGCGGCGAGGGTGCGGATGTCGTTGAAGGAGAGGTCGAGAGCCCGGCGCACCGCCAAGAAGTTCTCTGTGAGGTAGCCCCCGAAGTAGGCCGGGTCGTCGGAGTTGACCGTGACACACAATCCTGCGGCGAGCATCCGTCTGAGGGCGTGTTGCTCCAACGAGGGGACGACCCCCAGGCGGACGTTGGAGAGCGGGCAGACGGTCAGCGGTATGCGGTCCCGCGCGAGGCGGCCGACGAGTCGGGGATCCTCCAGGCAGCGGACCCCGTGGTCGATCCGCTCGACCTTCAGGAGGTCGAGAGCCTGCTCGATGTAGGCCGGAGGCCCCTCTTCGCCCGCATGGGCCACGGCGTGAAGCCCGTTCGCGCGCGCGGCTTCGAACGTCTCCTGGAACAGAGCGGGCGGGTAGCCGACCTCGGCGGAGTCAAGGCCTATCCCGTCGATGACGTCGAGGTAGGGGCCGGCTTCGGCAAAAGTGGCGGCGGCCGCTTCGGGGCCGAGGTCGCGAAGAAAGCACATGATGAGTCGGGAGGTGACCCCGAGGCGACGCTCGCCCTCGTCCAAGGCGGCCCGCACTCCCTCGAGCACCGCGCCGAACGGCACGCCGCGGCGGGTGTGGCTCTGAGGGTCGAAGAACACTTCGGCGTGGCGTATCGCCATCGCATCGGCGCGCTCGAGGTACGTCAGGGTGAGCTCGAAGAAGTCTTGCTCGGTGACGAGGACCTCCGTGCCCCTGTAGTAGAGGTCGAGGAAGGACCTCAGGTCTGAGAACCGGTATGCCGCGCGAAGCGCGTGCACGTCGGCGAACCCGACCTCGACCCGGTTGCGCTCGGCGAGCCGCAGGAGCATCTCGGGCTCCAGGGTGCCCTCGAGATGCAGGTGCAGCTCGACCTTGGGCATGGCGGAGATGAAGGCGTCGAGCCGCTCGGGTGTCCCTCGAAGGCCCGTCATCTCCGTCTGTCGCAGCCGCTATCCGGTGGGTGGCGAGGATACGACGAAGTCGTCGAACGAGACGGTGGCTCCCGAGGCGCCGAGCGAGCCCGCGTAGAGGCCGATCGAGCCGGCGGTGAAGGTGGCGTCGGTGTAGGACCCCAGTATCACGTGGTTCACGGCCACGGTCAGCTTGTCTCCGATGAAGGTGACGCGCAGGTGGTTCTTCGCGGCTCCCTTGCGCACCGCGTCGGTGCTCATGTCCGGCGAGACCGGCTCCCAGACGCCCGCCTTCTGCCGCCACAATCTGACCTTCCCGGCGCTCGTCACCGAGAGCTGGTAGAAGTTCGAACCGTCGACCGCCCGAAAGATCAGCCCGTATTCGACGGGCACGCTCGCTGTGGTCGGCGTCGCGTCGACATCGACGGTGCCGTTGCCCAGGAGGACGTCCCGAAGGCCCCAGGAGAGGATGCTGGGCTTGAGCAGGGTGATCTCGTAGTGCCCCTCCACATAGCCCAGCGTGGAG
>JAJZQZ010000104.1 GCA_021802965.1 Actinomycetes bacterium
CGAAGGTCATCGTGAGGCTGCCCTCGGCCCGTCCGCCGGCGGGCACCTCGACCAGCAGAGTGTCGCTCTTCTCCCGGGCCAGTCGGAGGAGGTACGAGGGAAGGCGGCGCCTGCGGTTGCTCACCGCCAGCCGCACAGGCGTCTCTCGCTGCGCGAACCATTCCCGCGGCAGCATGAGCTCGAGCTCGAGGTGCCGCAGCGCGCGCATGGCCACGACGCCCGACAGCGCCATCAGCGCGAGGAGCCCGGCGGTTATGAGGTAGAGGAGGTTGTTGGCGGTGTTGACCGCCGCCGCGCCGATCAACAGGGTGACGCCTATGTACAGCCACCCCGAGCGGGTGATGCGGACCTTGATGCGGCGGAAGCGGATGGGTTGCTGCATCGAGCGCGCTCTATGCCGGTTCCACCCGGCGGGGTTCGGTCACGGTACCGGGACAGTCGCGAGGAGCTCCTCGACCACCTGCTCCCGGCGCATCCCGCTGTAGTCACCGCGCGGAACCAGGCGGTGACGCATCACGGCCGGCGCCACCGCCTGCACGTCCTCTGGCTGACAGTAGTCGCGTCCCCCAAGGTAGGCCCAAGCCTTCGCGGCCATCACGATGGCTTCGGCGCCGCGGGGGGAGATGCCCATGGCCAGCCTATCGGAACGGCGCGTGGCCCAGACGATGTCGAGCACGTACTCGAGCAGGGGGTCCGCCGCCTTTACATGCTGAACCTTTTCTTGCGCGGCCAGCACGTCCTCGGCCTTCAGCACCGGGGTGATGGCTGCGATGCGCCGCCGGCTGTCGAGTCGGCTGAGCAGGTCCTTCTCCATCTGTCGGGCGGGATAGTCCATGCGCAGGCTCATGAAGAAGCGGTCGAGCTGCGACTCCGGCAGGGGGAAGGTGCCGTACTGCTCGATGGGGTTCTGGGTCGCGACCACGAAGAAGGGCTGGGGCAGCCGGTAGGTGGTTCCCTCCACCGACACCTGGCCCTCGCCCATCGATTCGAGCAGCGCGCTCTGGGTCTTGGGCGTCGCCCGGTTGATCTCGTCGGCCAGGATCACCTGCCTGAAGATCGGTCCCGGGCGGAAGCTGAAGGTCTGCTCCTTGGGGTTGAAGACGGTCGTGCCGGTGATGTCGGCCGGAAGGAGGTCGCTGGTGAACTGGATGCGCCCGAACTGGAGCCCCAGGGCCCGGGCCAGGCTGAGGGCGAGGGTGGTCTTGCCGATGCCCGGGATGTCCTCGAGGAGCAGATGCCCTCGGGCGAGCAGGGTGGTGACCGCGAGGCGGATCACCCGCTCCTTGCCCAGCACGACCTGGCCGACGGCGTCTATCACCTGATGGAGGGGCTGCGGCACGATGGCGGCTCCCGGTTCTCTCTCGGTGCGTGACCCGGGGCCGGCGGCTCCGGCGGCGACGGTCGCTCGAGGCGGCCGTTGCCGGTGCGCGTGGTCCGGGTCGGAGTTCCATCACTTCATCGGTAGAACGGGGGCGGGGCTTGAAGCGGGCGGGCGTCCCGCCTACCTACGCCTACCTTCGAGCTACCGCACCCGCGGGCGACCGGGAGCTGAGAGTGGACACGAGATTCGTGGAACACTATACTCGTGAAGTGAGAAACGTCACGATCACCCTGGAAGAGGAAGTCGCACGCTGGGCGCGCATCTGGGCGGCCGAGCACGAGACCAGCGTATCCCGGCTCGTCGGGGAGCTGCTGCGCGAACGGATGCTCCGGGAACGCGACTATGAGACTGCCATGGAGGAGTATCTCGGGGAGCCTGCTCGGCCCATCAGCGGCGGCGTGCCGTATCCCTCCCGAGGAGAGTTGCATGGCCGCGGTATTCGTTGACACGAACGTGCTGGTCTACGCGCGCGATGCCTCCTATCCCGAGAAGCAGGTTCAGGCCGGGCTCTGGCTCGAAGCCTTGTGGCGGGCCCGGGCCGGACGCGTAGGCTACCAGGTGCTCCACGAGTTCTACTCGGTGGTGACTCAGCGACTGCAGCCGGGGCTCGACCGGGAGACCGCCCGGGCCGACGTGCGCCGCCTTCTCCTCTGGGATCCCGTGCCTATCGATCTAAGGGTGACCGAGGGCGCGTGGGCGCTGCAGGACCGCTTCCAGCTCTCGTGGTGGGACGCCTTGGTCGTCTCGGCGGCGCGGGTGGCGGGGTGCGAGTACCTGCTGACCGAAGACCTGCAGCACGAAACACAGCTGGGCTCGGTCCTTGTCGTCGATCCTTTCCGACGTGCGCCGGAGACCGTACTGGGCTGAAGGTCCCCGGGGGCTGCGCCCCGCCGGATAGGGGCCGCGGTTTCCACGACGCCGCTGGCCGGCGCCGCCGCTGGCTCGGGTTCCCGTCCCCGTCCTTTGTCATCTCTTTGGATTCCCTTTGGCCGCCGTTCGAACTCGGGCCCGAGAATAAGGTCAGGACCGCGAGACGCGAGTGACGTCGAGGCACCAGGAGGACGACGATGGGAACCTTGGCCCACAATCTGATCCATCCCCACACCAGGATGACGCCTACGTTCGCGAACACCGCGCAAGACCCGGGGATCGATCGCACGCCAACCCCGCGGCCGTCGGCGGTCGTCACCCCGGCTCTTGCTCCCGAAGAGACAGACCGGGAGCGGCGGGAGACGGCCCTCGCCGAGATCTCCGACGACCCGGCGATCCAGGGCTTCTACGACCGTGTCGTCCCTCGCGGGATCACCCCGGCCGCGTGGATACCCTTCTGGCCCAGCGCCTGGCCGGGGCTACCGCGTCAGCAGTAGTTGAGCGCCGCCGCTTCGCGCCTTGCCGTCTGGAGGTCGCGGAGCAAGGTCTCCGGTGCGACGGTCGTCGCCTCGTCGACGGCCGCCGCCAACACCGCGGCCAACCTTTCCGGCAGGAGCTGCTGACCGGGGTCGAGCATGTGGACGAGCTGCTGCGCGGCCTCTGTGAGCCGGGGAGGATCGGCGGCCAGCGCCACCGCGGCGAGCGGCCAGCGCGCCAGCCACTCGAAGGGGAAGGCCGAGGGCGCCTTCCAGAGGTCCAGGGCCTCGCGGGCGTGGTCCTCGGCCGCGACGGCGTCGCCGTCCCGCAAGGCTACCCACGCCAAGGTGGCCTTCCCGGCGGCGACGTACCCGGGAAGATGTGCCAAGGTCGCCTGATGGATCGCGCGCTCGGCGGCGGCCCGAGCGGGCTCCACCTCCCCGCGCAGTCGGTGCACGACCGTCAGGTAGGTCAGGGCCCGGACGAGGTGAGAGTGGTCGCGGGCGGCATCGGCCAGCTCCGCGCAGTGGAGAAGATGCCGCTGGGCCTCGTCGAGCTCTCCCGCCCAGAGGAGAGCGAAGCCCAGCTGGTACTCGGCCTCGCAGGCCAGGAAGCCGTCGCCGGACCGGTGCAGCCGGCCCCAGTGCTCGCGGGCGTATGCGACCGTCGCGGGGGACACGCGGTAGCGCTCCTGGCGGAAGGCCAGAGCCAGGTAGTGGGCGGCGAAGATGCCCCGCTGCTCCCCCGTCCCCGACCGCTCGACCAGGGCGCCGCTCTCCTCGACGAGCGAGGAGAGCGCCTCGAGGTCTCCGCTGAAGTAGTACGCGGCCAGGCGCTGCAGGGCGATCTCGATCTTCTCGGCGACCCAAGTCGGATCCGCCGGCGCAGGTTCGGCCGGCCACGCGGGCCCCAAGGTAGCCACGGCCGACTCGAGGCAGACCAAGGCCCGTGCCGGCTCCTGATCGGCCAGCCACGCCGCTCCCGTCTTGCGTTCCAGCCGTGCCCGCGTCACCCGGTCGTCGGGCGGGAGCAGCATGGCCGCCCGCTGGTATGCCTGGATCGCCTCGCGGCGCTGAGGGGCGAGGGAGAGGGCGTCGCCGATCGCTTCGTGCAACTCCATCGCCTGGGTCCGCTGGTCGGACACGTCGAGGTCCGAGCACGGCAGGAGAGTGAGCGCCCGGGAGTAATGCTCCGCCGCCTCCTCGTATCCGAAGCGGGACAGTGCTCCGGCGCCCGCCCGGCGGCAGTAGTCGTACGCCCGGGGTCCGTATCCGAGGGGTGCCGCGCGGGAGAAGTGGTAGGCCAGATCGGGCAGGTAGGCCTCGGGATCGGCCAGGGAGTGACTCTCCAGGGTCTCCCCGATCCGGGCGTGCAGGCGCAGACGCTCGCCTTCTCCGCGGTCGATCGCCAGGGCTTCCCGGACGAGGGGGTGGACGAAGTGGAACCTTCCCGAACCGGCGTCTCGCTCCAGGAGCCGGGCGGCGATGGCCTCGTCCAGCAGGCGGAGGAGCGGCTCCCCGGAGAGTCCGGACGACCCGGACAGGACCAGGAGGTCGATCGATCGCCCCATGAGGGCGGCCAGGGCGAGCAGGTCCCGGCATCCCGGAGAGAGGCGGGCGATGTGGCGCTCGAGCACGCTGCGCACTCCCTGGGGGAGGGGAAGCGCCTCGATCTTGCCGGACTCTCCGCCGGAGAGGCGGCCTTCGACGGCCAGCAGCCGGGTGAGCTCCACGACGAACAGGGGGTTGCCCGCTGTCTGCTCGTGGATGGCCTGAGCCAGCGAGGGTGCGACTGGGAGGCCGGTGCTCTCGTTCATGATGCGCTCGACGTCGCCTGCCGTCAGTCCCGCGATGGGGATGCGGCGGCACCGGCTGTGATCGAGCGCGGCGAGAGACTCGGTCAGGGGATGGTCGTGCCCGAGCTCGGTATCGCGGTATGTGGCTACGACGAGCAGGGCGGCGGCGGGGATCTCGGGGGCCAGGGCCCTCAGCAGGATGAAGCTGCTCGGGTCGGCCACGTGCAGGTCGTCAAGAACCAGCAGCAACGGGCGGCGCAGCGACGACCAGACGAGGTAGTCGATCACCGACCGGAAGAAGCGTTCCCGGTTGGTCCTTCCCCCGCAGGGTTCGTCGGTCGCCGCGTCGGACACGCGTTGCCGGAGCTCGGGGATCATGGCCGAGAGCTCCATCGCCCCTGACTGCGTGTCGAGGAGCAGCTCGTCATCGGGAGAGCTCTCGATGAGGTGTCTCAGCATCTGGATCCAGGGCCAATAGGCGGGGAGGCCCTCGGCGTCGTGGCAGCGCCCCCAGGCCACCGCGCCTCCGCCCGCCCGGGCGCGGGCGGCCAATTCCTCGGCCAGCCGGGTCTTGCCGATCCCGGCGTCACCGGAGAGAAGGACGAAACCGCCATGTCCTCGGCGGGCGTCGTTCCAAGCCTCCGTGAGCTCGGCCAGCTCTCGCTCCCGGCCGACGAGGCCGTCTTGGCGGACAGGTACGTCGGCGGCGGCAGTGCCGGCGGCGACGTCGCCGGTGGCGGCCGTGGAGGCCACGGTCGGGTCGACGGCGGCGACGGGCACGGGCGGTGCCACCGTCGGGTTCACCAGCTTGTACCCTGCCCCGCGGACGGTCTGGATATAGCGCGGGTCCTCGGTGGAGTCCCCCAGCTTGCGCCGCACGTTCCCGATGTGCACCGAGACCGCCCGGGTGTCGCCCAGGCTGCGGTAGCCCCAGACCTCCTCCATGAGCTGGTCGGGCGAGACGACCCAGCCTGGGTGGGCGGCAAGATAGGCGACGAGGTCGAACTCGATGCGGGTGAGGGGTACGGCGACGCCCTCGAGGCGGGCTTCCCTCCCGCGCAGGTCGATCACAAGGTCGCCCACTACCAGCCTGTCCGGACCGGCCTCCGATGGCGTTGCGGGATCCGTGGTGCCCGGCGTCCGGTCGATCGCCATGTCGCAAGCCCCCTTGGTCGGCTTGACCCGCCCTTGCCGCCCTCCCTGGGAAGGCCTTGGCCTCAGGGTGCGCAAAGAAAGTAAACGATACAACGGGACCGGAGGAGGCGCCAGCAATTGGCTGCGGAGAAGGGTCGGCTCGTCGCCGGCACGCGACGGCAAGCGCCCGGCGCGCCTGCGACAAGGTCGGCCGAGCGTGCGCAGCTGAGCCGCGGTTCAGCCCTCCAGCACTTCCTCCGGGTACCGGGCCACGATGTCGGCTGGGAGGCGTTCGCGCTGCCGGCGGTCGAGGGTCACGAGGGTCGCCCCGAAGCGGCGGGCGGTGGCGGCGTAGACCGCGTCGCTGCCTTTGAGGCCGGCATCAGCCGCCAGTCGAGCGGCCTCTCGAGCGACGGCTTCGTCGAGGGGATCGAGGATCACACCGGGTAGATCAGCGATACGGGCGGCGAGCGCCACTCCGATCTCCGGGTCGCCCAGGCTTCGCGCGTAGCTGGCTGCGACCTCCGGCAGAACCAGCGTGGGGAGTGCGAACGGTGCGTGGAGCCGCGCGGCGTACTCGAGGAAGCGGATGCTCGTCTCATGCGTGGCTTCGTTCGGATTGACCGCGCTGAGGAAGACGCTCGCGTCAACCGTGAACGGTCCGGGCACGACCGTCATCTCCGCATCTCGTCGAGGATCTCGACGGCGGTCAGCGGTGATTTCCAGGCCCGGCCGGCCGCTTCGCCGGTCTCCCAGAACCTGTCCCACGCCTGCTCGTGCGTCAGCGGCTCCTCTTCTTCCCGGGGGGAATAGGGCACGATGACCGCGACCGGCTCCCCTCGATGAGTGACGACGTAGCGGGCACGGGTCTCGCGCACATCCCGCACCACCTCCGATACGTGGATCTTGAGCTCGCGTACGCCGATGCGGGGCATGATGGGTTCCTCCGCTGAGTGTGGTGCTTTAAGTAACCACATCATACGCTGCTATATAGCTGCGCTCCAGCCTCCGAGGCTAGTCGAGGGGCCGACGGACGGACATGGGCCTTTGGTCGTAGGCGGGCAGCCTCACGGGAAGGGTGTTCTTTGCCGATTCTTTGGCCGAGCCTTAGCCTTTGATGCTACGCTCGATCAGAGCGAGGCTCCGGCTCGGGCACGTTGTCGGCGGCCGGCACCGGGAGGGCACGTGCGTATCGCGATATTGGGCTCGGGGACGGGAGTGCCGACGGCTGAGCGCGGGCCGGCCGGGTTCGCGATCTCCGACGATGGACGATTGCTGCTTCTGGACGGCGGCAGCGGCACGCTGGAGAAGCTCGTTCGCCTGGGGATGGACTACCGGAATGTGGGCACCGCACTCTTCACCCACTGTCACGCCGACCACACTCTCGACTTGGTGTCCTTGATCCACGCGCTCAACTTCACGCCGGAGTATGTCCACGAGGCCCCACTGCGGGCTATCGGTCCGCCCGGCTTCGTCGCGTTCGCCGAGCGCCTGCTGGCCGCGTACCCGTCGTTGGCTCACCGCAGCTACCCTATGGAGTTGACGGAAGTCGACGACGGCGACACCGTCGACGCCGGGTGGCTGAGCGCGACGGTCGCCAAGGTCCCGCATGGGAACGCCCGCGCGAACGCATACCGGATCTCGACGCCCGACGGTGTGGTGGTGTTCTCGGGTGACTGCTCGCCGTCACTCGCGCTCGCCGACCTGGCTCGAGGCGCCGATCTGATGGTGGCCGAGGCGTCGTTCGCACGAGCCACGAAGGAGAGCAGTCCGCACATGACCGCGGGGGAGGCCGGGCACATGGCCCAGGCCGCCGGGATCGAAACCCTGGTGCTGACCCACTTCAACCCCGGGACGCTCGAGGCCGACATGCGCGCGAACTGCGCCCGCGAGTTCCAGGGCCGGTTGATCCTGGCCCGGGACGGGATGTGCCTGGAGGTGGCCGGCGGGCGGGTGATCGCGGCCGACTGAGTCAGGGAGGGCGGCTCGCGGACTGTCGGCTGGGCGCGCGGCCGCCGAGGTCGTCTCACCGCTGCAGCGTACCCACCACCATGCCGTCGTCGTTCACGGCGAGGGCGCCGCTGTTGGATGAGTCGAGGTCCAGCCGCGTGACCTTGCCCGCGCGCCACACCGCGGCGTGCTGGGCGCCACTGGGGTCGCCGGCGGCACCCGCGACGACACCCTCGTTGTTCAGGTCGGTGGGGGTGAAGAGCGCGTCGCGGGCCCCGCCCAGCACCGTGAGCTTCCCGTCTTGCCACAGGCGGGGGTAGAGGATGCGGTCGGTCATCGACAACGACAGCACTAGGATCTGCCCGGACTCGTTGGGGGGTCAGGTCGTGAAGTGCGCGTCCTGTGGGACGGAGAATCCTGATGGCATGAAGTTCTGAGGCGAGTGCGCGACGCGGCCGGCGCCGGCCGAGAAGACGGCCGCGCCCCTCGCCACCTCGGTCGCTCATACCATCTCCCCGAAACCGCGCGCCCCCGGTGAGCTCAAGCTGGTCACGATCGGCGGCCAAGCTCGTCTCCCGGCGGGGCGCCGGCAGGCGGATACTCTTTCGCTTGGAGCCCGGCCTCGCGGGGTTCGGTCGGCCGGTGGGGATGTATGTCGACTGGGCTGCGGCGTGGCGAGGGGTCGCGGCCGTATGGCGCGAGCTGCGGGCCGGCTATCCGCTGCTGTGCGTCGGCTCCGATTTCGCGCGTACGGATCTGGAGCTGGTGAGTCTGGACCGTTCGTGAAGCCCGTCTTGTGGGGGGCTAGCGGTAGGCGAATACGGCGTGCCTCGGGCCGGCGGTGAAGCGCGGCACGCCGCCCCGATCAGCTCGGTCGAGCACATCGCACGCGACCCGTCACGTCGGGCATCACTGGTCCGTCGCCACGCCCCCGTTTGAACCTTGTGACCCGCCTGGCCCCAAAGTCGTATAGCACCGCGCGGGACCTTGGCCTACACTCCCCGGTATCAGGCACGCGCATCGCGAATCGGGCGTTCCGACCACCGGGGTCGCAGTCGATCGGCGGGGGAGGCAGCAATGATATTGACCGCGAGAGTCCGTCCGCGATCGGCTTGACTATGATAACGCGAAGCGTTATCATCCAACCGTGATCCGAAGCTTCCGAGACCGGGACACGGAGCAGTTCTTCGATCGCCAGGGTTCGAGTAGGGTCCCGCCGGATATCCACAGGGCGGCGCTGAAGAAGCTCTTGATGCTCGACGCCGCCGAGTCCCTACACGATCTGGCGGCGCCTCCTGGGAATCGGCTGGAGCGACTCTCGGGAGACCGTCGGTCGCTTTACAGCATCCGGATCAACGACCAGTGGAGGGTCTGCTTCCGTTGGGATGCCGGCGACGCGCACGAAGTGGAGATCGTCGATTACCACTAAGGAAGATCCGATGAGCGAGAGAGCTATGGATCCGATCCATCCGGGGGCGATCCTTCTGGAGGAGTTCCTTCAACCATTCGACCTCAGCCAGTATCGGCTGGCCAAGAGCATCAGCGTGCCCCCACGGCGCATCAACGAGATCGTTCACGGCAAGCGGTCCATCAGCGCCGACACCGCGCTCCGCCTGGCGAGGTTCTTTGGCACGAGCGAGAGGTTCTGGCTCAACCTCCAAGTCCGGTACGATCTGGAGGTGGAGAAGGGGCGTCTGTCCGGCGCGCTGGAGCGCGAGGTAAAGGTGTTCCGGAGCGCAGTATAGGCGTGTGGGTGCAGGACGATCCCCCCCCGGGGGGAGGGTCCGCAGCGCGGAGCTACAGCCACACCACGTCGATCTCGCTCTCCAGTGCCCGGAACTCAGGGTCCCCTGTCACCGCCGGCAGGCCGGTGAGTTTGGAGAGTGCCGCGCAAAAGGCGTCGGCGTAGGAGACCGGGAACCGGCTCTTGAGCCGCGCCGCCCCGAGCGAGAGCGCGCGGCCGGCGTCCACAGTCTCGATGGGTAGTTGATCCAGGGCCGCGAGCACGAGGTCGGCGGTGTCCGCGCCCCGCCGACGCCGCACGATGTAGAGGACTTCGCCCATGTTCACCCAGCTGACGACTACCGGGCTGATCACCGTGCTCTTCTCGAGCATGCTTTGCACCGCGGCCGCCCCGGGTCCGTCCTCGAGGTACTCCAGGACGGCGTAGCTGTCGAAGACCGCTCCTTGCCACGTGTCGTCGGCGGCCGTCACTCCCGCGCGCGATCCGCCTTCCGTTCTCGCAGCAGTTCCTCGGTCAATGAATCGTCGCCCCTCAGCAGTCCTCGGAAGTCTGCGATCGGCCGCTCTGCCGCAGGGACGATCACGATGTGGTCGTCGGCGTCGACCACCTGCACGGTCATCCCCGGATGTATGCCGTAGCGGCGTCTGATCTCGGCCGGGAGCACCACTTGACCCTTCACAGAGACCTTGGCCGCCGGCATTCGGTTCACCCCAGTGGTAGCACGAAACGTGATATCAGTATAACACTATGCCGATTTAGTATATCCATAACCTCGCCCGTGAGGTCATCGTGCGTGCTCCCTCGCCAACGTAGGTCCTAAGTCCCATTCCCGGGCGCGGAGCTCCGTCTAGGCGCGACGTGGGGCCCCAGAACTCTGCAGGATCCAATGCGTGAAGGCGAGGCCCATGATCATCCTGGAGGACTCAGGCATTGAGAGTGACTATCCCAAGGCCGAGAGCCGGGGGAAGCGTGCCACCCGGGTGCCATCGCTTCTCGGGGAGGGTGGCCCATCGCCGGTATCTGCCGGTTTCTGCCTAGATATGCCTATTCATGCTATCGTTCGGGCATGGACGAGCTCTGGGATGTCAGACAAACGGCCGGTCAGTTGGGACTCTCGGTGCGGACCGTGTATCAGATGGCTCGCGACGGTCGCATCCCCAGCCTTCGCGTGGGTGGGCGCTGGCGGTTTCGACCCGCCGACATCGACCGCTGGCTGGCCTCGCAGGCACGCGGGCCGGGAGCACGGGGGTCGGCAGGCCCGGACCTGCCGGGCGCAGGCGCCGACGAACTGGAGAGGTTCCTCTCGGGGTTCGGGGACCTTCTGGAGAAGCGCCTGGCCTTCGTAGGTCGGCTGACCGCGGCATGCGAAAGCCGCGGGTGGTTGCCTCCGGTGATCGCGGGGGGCCACGCGGTCGAGTTCTACTCGGCCGGAGGGTATGCCACGGTCGACATCGACGTGGTGAGCGCGTCGGAGCCCCTGGATGTGATCCTCGGAGGCTGGGGGTTCGAACGCCGCGGGCGCCACTGGGTCCGCGAGGACCTCGGTGTGGTCGTGGAGGCGCCGAGCAGTAGCCTCGCCCCAGGACAGCGTGACCGCCTCACCGAGGTTCGGGTTGCGGGAACCATCGCATACGTCCTCGGACTGGAGGACGTCATCGTAGACCGGCTGGCCGCCTGCGTGCACTGGTCCTCGGACGATGACTGCCGCTGGGCGGAGGTTCTTGTGACCGCGCATCGCGGTGACTTGGACGTCGGGTACCTCCGGAGCCGGGCCACGGAGATGGAGGTGGGAGTGCGGCTGGAGGACATCCTGGGAGGGCCGGCATGAACCGCCGCGTCGACTTCGGCGAATGGCAGAGGGTCCGCAATCGCATCAACGCGCCGCAGGCAGCCATCCTCGCCAGAGACGATCGACCAGCCGGACTCGGAACTCTGCGCTCCCACCGACCCCGCAGCGACGATGAGTGGCAGGCCATAGCCGACGGCGTGCGGGCGCTGCTCGCCGAACGCGTCACCTCGGGGCGATGGGTCTGGACGGGCAGGAGACGACTGACGATCGTGTAGGACCGCAGCACCGAGCTGCTCGACGACGATCTTCACGCAGACGGTGGGGAATGGGCAGGGCACCGGTCGTCCCTTGCACGCCTCGCCCCATTCTTTGGCCACCCTTTGTCGAACCTTCGGCGACGGTTGCATGTCCCCGGCTAGGGTCGCTGAGAT
>JAJZQZ010000105.1 GCA_021802965.1 Actinomycetes bacterium
GCGTCGAGGCTGAGCGGAAAAGTGATGTGGCGGCGGCTGCTCTCCGGCAGCCGCCGCCACGATGAGTCTCAGACCGGCTCGGTGGCCGGTTCCGACAGGTCTGGCAAGGGCGCCCAACCGGCCGGCTCGGCCTCTGCCGGTTCGCCGACGACGACGGAACGTTCCACCGTCATCTCCTCTTCGGCGTCCATGGCTCGGTCGTGCCGCCGGTTCCATTCCGGGTCGCTCGAGAGCCAACGCCGGGCCCAGTCGTATTCCTCTTCCCACACCGGTGCGAACACGTCGCGCACGCCGGTCGCGTACTCTCGCAGACCAGGCTGCAGGTCAGTGACCATGGACTCCGCTCCGGGGTGCGTGGCGTAGGCTCCGTGCTTCTGCACGGCGCCTCTGATGACGCCCGGGTGGTCGATCAGGGGGCAGGGACGCAGCAGATTGTGGCCGAAAGGCTGCATCCGGCGCAGGTCGCGGAAGAAGTCCGAAGCCAGGGCGTCGACAAGCGACATGTCATGCAGGTTGTCGACGGCGAAGTGGCAGAAGACGCAAGGCTCCACGTCGCCCTTGTTGTTGATGTGCACGTACTTGCGCCCCGCCGACAGGCAGCCGCCGGTCAGGATGCCGTCGTGCCAGAAGTCGCCCAGCAGGATGGGTTTCTCGGTGCGCAGGCGCTGCACCTCGCGGCGCAGGCGGTCGCGCTCGGGGGGCGTGAGCATCAGCTCCAGGTCGGGGTCCATGCCTACGGGCGCGTACATGAAGTACCAGCCGTACATCGCCCCCAGCTCGACCATCAGGTCGACGAACGCGTCGGACGTGATGTCGTCGAGGTTCTGGCGCGTGGCCGTGGCCGAGTAGCTGAACATCACTCCAGCGTCGCGCAGGCGGGCCATGGCGCCGATGACCTTGTCGTACGTGCCCTTGCCCCGCCGGGCGTCGGTATGCTCCCGGCCGCCCTCGATGCTGACCGCCGGCGCGATGTTGCCCAGCTCGACGATCCGTTCGACCATGGCGTCGTCGAGCATGCTCGAGTTGGTGTATATCTGGAACTGAGAATCCCGGTGCCGGGAGATGATGTCGAGCAGCGGGGGCCACATGAAGGGCTCCCCACCTATGAGGATGAAGACCCGGGTGCCGATGCTCTCGGCCTCGGTGAGTATCCGGTCGAACAGCTCGGGGGGCATGTCGTCCTTGCGGTCGTACTCCCCGGCGTAGCAGCCCGTGCACCGCAGGTTGCATCGCATCGACGGGCTGATGGCGAGCAGGTTTGGGGCGTTGATGCCCAGCTCTTTCTTCAAGCGTTCCGATACCTGAGGATCACGGAAGAAGAGATTGGCGATGAAGCCGGCGAGAAAGCGCTTCCGTACGTTGGGGTGCAGCTGGCGGGTGAGACGAGCGGCATAGGCGGCTCCGGGACTGCCGGGAGCGAGATACTCCTTCACCCATTCGGCGATCATGCGCTGCTGTTCGGTCCGGGAGATGCGGTAAAGACCTCCCGCGAGAGCGCGGCCGGCACGGTCCGGGCTGCGGGACATGATCGCCAAGGCCGCCGCTATGGCCGTCGTGGCTCTCTCACGCTCGCGCGCTCGCGGACCCACAACTCTGGCATTCGCCATCGCCTACCTCCTCGTTGGTATGGCTCGTCCCGGGGCTCGGGGCGAGGACGACAGAGATATCCCCTTGGTCGGGCGTCATGTAAGGATAGTACTCGAAGCGCAAAGATGCACCTGGAATGTGTCGATCGGTTCAAGACGGGACACGATGAACGGCGGCACGTCCCCTGCTTCACAAGCGAGTGGCCGTTCGTTACAATAATCGGCCTCCGGGGAGCGCGGTCTACTTCCCCGGGCCGTAGACAGCGTACGCCCGGTCAGTCCCCTGCGCCAGTTCCGAAGGAGCGTTTCCCAGATGGATGCGAAGAAGTTCGTGTACGATTTCGCGGAAGGCAATGCCCAGCTGAAGCCGCTTCTCGGGGGCAAGGGGGCCAACCTCGCCGAGATGACCAGCATCGGCATCCCGGTGCCGCCCGGTTTCACCATCACCACCGAGGCCTGCATCGATTACTCGCGCAGGGGGCGGTACCCCGAAGGGCTTTCAGCGGAGATCGAGGCGCACCTCCAGGCGCTCGAGAAGCTCACGGGCAAGACCTTCGGCGATCCGGCCGATCCGCTCCTCGTCTCCGTCCGCTCCGGGGCGGTCTTCTCGATGCCCGGCATGATGGACACGATCCTCAACCTGGGTCTCAACGACGACACGGTGGCGGGCATGGCCCGCCTCACAGGCAATTCGCGCTTCGCCTACGACTCCTACCGTCGGTTCATCCAGATGTTCGGGGATGTGGTGATGGGGGTCGAGTCGCAGAGGTTCGAAGATGTGCTGAGCGCCAAGAAGGAGCAGGCTAAGGCCGCCGAAGACACCGATCTGACGGCCGAGGATCTGCAGGACATAACCCTCCGCTTCAAGGCGATCCTCGAGGAAGAGACAGGCTCGGGCTTCCCCGCAGACCCGCGGGTGCAGCTCGACCTCGCGGTCCAGGCCGTGTTCCGCAGCTGGGACAATCAGCGGGCCAAGGTGTACCGAAGGCTCAACAACATCCCCGACGACCTGGGGACGGCCGTCAACGTCCAATCGATGGTCTTCGGCAACAAGGGCGAGACCTCGGGCACCGGCGTGGCGTTCACCCGCGACCCCTCCACCGGGGCCAATCGCTTCTACGGCGAGTTCCTGATGAACGCCCAGGGCGAGGACGTCGTGGCCGGCGTGCGCCACCCTCGTCCGCTCGAGGAGATGGGCGCGGTGATGCCTCATGCCCTGCAGCAGCTCTACCAGATCCGGGAGACTCTCGAGAAGCACTACCGGGACATGCAGGACCTCGAGTTCACCATCGAGGAGAGCAAGCTCTACATGCTCCAGACACGCAACGGCAAGCGCACCGCCGCCGCCGCCCTGCAGATGGCCGTGGACATGGTCGATGAGCGTCTGATCACCAAGAACGAGGCCATCCAGAGGATCGACCCGGCCCAGCTCGACCAGCTCCTGCACCCGATGCTGGGCACGAAGGTGAGCCAGGAGGTGCTGACCACCGGCCTCAACGCTTCGCCCGGAGCCGCCGTGGGCAAGGTGGTCTTCGACGCCGACGTCGCCGAGGAACGGGGCAGCAAGGGTGACAAGGTCATCCTGGTGCGCTGGGAGACCAACCCGGACGATATCCACGGGCTCATCATGGCCCAGGGGGTCATAACCAGTCATGGGGGCATGACCTCGCACGCCGCCGTGGTGGCCCGGGGCATGGGCAAGCCGTGCATCGCCGGCGCCGCCGACATCAAGATCGACCAGCAGGCGCACACCTTCAGCGTCGGCAAGACGGTGGTCCGCGAGGGCGACTGGATCACCATGGACGGCACGACCGGCCGGGTCATCCTGGGCAAGGTGGGGCTGGTGCCGCCGCAGATAAACGAGAACTTCGACACGGTATTGGGCTGGGCCGACGATATCCGCCGCCTCGGTGTCCGCACCAACGCCGACACCCCGGAGGACGCCGTCCGCGCCCGGGAGTTCGGGGCCGAAGGCATCGGGCTCTGCCGCACCGAGCACATGTTCATGGCCGAGGATCGGCTGCCTCACGTCCGCGCGATGATCATGGCCGAGACCGTCGAGGAGCGGGAGATGCACCTGGCCGAGCTCCTGCCGTTCCAGCGGGCCGATTTTGACGGCATCTTCCGAGCGATGGTCGGGCTGCCCGTGACCATCCGCCTGCTCGACCCGCCCCTGCACGAGTTCCTCCCCGACTACACCCACCTCATGGTCGAACTCGAGCGCCTGCGCCTCACCGGGGCCAATTTCGAGGAGATCCACCATCAGGAGATACTGGCTCACAAGGTCAAGGTGCTGCATGAGATGAACCCGATGCTGGGCACCCGCGGCTGCCGTCTGGGCGTCCAGTACCCGGAGATGTACGCCATGCAGGTCCGGGCCATCATGGAGGCGGCCTGCGACGTGCTGGCAGCCACCGGCGACATGCCCCACGTCGAGATCATGATCCCGCTCGTCGGGTTCGCGAAGGAACTCGAGCTCATGCGCGACCTGACCGTGCGCTCGGCCGACGCGGTGCTCGCGCAACGCGAGAGTCAGATCCCGTACAAGGTCGGCACGATGATAGAGTTGCCGCGGGCCGCTCTAACCGCCGGCGAGATCGCCGAGCACGCCGACTTCTTCAGCTTCGGCACCAACGATTTGACCCAGACCACCTTGGGGTTCTCTCGCGACGACGCCGAGGGCAAGTTCCTTACCTTCTACCTGCGCGAGGGGGTCATCGCCGACAACCCCTTCGAGAAGCTCGATCAGGACGGAGTTGGTCAGCTGATAGCGATCGCGGCCGAAAGGAGCCGGGCCGTCAAGCCCGATATCAAGCTCGGCATCTGCGGCGAGCACGGGGGTGAACCGTCGAGCGTAAAGTTCTGTCACCGCACGAATCTCGACTATGTGAGCTGCAGCCCGTACCGGGTCCCGGTCGCTCGGCTCTCGGCGGCGCAGGCGGTGCTCGAGGAAGGCGCGGCCGCGGAAGTGCGCGACTAGTCGAGACCCCCCCGCCCGCGCCTGTTCCACCGGCGGTGGCGAGGTCTCCCCGATGAAGCGCGAGCGCCCGGGGAGGGTGACGCTGCTCTCCGACCGGCTCGAAGCCGGTCTCTCGTCGTGGGCCCAACGGGCGGCATCGTCGCGGGGCAGGGAGCGCGAGGAAGAGCCCTGCGGCGTGCGCACCGAGTATCAGCGCGACCGTGACCGCATCGTGCACTGCAAGGCGTTCCGCCGGCTCAAGCACAAGACCCAGGTGTTCATCTCTCCCGAGGGCGACCACTACCGCACCCGCCTCACGCACACCCTCGAAGTGTCCGGCATCGCCCGCACCGTCGCCCGCGCCCTCCGTCTGAACGAGGATCTCGCGGAGGCGATCTCTCTGGGCCACGACCTCGGCCACACCCCCTTCGGCCATGCGGGGGAGGAGGCGCTCGACGCCGTTCTGCGCAACCTCGGCCGCTCCGGCTTCCGCCACAACGAGCAGAGCCTGCGGGTGGTCGAGGTGCTCGAGAACCAGGGCCGCGGCCTCAACCTCACCTGGGAGGTGCGCGACGGTATCCTTGGGCACACCGGTGACGACCCGCCGGCCACGCTCGAGGGGCGCGTGGTTCGGGTCTGCGACCGGGTGGCATACATCAACCACGACATCGACGACGCCCTGCGGGCGGGCCTGGTGTCGGCGGACGACCTGCCTCCCGGGCCGATCGCGCTCCTGGGCGAGACCGGGTCCGAGCGCATCGACGCGCTGGTGCACGACCTGGTCGACGCGAGCGACGACGCGGGCGACATCGTGCAGAGCCCGGCGGTCGCCGAGGCCATGGACGAGCTCCGGTCCTTCCTCTTCCGCACCGTCTACGCCCGCTCGGCGGAGGAGAGCGGCAACGAGAGGATCCTGGCCCTTCTCGACGGCCTGTTCCATCACTACCTGGCGCATCCCGAGCTCCTCCCGCTCAGCTGCTGCGACGATGTCGGGCCGGGTACGACGGCCGATGGCGGTTACGACGAGGTGCTCGTGCGTTCGGTGACCGACCACATAGCCGGCATGACCGACCGTTACGTGCAGAAGGTCTATTTCGATACCTTCGTCCCGCGTGCCTGGGAGCGTTGAGCGGTGAGCGGACGGATAAAGCAGAGCAGTCTGGACGCACTGCTCGATCGGGCGGACCTGGTGGAGGTGATCTCGGGGTACACGAGTCTGCGCCAGCGGGGGGTCAAGTACACGGGGCTCTGTCCCTTCCATCAAGAAAAGACCGCCTCCTTCACCGTCGACGGGTCAAAGGGCTTGTACTACTGCTTCGGCTGCGGCGAGGGCGGCAACGTCTTCACCTTCCTGCAGCGCATGGAGAACCTCTCGTTCGTCGAAGCGGCGGAGCAATTGGCCGAACGTTTCTCGGTGCCCCTGGAGTTCGACGAGGCGGGCGGAGGGGCCCGGGAGGCGCACAGCGGGGAGCGTCGGCTGCTCGAGCTCCTGGAGAAGGCGACGGCGTTTTACCAGAGATTCTTGTGGGAAAGCAAGGAAGGCTCACAGGCGCGCGACTACTTGCTCGGGCGGGGGTTCCAGCGGGACGTATGCGAGGAGTACCGGGTCGGAGTCGCACCGCAAGGGTGGCGGCGGCTGCACGCGAAAGCTTTGCAGCAGGGCTTTCGAGAGCAGGAGCTGGAGGCCGCCGGCCTGCTCGTCCGGCAGCCCGGCAAGACCTACGACCGATTTCGCGGACGGCTCATGTTCCCCCTGACCGACCACCGCGGAAGGGTGGTTGGTTTCGGAGGCCGCAGTATCGGAGACGAGAGTCCCAAGTACCTCAACTCTCCCGAGGGACCGCTCTATCAGAAGGGCCGCTTGTTGTACGGTTTGTTCCAGGCCCGTCGCGCTATCGCGGAGGTGGACGAGGTGTTGGTGGTCGAGGGATACACCGACGTGCTGGGTCTGGCGCAGGCTGGGGTCCGCAACGTGGTGGCCTCGATGGGCACCGCCCTCACCGAGACCCAGCTCGAGCTCATGACGCGCTTCACCCCCAACGTCACCTTCATGTTCGACGCCGATCGGGCGGGAGCCGAAGCCGCTCTCCGCTCGGGTGAGTTGGCCCGCGCCCAGGGGCTCCGCCCCCTGGTGGTCAAGCTGCCGAGTGGGCAGGACCCCGCCGACGCCGCCACCGAGGGCGGAGCGGAAGCGGTCGCCCGCCTCACCGCCGGCAAGGTCTCCATCCTGGGATACGAGCTCGAACGGACCTTGGAGAAGAACGACCTGACGACCTCGGCGGGTCGGGTGCGCGCCTTCGAGGAGGTCGAGAAGGTGCTCTCGCGGGCCTCCTCGCGCAAGGAACGTGAGGAGGAGATCAGAATCATCGCCGACCGGCTGCGCCTTTCGGCCGGCAGCGTCGAGTCGCTTCTGCGCGGGGCTCCGGGTCGATCGAGGCGGACTGCGACTCGAGGCCGGTCCGCGGGCGGTACCGTGACAGGGTCATCCGGCGCCGTCATCTCCCCGCCGGCGCGGGGCGGCTACGAGGAGGGGCTACGTTCGCCGGAGTCGGTGGTGGAGCGGGAGTTCCTGGTCGCGGCTGTGAGCAACCCGGGCGCGGCTGTCCCGCTGGTCGAGACGCTCACCTCCGCGCATTTCGTCGACCCCGTGCACCGGCAGGTGTTCGAGGGGCTCAGCGCTGTCCTGGTGGCCGAGGACGCCGTTGAAAGCCTGAAGGGCCTCACCCGTCTGGACTCCGAGGTGGGCCGCTTCTTCGTGCGGCTGGCTGTGGAGACCGACCCGGCCATCTTCACGGAGAGGAAGCTCGAAGAGCAGCACCTGCGCCTGCTGGAGCTGGCCTACCTGCGCGAGATGGCCCCCCTGCGCCGCGCATTGGAGGAAGGGACGGCCGATGCCGACGCCAAACGTCGACTTCGGGAGAAGGATCAGCGTCTTCAGCAGGTCCGCGAGCTGATCTCGCGCATGGACGAGTAGGGGGTCGTGATGACCGAAGGAACATCGACCGAGAGCAAGGCGCTGCACGCGGTGATCGCGCGGGGCCGGAAGAAGGGCTTTCTCTCGACCGACGAGATCAGCCACATGCTGCAGGAGCAGGACCTCAGCTCGGACGAGCTCGAGACTCTCTACAGCGACCTCGGCGATATGGGCATCGAGATCTGCGAGCGCGAGGAAGACGCGGAGAGCCCCGGAGACTACTCCGAGGAGGAGCGCTTTCTGAACCAGCTCGATCTGGCCATCGATCACTCGTCCAGCGATCCGGTGCGTCTCTATCTGAAGGAGATCGGCAAGGTGCCGCTCCTGTCGGCGGCCCAGGAGATCGACCTGGCCGAGCGCGTGCGCTGCAGGGACATGGAGGCGAAGCGGCAGCTGACCGAGGCCAACCTGCGCCTCGTGGTCTCGATCGCCAAACGCTACGTGGGACGCGGTCTCCTCTTCCTCGACCTGATCCAGGAGGGCAACCTGGGCCTCATCCGAGCCGTGGAGAAGTTCGACCCCGGCCGCGGCTTCAAGTTCTCCACGTACGCCACCTGGTGGATACGGCAGGCAATCACCCGGGCGATAGCCGACCAGGCTCGGACGATCCGCGTCCCGGTGCACATGGTAGAGACCATCAACCGGATGAAAGCGGTGCAGCGCCGCCTGCTACAGCAGAACGGCCGGGAGCCGAGCGTGGCCGAGGTCGCGGCCGAGATGGACGTGCCGCCGGCGCGGGTCCGCGAGATCATGAAGGCCTCCCAGGAGCCCATCTCCCTGGAGACCCCCCTCGGCGAGGAGGACGATTCCGAGCTCGGTGACTTCGTCGAGGACCTAGAGATCGACCAGCCTCTCGAGGTGGTCGCGCGCAAGATCCGCCACGAGGAGCTCATCCGGGTCCTCGACACCCTGTCCACCCGGGAGCGAAAGGTCATCGAGCTCCGCTTCGGGCTGCGCGGCGAGCAACCGCGCACTCTCGAGGAGGTGGGCGAGCGCTTCGGTGTCACTCGGGAGCGCATCCGCCAAGTCGAGGCCAAGACCCTGAACCGACTGAAGAACTATCGTGATGCGCAAGGCCTGAAAGACCTGCTCTAAGAACCGGTTTCAGAATGAAACCTCGGCCGCCGCGGACGCACTGGGCGGCGCGGCTGCTTCGTCCTTGCCCCTCATCCACCCATCGCGCCCTGACTGCGAAGCGTCATTCTGAAACCAGTTCTAAGAGGCCGTTGGGCAATTAGCCGCAGAGGCTAAAGTCGTGGCGGTGGGTGCCGATAAAGGGGCCTAGAGAGTTTCCCATCCAAGCTCTCCTTTCTCCTCTCAGGGCGCCCGACGGGGCGCCCTCTCCTTTTGGGGACGGGCCTCGGGTTCGTCAGCGACCGGTGGCGCGGCTATAATCAGCCCGTCCCCCCCCTCAAGTCAGGAGTGCGCCCGTGATCACCCGCGCCGAGGTCGAGCACATCGCCCGTCTGTCGCGACTCGGCCTCGAGGAAGACGAGCTCGAGAGCTTACGGCACGACCTGTCCCTCATACTGGACTATGTCCAGACGCTCGGGGAGCTGGATCTGGCCGGGGTGCCGCCGACGGCCCACGCCGTCGCCCTCAAGAACGTGTTCCGCCCGGATGTGCCCTGGGAGGGACTGGACCACGAAGAGGCGGTCGCCGGGGCTCCGGATGTCGAGCGGGGGCAGTTCGCCGTCCCCCGCATAGGCTAGGCCGCCCGTGGACGCCTTCGAGCTCACCGCGACGCGCTGCCGGGAGCTACTCGCCTCCGGCGAAGCTTCCTCGACAGAGCTGACCCGCATCTTCCTCGATCGCATCGCGGCGACTGACGAGCACGTGTCCGCCTACCTGTCGGTGGACACCGAAGGGGCGTTGGCCCAGGCTGGGGCGGTGGATGCCAAGGACCCGGCCGACCGCGGTCCCTGGGAGGGCGTGCCCATCGCCCTCAAGGACATCCTGTGCGTCCAGGGGTGGGAGACCACCTGCGGCTCGCGCATTCTCAGGGGTTACCGCCCGCCCTACGACGCCACGGCCGTCACGCGCCTGCGCGACGCCGGCCTGGTGTTCCTCGGCCGGCTCAACATGGACGAGTTCGCCATGGGCAGCTCCACCGAGAACTCCAGCTACCACGTCACCCGCAACCCCTGGGACCTCGACCGGGTGCCCGGCGGCTCCAGCGGCGGCTCGGCCGCGTGCGTCGCCGCCGCCCAGGCCCCCTGGGCGCTGGGCACTGATACGGGTGGTTCCATACGGCAGCCGGCCTCGCTCTGCGGCGTCGTGGGCATGAAGCCGACCTACGGCGCGGTCAGCCGATACGGCCTGGTGGCTTTCGCCAGCTCCCTGGACCAGATCGGTCCCCTGACGCGCACCGTCGACGACGCTGCCGCTCTCCTTTCGCTGGTGTCCGCGCGCGACCCTCGCGACTCCACCAGCACCGGCCTGCCCGCGCCCATCGTCCCGCCCACGGCCACCGACCTCACCGGCCGCCGGTTCGGGATCGTCAGCGAGTACCTGGGCGAAGCGTGTGAGCCGGGCGTGCGCAGGGTGTTCGCTGAGACCGTCAAGGCCATCGAGGCCTTGGGGGGCGAGTGCGAAGAGGTGAGCCTGCCCTCTGTGCAGAAAGGGGTGGCCGCCTACTACATCATCGCTCCCGCCGAGGCCAGCTCCAACCTGGCCCGTTTCGACGGGGTCCGCTACGGCCACCGCACCGCCCACAGCGAGGACCTGCTCGAGATGTACACGCGCACCCGCAGTGAGGGCTTCGGTCCGGAGGTCAAGCGGCGCATCATGATCGGCACCTACGTGCTCTCCGCCGGCTACTACGACGCCTACTACGGCCAGGCCCAGCGGACGCGCACCCTGATCATCCGTGACTTCGAGCAGGCGTTCCGGCGGTTCGACCTGCTCATTTCCCCGACCTCGCCCACCGTGGCTTTCAAGATCGGCGAGCGCACCGCCGACCCTCTCGCCATGTACCTCTCCGACCTGTGCACGATCCCGGTCAACCTGGCCGGGCTCCCCGCGATGAGCGTGCCCGCCGGCTTCTCCGAGGGCCTGCCCGTGGGTCTGCAGATCATCGGCCCGCATTTCAGCGAGCAGGCCCTGCTCGAGGCGGCCCATGCCATCGAGGCCCGGCTCGCCGTGCCCGTCCGGCCCCAGATCGCGGGGGTGGAATCGTGA
The DNA here is from genome assembly GCA_021802965.1 of Actinomycetes bacterium. Taxonomy (GTDB): domain Bacteria; phylum Actinomycetota; class Thermoleophilia; order RBG-16-64-13; family RBG-16-64-13; genus JAJZQZ01. The sequence goes on from JAJZQZ010000105.1 coordinate 10,700, forward strand.
GCACCTGGGAACCGGTCATCGGGCTCGAGATCCACGTCCAGCTCAAGACCAACACCAAGATGTTCTGCCCGTGCGCCGTCACCTTCGGGGGCGACCCGAACACCCACGTGTGTCCCATCTGCCTGGGACACCCGGGCACGCTGCCCGTGGCCAACGAACGGGCGGTCGAGTACGCCACCCGCATCGCCCTGGCTCTCGATTGCGCGGTCACCGGGCACACCACCTTTCACCGCAAGAACTACTTCTATCCCGACCTGCCCAAGGGCTATCAGATATCCCAATACGACCTCCCCCTCGGAGTGGGCGGGCACCTTGATGTGGCGCTCGACGACGGTGAGACTTACCGGGTGGGCATCACGCGCGTGCACATGGAGGAGGACGCGGCCAAGCTCATCCACGCAGGCGGAGCGACCGGTCGGATCCATGGGGCGGACCACTCCCTCGTCGACTTCAACCGCGGCGGCACACCCCTCGTCGAGATCGTCAGCGAGCCCGACATCCGTTCTCCCGAGCAGGCCCGGGCCTTCCTGACCCAGCTGAAGAGCCTGCTGGAGCACCTGGACGTCTCCGACGTCAACATGGAAGAAGGCTCGCTGCGCTGCGACGCCAACATCAGCATGCGCCGGCCGGGAGATAGCTTCGGGGTCAAGACCGAGCTCAAGAACATGAACTCCTTCCGCTTCCTGCAGCGCGGTCTCGAAGCAGAGATAGAGCGCCAGATGCGCGCCCGCGACGCGGGGGAGACCATCGAGCAGGCGACCGTCCACTTCGATCCGGCCACGGGCGGCATCTCCATCCTGCGCAGCAAGGAGGAGGCGCACGACTACCGCTACTTCCCCGAGCCCGATCTTCTGCC
>JAJZQZ010000106.1 GCA_021802965.1 Actinomycetes bacterium
CTCCATCACGGGCATGGCGGCGCGGGGACCGATGTCACCCAGGCCGAGGACCGCCGTCCCGTCGGAGACCACGGCCACCAGGTTCCAGCGCCGAGTGTAGAGGTCGACCAGCTCGGGGTTCTTGTGAATCTCCCGGCAGGGCTCGGCCACGCCCGGGGTGTACGCTGTGGAGAGGTCATGCTTGCAGTCCACGCCGACGCGGCTGACGACCTCGATCTTCCCCCGCCACTGCTCGTGAAGCTGGAGCGCTTCTTCCTGGATGTCCATAGCCTGCTCGCCAATCCTTTCGTCCGGACGCCTGCGCCTGGTTCGCATCCTCGCTGGTCCTGGCAGCCTCCCAGAAAGCAAAAAGACCCAGCAGCCGAAAACCCTATAGCCCGACAAGGTATCGACGCTGGATCACTAGAGCTCCTACCACGCCGGCTGCCGGGATGACGTATCCCGAGCCGGCAACGGTCGCCGTAGCGGCAGCTATGTCGCGCACGCATGCGCTTGTGGAATTAGTAGCATAGTTGGGGCGGCGGCGCCAGTACGGACGGGAGCCTTGGGATTCCCGACGACGTTCACCGGACGGTCGGCGGCGGCCCCGAACGGGCGGCCGAGGAGTGGTAGCCCCGGCCCCTACTCCGGCTTCTCGTCCGACCAGTTCTCCGAGGGGCTGAGAGTTCTGGGACCCTCGCTCCGGACACCGTCATGGTATCGTTCTCGAGAATACCGTGAGCATCTCAACGACACCGAATCAGCTCGCCGCGTATCGTGCGACGGCCAAACGGCGACGCGAAGAGGCGGCTGTCGCCCTCGAGGAACGACGGGCGCGGGCGCTTGCGACGGCCCGTGAAGCTGCCGAAGTCCTTCGCACGCGATTCCGAGTCACGTCTGTGCTCCTCTTCGGCTCCCTGGTCCAAGAGGGGATGTTCGGACCGGCCTCTGACATCGATATGGCAGCCGGTGGACTGGAGTCAGACGACTACTTCGTGGCTGTGGCGGCGATGGAGGATGTCTCTCGAGAGTTCGAGGTGGATCTCGTCGATCTCGACCGGTGCCGCCCCGGCCTACGCGCGTCGGTACTACGGACGGGACTCCCCCTGTGAGCGACCCGAATCGAGCGATTGCCGGGCGCATCCGGCTGGAGCTGGCCGAGCTTGCCCGGGTCGCCGAGCGTGCCTGCCGCATCTGGGCCGAGGTTCGACCGTCCCCCGACGATTTCCTCGTGGACGCGGTAGCCCTCAACCTCCATAGCTTCTATGCGGGCCTGGAGCACATCTTCGAGCTCGTCGCCGACCGGGTGGACCATGCGCTTCCTTCCGGCCCCAGCTGGCACCAGGAGCTGCTGCGTCAGATGGCGGCTGAGCTACCGGGGGTCCGACCCGCCGCGGTCACCGTCGATCTGATGGACCGGCTGGACCGCTACCGAGGATTCCGCCATGTGGTGCGCAACGTGTACACGTACAACCTGGACGTGCGCCAGATCGCCACTTTGATGGACGACCTCCCGGCTGTCGAAGCGCAGCTGAGGGACGAGCTCACCGGCTTCGCGCAGATGCTGGAGCAGATCTCACAGGACTGAACGGGGCCCCTTCCACCGGGGGCCTCGCCACGGAAGGCACGCGCCGTTTCTACCCTTGCGCCCGCTGTTCCACGCGGTCATACTGTGATGACAGCAGGCATTTCAGGGGGTGACGTACCGCTGCGCGACCGCAAGGGGGGACTCCATGGGCGATCACCATCCCAAGACCAAGGTGGCGGCAGTGCACGCCGCGACGGTGTTCCTCGACCGAGAGGCGTCGGTAGCCAAGGCCTGCTCGCTGATCCAAGAGGCGGGGGCGAACGGCGCCCGCCTGATCGCCTTTCCCGAGGCCTTCATCGCCGGCTACCCCTTCTGGATCTGGACCCACACCCCGACCACCGGGGCGCCGCTCTTCTTCCAACTCTTCGACAACGCCGTCGAGGTGCCCAGCGCCACCACGGACGCCCTGGGTGAGGCCGCGCGGCGGGCGGGGGCCTACGTCGTGATGGGCGTGAACGAGCGCGAGGGCGGCACCCTCTACAACACGCTCCTCTACTTCGACGATCAGGGCGCTCTGATCGGCCGCCACCGCAAGCTCCAGCCCACTCACGCCGAGCGCACCATCTGGGGCAAGGGCGACGCCAACGACGTCTTCGTGCTCGACACCCCTTACGGCAAGTTGGGCGGTCTGATCTGCTGGGAGCACACCATGGATCTCGCCCGCTACGCCCTGACCATGAAGGGCGAGCAGATCCACATCGGGGTCTGGCCGGCGGTCTCAGCTCTGACCCACAACCCGCACTCGGGCATCTTCGACAACGTCACCGAAGCGGCCGCCCGCCACCACGCTCTCGCCGGGCAGACCTTCGTGATCAACGTGCAGTCGCGCATCGACGAGGATACCCTCGAGAAGATGGGTCTCACCGGGCAGCCCGAGATGGCCCGGGTCGGGGGAGGCTGGACCGCCATCGTCGGGCCCGACGGGCAGATCATCGCCGGTCCGAACCGCGACGACGAGGCCATCGTCTACGCCGACATCGACCTCTTCGACATCGTGCCGGTGAAGTACGCCTGCGACTCGGCCGGGCATTACGCGCGCCCCGACGTGTTCGCCTTCGGCATCCGTCCGACACCCGGGGAAGTCGGGGTGGGAGACTGGTCGGCAGCGGCGACCGCGAACGTGCCCGGGGCGGGATCGACGGGGGCGGTGGGAGCGGCCGACGACGGCGCCGAAGAGGCTTAGAGGCTGCCCCTGTTCCGAGCAGACACCGGGAGGGACCAGAGGGAGCCGCGGCCGGTCGACACCTCCAGTACTTATCGATCAGCCAACCATGTACCGTGCAATCAGACGATATCCGACGTCGCTTGCGACGGTGCCGGTGCGGCATGCGGTGGGAGGGCGCTGCCCTGGCCACGCGCCTCCCCGTTCGCTAGACTAGGGCACTCGTAACCGCACACGGTACAGGGGAATCCATGCGCATCCTCTCGGGCATCCAACCATCGGGTCGCCTCCACATCGGCAACTACTTCGGGGCCATGCGCCAGCATCTGGCCCTGCAGGCCGAGAACGAGGCCTTCTACTTCATGGCGAGCTACCATGCCCTCACGACCGTGCAGGATCCGAAGGAACTGCGCGCGCTCACTATCGGCGTGGCCACTGATTACCTGGCACTCGGGCTCGACCCGAAAAAGACCGTGCTCTTCACTCAGCAGGATGTGCCCGAGGTTACCGAGCTGACCTGGATGTTCTCCTGCGTGACGCCCATGGGCCTGCTCGAGCGCGCTACCAGCTACAAGGACAAGGTGGCTCAGGGGCTCATGGCGAACCACGGCCTCTTCGCCTACCCCGTGCTGCAGGCGGCCGACATCCTCATCTATCTGGCCGACCTGGTGCCGGTGGGACAGGACCAGAAGCAGCACATCGAGATCACGCGGGACATAGCGCAGAAGTTCAACAATCAATTCGGCGAGATCTTCAAGATCCCCGACGCCTACATCCTCGAAGAGACGGCGGTCGTGCCCGGGATCGACGGCAAGAAGATGTCGAAGAGCTACGGCAACGACATCGGCATGTTCGAAGAGGGTAAGGCCCTACGCAAGATGGTGATGAGCATCGTCACCGACTCCACCCCAGTGGAGGAGCCCAAGGATCCCGAGACCTCCACCCCCTTCTTGTTGTTGAAGCTCATGGCCTCCCCAGGCGAGCTCGCCGATTGGGAGGAGCGCTATCGCACCGGGGGCATGGGCTACGGCGAGGTCAAGCAGCGGGTCTACGAATTGCTCGAAGAGACCTTCGCCCCGTTCCGCGAGCGGCGCAAAGAGCTGGAGGCCGACCCCGACTACGTCCTCGACGTGCTGCGCGACGGGGGCCTGCGCGCCCGCGCGGTCGCTCACACGACGATGGAGCAGGTGCGCGACGCGGTGGGACTGCCGATCAGCTACAAGCCGGCGCCCTGAGGGCGCTGAAAATCGAAGCGGGGGGCCCGGAGGCCCCCCGCTGATGTTGCATCACGGCAATGGCAATGGCCCGCCGAGACCGCGCGTGTCTCAGACGATCTCCACCGCCTCTACTTCGGTCGAGTCCTCCTGCCTGCCCTTGAGCATGGTCCATGCCGTCATGGCCAGGCCTGCGATAAGCACCACCCCGAAGAACATGACCACCTTGAACCAGAGCTGCATGTGGAGCTGGGCCGTCATAAAACCCTGGCCCAGGACCCGCTCCACGTAGACTTGGATGACGCCGGCTACCGCCATGGCCAGACCGAGGCCGATCACCGCAAGAGACATGATCCAGAAGCCGCCGATGGCCAGGCTGGGCTTGTAGCGCGTTATTCCACGCAACCTCGGAATCGCATACCAGAACATGGCAAAGTTGAGCAGGGCATAAGCTCCGAAGAACGCCATGTGGCCGTGACTGGCCGTGATCTGGCTACCGTGGGTGTAGTAATTGATCTGCGGCAAGGTGTGAGCGAAGCCCCAGACGCCGGCTCCGATGAGGTGTCCGATCGCCGTGCCCATGCAGAACGTCCACACCACCTTGTCTTTGATGACGTAGCCCTCGTGACGCTTGGTCAGGAAGGCGTCGATCACCATGGCGATGATGGGCAGCACTTCCATGGCGCTGAAGATCGCGCCCACCCACAACCAGACGTCGGGAGCACCGATCCAGTAGTAGTGATGGCCGGTCCCGGCGAGGCCGGTGAATAGGAAGAGTGCGGTCTCCAGATAGAGATACTTCTCGACGACCTTCCGCTGGACACCCGTGACCTTGATCAGCACAAAAGCCAGGATCGACGCGGTGACCAGCTCCCAGGCGCCCTCGACCCACAGGTGCACCACCCACCACCAGTAGTACCAGTCGATGGTCAAGTTGCGGTAGAAGGGCATCCCGAAGATGTAGAGCAACGCCAGGAAGACGAGGCCGCCAAGCAGCATGCCCAGGATGGCGGTCTTCTTGCCGCGGAGGACGGTCATCCCCACGTTGAACAGGAATATGAGCGCTCCGAGCACCACCACGAAGTCCAGCGGCACAGGGATCTCCAGGATGGGCTTGCCCTGCGTCCACCCAAAGAGAAAGCCGACGATGGCGGTGACGCCGGTACCCACCAGGGCGATCAGCTGCAGGTAGGCGAGCTTCACACTGTAGATCTCGCGTTGCGCCTCCTCCGGCACCAGATAGTAGGTACCGCCCATGAAACCCAGGAGCAGCCACAGGACCAGTAGGTTCGTGTGTATGGCCCGTGTCATGCCATAGGGCAGGGCGTTCTCGAGGCCCTGGGGCATGGTGAAGGCGTAGCTGGCAGCCAGCCAGAGCCCCACCAGCAATTGCAGTCCGAACAAAGCAAGCGCGATCACGAAGTACCAATACGCCACTCGCTGCGAGGCGTAGGGGACGAGGGCGGTTCCGACGCGCGTCCGGCCGATGGCGCCGCCCGCGGCGTCCGCCGTCTGTGTGGTCGTGGCGGTCGCGACGGACGCGTCGACCTTGGATGTCTGTTCCATGCCTGTCACCCCCTACTTCTGCTGCGCCAGGAACTCAGCGATGGCCTGGCGGTCGGCTGCACTGACACCCGTCTGAGGAGGCATCCTCGATCCCGGGACGACCGAGGGCGGGTCGCCGATCAACTTAGTGATCGTCGCCGCGTCGAACTTCGTGCCCACCTTGTCGAGGGCCGGGCCGATGCTCCCGCCGGCTCCACCGATGGAGTGGCACCCCATGCACTTCTCTTTGAAGGCAGCCGCGCCCGCCGAGAGGCCGGCGCTGCCTTCGAGTCTCCGCTGAGCGGCCGATTGGCCTGCCTGCCTATCCTGGGGGGGCCAGTCATTGTTGTCGATGTTGCTGACCCACTCGAAATAGGCGACGAGCTGCGTGGCCTGCTCTTCGGTCACGCCCAGGTTGGGCATGTGCCGGATGGAGTTCTTGAAAGTGACCTCCGGCTGCAAGACAGCAGCCTTGATGCCGGCGGCGCCGATCCGCTTGTACACCTTTGTGAGATCGGGCGCGTAGTAGACGCCGAAGCCAAGAATGGTATGGCATTCGTTGCAGTTCTTCCCGGCCCACACATGCTTGCCGGCGACGACCTCCTCGCTGAGCTTGTCAGCGTGGGTGAGGGCGTTCACCTGCCGGTGGGTGTCCCAGGTGAGACCCAGGAAGATGGCCAGGGAGATGAGGGTCCCGGCCAGAAAGATGAAGAAAGCATTGCGATTGACCAACTTGATCTACACCTCCTCCTTCACGAGCGGGAACAGTGGCGACACACCTCCTTTCTGGGGCTCGAGAGCTTGGCTCCCTATGATTCCACCATATACACGGTAAAAACGCAAGATGGAAAGTGGAGATTTCGTCCATGACAGCACTGGGATCCTTCCACGGGGACGCTGTGTACCCGTGAATGGTGGGGGTCATGCGTGGCGGCGACCCTGCCCCCCGGGTCATCCGCTCACGGGAGCGCCGTCAGCGTTCGACACGGTGAGAGCAACATCACGAGATGCTCCCCGCCGGTTGGGATCAACGAGCCGCGATCGATCGAGGGCCTCGCGTGGCAGATCTGAACCCACCAAATCCGCACGGTTCACCGACCCCCGAAGCACCGTCGTGTCGCCCTGAGCTTCGCTCTTTGTCCACTGGGCGTGCTCCATGATGTTCAGAGGGCTGTCGATGCGTGCGGCCACGGTTAGGCCGAGCGCGTTTCTGACCATTAGCCAGCCCTTCTCCGGCCCCGCCTCGCGGTAGATCGTGTTCAACTCGCTGACCGTGGTGTGGACCCACTCGGCGACGGTGTCGTTCTCGCCGGACCCTGGGAAGATCACGTCCTCACCGCGGATGAACATCGGTGCAAACGGAGGCCACTCCGAGGGCTGCTTCTGCGACCACACAGCCCCGTCGCCCCCGTCGTAGTACGTCCACGTGTCTGTCGCGCCAGTGACGGCGGTCTCCGAGGCACGAACCCACTCGACTGCGCGGTCGCGCACCTCGGCTGTGTTCGCTTTGGGCCCGGGCAACTCGCCTCCGCAACCACAAGCGGCCAAGACCGTCGAGACGACGGCCGTAAGCACGACTGGAAGCACCCAGCCCCACGTTTCCGCCGACGATCTCCAGTGCGGGCGGATTGAGGTCCGCGATGTAGACCGCCATCCTCCCCTCCGCAGGGAACGCACGGTTCTAGTGAGCTTGCCTATGTCCGGTCGGAGTCCTCCGTCCAAGCGCTTGTTCCACGTGGAAACCGACAGGGGGGAATCTGACCGCAAGGGTGAGAAAGGATCCGGAAACCAGGATCGTCGCGAGGATCGGGATGAAGATCAATCTGACGCTGCTCTCGGCGGCGACCGCGCCCGCGCCAACGCCGAGCACGAGGACCCCCTGGAGGGCCATCTGGTAGACCATGACCGTCCTGCGGCCCATGAAGACGGCGTACACGCCGAGAAGGACGAACAGGATGCGCACCGCGTGCCCGGCGGGAGATGAAGCCGGACCGACGTGGCGAGCAACCAGGGTGACCAACAGGAGCGAGTTTAGGCCGGACACGAGAACCAACGCCGATCCTGATGCTCCGTAGAGAGTCCCCGGGCTTGTCACGCAGGTTATCGCGTAGGTGCCCACCAGGAGAAAGACGACGCTGGCGCCCATGGCGGTCCAGTACCCCGGGTTTGTGGCAACCATCATCATGAGGCACAAGATCCCCTGCCCCAAGACAAGGCCGAGGCTATCCCAGGACCGAAACTGCGCCCCCCTTCCGCCGAGAAGGTAGCTGTTCACGCACCCGATGACCGAAAAGGCACCCATGAAGCCCAAGACCGCGGACGAGATGCCCGAAGAGCCGGCGACATAGAGATAGGCGACGAGAGCGATGATCCCCAGGAATGCAACACAAGACAGGCCCGCAAGCGCGCGGCGATGCCGGCGCCAACCCGAGAGCTCCGACGGGCTGAACTGGTACGGATAGCCGACCAACCGAGACATGCGCCCTCCTTGCCCTCGAACGACCGAGTCTACTGCGCGAGCCTCAGCTCCTAGAGTGCGCAGTTGTCCTTCTACTCTGTATATGTCGAAAAGGGGCCACTTATTACAGGGGCCGGGAAAAAGATCTGGCCGCCGGAGGGGGATCGGGGGTGACGCGCGAAACGGACCTCGGGTGAGTGCGGGTCGGCGGAGCGAGATTCGACGCTCCATCGAAGAGCACGTGGCAGCCGCCCGGGGTCGACGCTCGTGCCTCGGATCAGGCTCCCTGCCTCGCCGACACCACCGCGTCGAGCATGGCCTGACTGTAGCCGGCGAAGGAGGCGCCGTCCACCGAGATCGCCGTGCCGGAGATCATCGTGCAGTCGTCGGCGGCAAGGAAATGATAGAGGGCCGCGATCTCGGACGGGTCGATGATCCGCCCCAGAGGCGAGGTCGTCGTACTGACGGCGATCTCCTCGTTGCGGTTGTCCTGAGCGGCGAGCATGGCCGTGTCGACCGAGATGGGGCAGACGCAGTTCACCCGGATACCCAGAGGGCCGAACTCGAGAGCCGCCACCCGGGTCATGCCGTGGACCGCATGCTTGGAGGCGGTGTAGGCGACGATGCCCGGCATCCCGATGAGTGAAGCGGCCGAGGCGGTGTTGATGATCACTCCGCCGCTGCGCATGTGCGGGACCGCGTGCTTCATGCCCAGCAGCACCCCCACCGCGTTCACCCGATAGATCCACTCGAACATCTCGACGGTGGTGTCGAGGATAGGCGACTCCCGGAAGATGCCGGCGTTGTTGATGCAGGTGTCGATATGGCCGTATGTCTCGGCTGCGGTGTCCATTAGAGCCTTGACCTGGGCCTCGTCGGACACGTCGGTGCGCACGAAGATCCCGCCGACCGCCTCCGCGAGCGCACTGCCGTCGCCGATATCGGCGGCCACCACGTGGGCCCCGGCCTTGCCGAACCGCTCGACCACCGCGGCGCCGATCCCCGACGCCGCGCCGGTTACCACCGCGACTTTGCCTTCCAGCGAGAACATGGTCTCCCCCTTCGTCGTCAGCCGCCTACGGACCACACCGCCATACCGCCTACACCGCGCTGCCGCGTCGCGATGGTCCCGCCGCTTACACGATACCGAAATCCGCCGCGCCCACCCTCACTTTCGTCAGAGTCCTCGTGCGCGCTCCAACATATCGTAGGCGCGGAGTCCCAGCGTCAGCGACACCAGGTCGTCGTTCGACTCCAGGCTCAGACCCAGGATCGCCTCGATCCGCTCCAGCCGCTTGGTCAGCGTGTTCCGGTGCATATGGAGCACCTCCGACGCTCGGCGGACCGAGCGGCCCGATCCCAGGAAGACGCGTAACGTGTCGACGAGGCGGCTATTGCGCGAGCGATCGTGCTCCACGAGGGGAGCCACGGTGTCCTGGTAGATGGCCGAGAGCCCCTCCGCGCTCTGCAGTTCGAGCAGCCGCGCCTGGGGATGCATCTGGTCGAAGAACCGGATGGCTTGACCCCCCTGCCGCCTCGAGCTCTTCGCCGGCGCGACCGCCTCCAGCGCCTGCCGGAACGCCGCCGCCACCCCCATCGGTCCCCGGCCGGGAGAGGAGACTCCTATGCTGACGCTGATGCCGCTGACCTCCTCCTCCGCCCTCCGGCAGAGCGGCACCAAGGTGCGCTCGGCCGCCGCCCGCTCCGTATCGGGGAACTGGATCAGGGCGACCACGGTGTCGCTCTTGGGGACCGTGAGGTAGGGCAGCCCGTGATCGCCGAGAAAGCGGTCGACGCTCTCCAAGAAGAGGGTCTTGAGCTCTTGGATCTGCTCCTCGGAGCGGCCCGCGCTCAGGGAGCCGGCGACGCCACTCTTACCAGGGGCCGCGTCGCCCGTGGGCGAGGCGCCGCGTCTTGGCATTGCCGTCACCGCAGTCTGGGCCGCTGGAATCCACTCGGGCGTCACCCGCGGCCCTTCCCCCGCCTGCCGCCCCGCCACGTCCGCGATGTCGAGCACGGCCACCCGCCAACCACGCGCGGGGTCGATGCCATGGTAAGCCATGCGCTCCGCCAGATCGCGCTCGGCGCCGATGCCGGACACGAGGTCGTCGAGCAGGCCCGTACGCATGCGCGAACGGAGAGCGGCGACGTCGCGCTCCCGCAGGCGGTCGAGGGTCAGGAGCTTCTGGGCGAACGACAGCGTAGTCTCGGCCAGCTCCGGGATCGGCCGGTTGGGGTACGCGGCCACGAGCACTCGGTCGACCCGTCCGTAAAGCGACGCCTCCCGGTACGAGACGCGAAAGCCCGAAAGCTGAAAGGCAGGCAGCACCTCGCGCCGGGCCCGGTGCTCCAGATATGCCCCCCACAACGCCCTCCGCCCTTGAGGGCTGAACCGCGCCTGGGCCTGGGCCTCAGCCACCAGCTCGCCGCCGCCGTCGAAGAGGAAGACACTGGTCTCCAGCAGATCGGCCAGCTGCACGACCAGCTCCGAGGGCCCGCGTTCCTCGAGGAGCAGCTCCAGGAGGTGGCTCTGCAGAGAGAGCGTGCGTCGGAGGCGGTACGAGTCTTGCGAGCTGAGCGCGTAGTAGACGTGGGCGGTGATGCGGCGAAAGGGCACGTCCATGGGGACAGTGAAGAGGGGGAGGCCCCGCTCCCGAGCGCGGGCCGCCATGGACTCCGGAAGCTCGTCGAGGTAGTGACCGAGCGCGACGCCGATGCCCGCCATGCCGGCGTCGGACATGATGTCGACCAAGCGCTCGCCGAATGTCGCGTCCAGGACGATGTTCAGCCCGGTGGAGAGAAGCAGGCTGCGGGGAAGCATCCAGGGCGTGGGGTCCTGAAGCTCGGAGAGGTGGATGCCCTCCACCGGCGCTTCGAGGGCCTCGACACCGACGAGCACATTCAGGCCGAACTCGCTCTCGGCCACCAAGTCCCGCAGGGTGAGCGCCGGACGCATGGAGGCAGAAGTGTGCAATGTGCTGCGTTCCTCAGCCATCACCGTGCATGTTACCACTCGACCTGGGGACGCCGGCGTCCTACGCTAAGCCGCGAATGTCATGATCCAGCAGGCTGTTGAAGCGCCTGAGAACCCCGTTCTGCGCCGCTTGTTGCAGAGGAGGACCCGCCCATGCCCGTCTCAAACGCCCCCGTCGTTCTCATACCCGAGTACAAGGCCCACTACGGGCTGGTGCCCAACTACATCAGGGGGGAGTTCGTCGCCTCCGAGAGCAGCCGCATCCTGAAGGTCGAGAACCCGGCCACCGGGCAGGAGATCGCCACCGTGGCGATGTCCACCGCCGCCGAGGTCGACAAGGCCGCCCGGGCCGCACACGAGGCCTTCCACGAATGGCGCCGGACGCCGCCGCAGATCCGGGTGCAGTACCTCTTCAAGCTGAAGCGCGCCATGGAGGACCACTACGAGGACCTGGCCCGGCTGGTCACCCAGGAGCACGGCAAGAGCCTCGAGGAAGCTCGGGGCTCGGTCATGCGCGGCATCGAGCACCTCGAGGTCGCCTGCGGCATGCCGTCGCTGATGATGGGCTACAACCTGGAGATCGGAAGAGC